>JAURJF010000025.1 GCA_030832365.1 Candidatus Nanopelagicales bacterium
AATCTCTGCTTCAAATTCACGAGCGCTCACTGGCTGCCAACCATCACCGAGTGGACGCGAGACCAAGATTCGCTCTGGTTCAAACCAGGCTCTCTCAGCTACTAAGTTAGTTAGGTTTCCTTGGGTTGCTTTTGGCTCTAGGGCCGGAATGAAGTATTCGCTCATGGGGGCAAAATTAGCGGTTACTGGTAGGTAACGGGAAGAGGTAGCCTCTGCCCATGGCCGATATCTCATCTCACTCAACCCAAATCCAGGCTCCAATCGAGCAGGTACGCGAAATTCTCTTCAATCTTGAGGGCTATCCCAGCTGGTCAAGTGCAATTAAGACTGTCGAGGTCTTGGAGCGAGACTCCTCATCTCGCCCCACAAGACTAACTCTTAAAGTCGAAGCCGGAGTTCTAAAGGATCGTCCAACTCTGGTTTATGACTGGAGCAAGGCTCCTGGTGAAATCTCTTTCTCACTTGAAGAGGCAGATCTGATGACTCAGATGGATGGTAAGTATGAGATTAAAGATAATGGCGATGATTCAGTAACCGTTACCTATTCACTGACTACCGCATTAAGTATGCCAGTTCCTGATTTGATGAGACGTAAAGTTGAAAAAACAACTATTGAGCAATCTCTCTCTGAGTTAAAGCAGAAACTCGAAGGATAAATGTCTCTAGCCCTTGGTATCGATGTTGGTGGTACCAAAGTTCTTGGTGGAGTCGTTGACTCCTCCGGCAAGATAGTAAAGAGCGCTCGTAGGCAGACTCCACCTCAAGGGGGCCAAGCTCTAACCGGCACGATTGCAGAGCTAGCTTTAGAGTTAATTTCAGAGTTTGACGTTTCAGCTGTTGGTGTAAGCGCTGCAGGATTTATCTCATCAGATCGCAAGACAATGCTTGCTACTCCAAATATCGCTGGTTGGAATGGCGTTGACCTTACAAATCAGCTAGAGAAGCAAATTGGCAGGAGAGTTGTTTTAGAAAATGATGCAAATAGCGCAGCATGGGGTGAGAAGAAGTTTGGTGCAGGTAGAGATTTTCACACCGTAATTATGCTAACTGTTGGAACTGGTTTAGGTGGCGGTTTAATTGTTGATGATCAGCTCTATCGCGGTGCATATGGAATTGGGGCAGAGTTTGGCCACACAAGAGCTGTTCCAAACGGACATCTATGTGGCTGTGGCATTAGAGGATGCTTTGAGCAATATGTCTCAGGAAATGCACTTCTACGCCATGCTCGCGAAGCTATAGCTGCCTCACCAGATTTAGCTAGAAACCTATTAGCTAGAGGTGATTCAAGTATTGATGGGCTAACTGGCAACCATTTAAACGATGCTGCAAGAGATGGCGATAGCGTGGCAATTGCTGCCTTTAACACCACTGGCCAGTGGCTAGGGGCTCTATGTGCATCTCTTGTTGCATCCCTTGATCCAGAGGCATTCATTATCGGCGGGGGAGTAATTGATGCAGGAGATATTCTTTTAAATCCCACAAGACAAGCGATGAATGATTTGATTCCTTTTACTGGCAAGCGACCTGCTCCAGTTATTGTTCCAGCGGTTTTAGGAAATGATGCTGGTCTTGTTGGAGTTGCAGATCTAGCTAGAAATTAGAACTACTCAAAAGGGTATTTAACGCCAATCTCACTTCTTATCTGATCCATAATCTCCATAATCTCCTGGCTATCTTGATGGGTAATTAGATCTGATTCCTTTGCTCCCGCTCTATAGAGCCTTGCAAATTCAATTGCCTGCTCGCGCAGACCATGACCTTCATAATTTCTAGGATATTCAATTACCTCACCATTACTCTTTATTAAGCGCATACTTGCTGGGTTATAGAAAGTGCTATCAATTTCTATTCGCGCTTTGCTTCCAATGATCTCTGCCACGCATGGAGTCTTAACCAGCATGGTGCAAGATAAATTAGCCACAGCGCCGCTTGGATAATCAAAAAAGATTGAACAATGGCCATCAACTCCAGTCTCTGTAAGTTCGGCAGTAACTTGAATTTCACTAGGTTTTCCTAGAATGAAATGTGCAAGCGAGATGGGATAGACCCCAAGATCGAGAAGCGCGCCACCTGCAAGCTCTGGAGCATGGAGTCGATAATGTTTTGGCAGCGGAAGAAATTGGCCGTGATCGGCAGATATAGAGATGATTTCACCTAGCTCGCCGCCGGCGATTAACTGCCGTATCAATCGATAATGTGGCAAGAAGCGAGACCACATCGCTTCAACCAAGAGCAGTTCCTTTTGCTTTGCGAGTGCAATCATCCTGGCTGATTGGGCGGCATTAACCGCAAAAGGTTTCTCGCAGAGAACAGCTTTACCAGCATTTAGCGCAAGGAGAGTATTTGGTTCATGCATTGGATGGGGCGTTGCAATATAAATAGCATCAACATCACTTGCAACTAACTCTTCATAGCTGCCATAGGCGCTCCCGCCATGTTCTTTACTGAAATCTACTGCCTTATCCAGAAAGCGAGAACCAACAGCGCTTACTTCATGCCCGCTAGTAAAGGTAAGATCTTTAGCAAAAGCTCTAGCGATGCCCCCTGTTCCTATAATTCCCCAACGAAAATTCTCACTCATATCGCAGATCCATCTCCACTCTCATCTGCATCTGGCTTTATTTGATAGAAGAAAGCAAAAATTCCAGCAACTAGGGCAAATCCTCCAGGCCAAGGACCAAGGCCAAGAAGATCTAGACCAAGAATCTGTACTGCAATTATGTAGATCGGTCCACCAATTACTCCTAGAAGAGCTGCCCTTTGAATACTACTTAGCTGCGGCAGCTCTTTATTATCTCCAGGATATTTCTCAATAGCATCTAGCTGTTCTAGCTCATCAAGAAAAGTTGTGGGAGCTGATTCATCAAGTGAGAGTCCTGAAACAATAGATTCAAACTGAGCCTCCAGGCTATCTCTATCATTTCTCTCAACTTCTCCGCTTAAAACATCGCGAATAAAGGCGTGGCTCTCTTCAATCAAGATATTAAGGTCATAATCAAGTGCAACATTATGAAAAGATCTCTCAAAGACTACTTCTCTTATATCAACCGATGAGACATTATCGATAATGAGTTCAGAGTTGGAAGGATCTACTACATGATCATTGATTGAGTAGCCAACCATTAGCGGAAGATCGACTAGATATAGATCTTGTCGAACTAAAGCCCAGAGTTTTTGCAGTGAATCAAATGCTTTTAGGGGAGTCCTTAAATAGCTATGGCGCGGGGGATTAGGGGCTGCAACATCACTTCTACTACCTTTAATTGATCCAACCAAATACTTTAATAGCGGAACAAGCTTTACTCTAAGCCTGGTATCTTTTATCGCAGGGTTAATCAGAATTAAACCTTCAATCTCAGATCCTCTAATACTTGCAAGGCGAAGTGAGAGCGCTCCTCCCATAGAGAATCCAGCGACAAATACGTGCTCATGTCGCTGCTTTAACTTAGTAAATTCTTGATCTACTTTTTCATACCATTGCTGCCAGGTGGTGTTATTCATATCTTCCCAAGTTGTGCCATGGCCTGGAAGGCAGGGAGCCAATACGCTAAAACCGAGATCTGCAAGCCCTTGCGCCCAAGGTCTAATAGATGCAGGAGATCCATTAAATCCATGGATCATCAAAACTGCAACGGGTCCGCTGGGCAGATAAAAAGCTTGCGGGTTAGGAATTACGCTCACGACACGCATAGTGTCATAAGAGGGGCAAAAGGCTCTAAATTAGGGCCATGGCTCTACGGAGAAAAAAGAATAAAGTTGAAGCAATGGTTGCTGGCGACAAGATCGCATATGGCCTTCTTAAGTCTTTTCTGCTTCCCGTGCTTACCCTGCTCTTTAGACCAAAGGTTTCAGGGCTTCGATTTGTTCCTTCAACCGGACCAGTAATTATTGCTTCAAATCATCTCTCCTTTAGCGATTCAATCTTTATGCCACTTGTAATTCCAAGAAAAGTAACCTTTCTTGCCAAGAGTGAATACTTCACATCTCCGGGGCTTAAGGGGCTAGTGAAGAAGTTGACCTTTATCGCACTTGGCCAAGTCTCAGTTGATCGAGCTGGAGGATCTAGAAGCGAGGCAGCGCTTCTTACTGGCCTCTCAGTTCTTGCAGAGAGCGGCTGCCTTGGTATCTATCCGGAAGGAACTAGATCTCCAGATGGCCGGCTCTATCGAGGAAGAACTGGAATAGCAAGACTTGCTATGGAGAGCGGCGCTCCTATTGTTCCGGTAGCGATGTTTCACACTGCAGAGATTCAACCAACTGGAAAAGTAGTTCCAAAGATTATGCGAGTAAAGATGGTCTTTGGTGAGCCGATCTACTTTCCAACTCCAGAGAAATCAAATGATCCTGAGGAGTTAAGGAAGGCAACAGATTCCTTGATGAAGAAACTGCAGGAGCTCTCAGGTCAGGAATATGTTGATATCTATGCCTCGCAAGCTAAAGAAGCCCTCGATGAGCAGAGGCGACGCGAGAGGAAAGAGAGCCAGGAGTAATTACTCCTGCCCAAAGATCTCTCGACGAGTAGTAATGAATTTGCAAGTATCACAAGTTGAATCAGCGCTTGGAACTTCGCCGCTAATTACCTGAATGAAATCTTGTAGCCGCTCTGCTAGTCCAACTGGATTTCTAGTAATTGGATACCAAGCGCTACTTAAGTTAAGGCTGAAGCCAGATTCAGGATTGCCTTCAGGATTTTCAGGCGACCAGACAAGAAGCCCTAGAACTGAGATCTGTTTTGGCTCTCCTTGGAGGGGATTTTCTAGCGCAAAGGCATAGGCTTCAAGTTGAGGTGAGTAAAAATCACTCTTATCGTTGTTTTTTCCCTGGAATTTGCAATCAACTACGCCATAGGTGCCATCTTCAAATTCCATCAGTAAGTCGTATTTTCCTCTTATGGCATAGGGAGAAGGATTTGAGTTATAGGTAATTGGCATTGATTTAACCCAGCCACCGCGATCTAAGACTTTGCCTGACTTAATTTCTGGATGCAAATCTTTTGACTTAGCGCCATTGAAGTGTTTCTCCTGCATCGCAGAGAGCTCTCCAACTAATGGGAAAAATGATGGAGCCTTAACGCCATGGTTGTAGTTAAGCCATAGACATCGATGGCATCCATTCCAAGAAAAAGTTAAATCACTCGGGCTTATAAACTCTCTAGCTTTGCTCATGACGTGATTCTGCCTTGAGGCACTGACATTTCATCGCTTAGAGCGCTGAAGTCAAGGTAAATATTCCAAGGGTGATCATTACCAGCCCTCCAATACGGCGCATGAGAACCAAGCGCTGCGGGGAGGTGGCTAGCCACTGCCTAACTGTTCCGGCAATTAAGCCCCAAGTGCCATCAGAGAAGAAAGCCAGAATGGCAAAAGTCGCCCCCATAATTACAAGCTGCTCGGTTACCTGCTCTGATCCCTTATCAACAAATTGCGGCAAGATGGCGGCAAAGAAAACAAGCCCCTTGGGATTTAACGCTCCAACCCAGAAGCCATCCTTTATGGATCGAATATTTGAAGGTCTGATATCGCCTTGATTGACCATATCGTCGGCATGAATTCTTGAGTGTTTAATTGCATCAAGGCCTAGATAGATTAAATAGAGCCCGCCAAGAAGTTGAACTCCAATAAAAGCTAACTCACTTGCCTGCAGAATCGGACCTAAGCCAAATGCCACAGCAAGTGAGAGAGTAAAGGCGCCTGTGACATTTCCTGCAACAGATGCAATCGCAGTTGCTCTGCCCCAAGCAATAGCTCTAGCGATAATGAAGAGAACACTTGGCCCCGGGGCCAAAATAATGATCATCGCAGCAATTAGATATTCCGGATATCTAGCTGGGAAGTCGAGGATCATCGGAGAATTATCCAACACTTTTGCCTAGAAAAAGGGATAAAGAAAGAGGCGCCTAGCAGTTAAGCCAGGCGCCTCAATTAACTACGCTAGATAGCTAATTTACTGCTGATTTATGAAACGCTAGTTCCACGCGATTTGGAGATATTGTGAAATACGCGATAACCAACGATTGCAACCAAAGTTGCATTAATGATTCCATTAAATGTGAAATCACCACTAGTCCAGGAGACATCAGCAATTCCTATAATGATTGCGGTAGCAACCACGAGCAAATTGGTGGAATCAGTGAAATTCACTTTTGATTCAATCCAAATTTTTGCTCCTAGAATTCCAATCATTCCAAAGAGAGCAACTTGCGCTCCTCCTAAGACTCCGCCAGGAATAGCGCTAAGAACTGCGCCAAATTTTGGTGAAACTGACAAGATGATTGCACCAAAGGCTGCAATCCAATATGCCGCGGTTGAATAAACTCGAGTGGCAGCCATTACACCGATATTTTCAGCATAAGTGGTGGTTCCTGAGCCGCCGCCAGCGCCCGCAAGGGTTGTAGCAACGCCATCAGCAAATAAGGCATTACCCATCTGATCATCAAGATCTTTGCCAGTCATATTTGATACCGCTTTAACATGTCCAACATTTTCAGCAATCAGCACCAGAACTACTGGGATGAAGAGAATGATGGCGCTGACTTTGAATTCAGGAGTTGTGAAAGTTGGGGCAGCAACCCATTTAGCCGCTGAGATTCCATCAGTGTTGACATCTCCCATGACAAATGCCACCAGATATCCCACAACAACTCCGAGGAATATTGAAATGCGCCCAATGAAGCCGCGTGAGAAAGCTGCAAATGATGCGATTGCAAGCAGAGTCAAAGTTCCTAGAACTGGTCCACTTGCTAAACCATTTTTAGCGGCTGGAGC
Organism: Candidatus Nanopelagicales bacterium; assembly: GCA_030832365.1. Classification (GTDB taxonomy): domain Bacteria; phylum Actinomycetota; class Actinomycetes; order Nanopelagicales; family Nanopelagicaceae; genus MAG-120802. The sequence continues at coordinate 6,765 of JAURJF010000025.1, forward strand.
AAGGTTTAGGCCGATGACCATAACGATTGTTCCGGTAACTACAGGAGGCAACATCCAATTGATCCAGCCAGTTCCAACTGCGCGAGCAATTAGACCAACAAGAGCTAATAAGACTCCGGTTGCAACTACGCCGCCGAGGGCAACTGCCATGCTGTCACTTTTAACTGATGCGGCAATTGGAGCAAGGAATGCAAAAGATGATCCAAGATAACTCGGGACTTTATTTTGAGTAATAATGAGGAAGAGGATTGTTCCCACACCAGAGAAGAAAAGAGTGGTGGTTGGGGGTAGGCCCGTAAGAATTGGAACTAGGAAAGTAGCTCCGAACATTGCTGCAATATGTTGGAAACCAACGCCAATGGTGCGCGGCCAACTTAAACGTTCATCTGTCGAGACGACCTCGCCAGGGGCAATGCTTTTTCCATTTCCGTGTAGCTTCCAAGAGAAGAGACTCATCTAAGAGGTCCTCATTTCTAGAGCGCCCAGTGGTTCTGTAGGCAATATTTAGGTTGCGGGCGAACTCTAAAAAAGAAGGATATGCCTGATATTTGCTACTAATAAGTCTGACTCGCGCAAACCTGAGAGTTTTATAACGACACCCTGGGAATTCTCGCGGGTCAGAGTTGCGCTGCGGCGCCTGGCAGGGTTTACTATCTACTCGATATATCGAATCGATATAAATAGGGGGGTAGATGAGATCTAGATCTGAATCGCTCGAGTTTGCCCTTCTTGGCCTATTAAAGGAGAGCTCCCTTCATGGTTATGAGCTCCGCAAGAGACTCACAGCCATATTTGGCCCCTTTAGAGCTCTCTCATTCTCTGTTCTCTATCCGCAATTAAAGCGAATGCTTGATGCAGGTCTAATCATCCAATTGGAAGTTCCCAAGGGTGGAAAGTCCAAGAGAGTTCGAATCGTCTACTCCATAACCCAAAAAGGCATTTCTAAATTCGATGAATTAACCCAAGGGGCAGGAGAGCTCGGCCTAGATGACGATAACTTTGAAGTGAGCGTCGCATTCTTTGGGCCAACTTCAACTCGAAATCGATTAAGAATTCTTGAGGGGCGCCAGCGCCGCCTTAAGGAGAAGGCTGAGATCTTAAAAGCTGATCTAGATAAGTCAGCCGTTGGTCTTGATAAATATCTTCTGGAGTGGCGCCGCCACTCTCTTGAAACTGCTGAGCGAGAAATTGCTTGGCTTGATCAAATGATCAGATCTGAAAGGAAAAACTAGTGAGCCCAGATAAAGAGATCCGCGTAGCAATAGTTGGAGTTGGTAATTGCGCCAATTCTCTAGTGCAAGGGGTGCATTACTACCGAGATGCGGCAAGGGATCAAGAGATTCCAGGTCTGATGAATGTAGTTGTCGGGGGATATCACGTAGGTGATGTGAAGTTTGTTGCTGCCTTTGATGTTGATAAAAAGAAAGTTGGCCTTGATCTTGCAGATGCTATCTGGGCTAGTGAAAACAACACCATCAAATTCTCTGATGTTCCACAATCAGGAATCAAGGTTCTAAGAGGAGTCACCCATGATGGACTTGGTCGCTACTATCGCGAAACTATCACTGAGTCTGACTCTCCAGCCGTTGATGTTGTTAAGGAACTTAAAGATGCCAAGGTCGATGTTCTAGTCTGCTATCTGCCTGTTGGCTCAGAGGTTGCTACAAAGTTTTATGCCCAATGCGCAATTGATGCTGGCTGCGGTTTTGTCAACGCACTTCCAGTATTTATCGCCTCAACCCCTGAGTGGGCCGATAAATTCACAAAGGCCGGCCTTCCAATCGTTGGCGATGATATTAAATCTCAAGTTGGAGCAACTATTACCCATAGAGTCCTAACCAAGCTATTCCAAGACCGCGGAGTCAAAGTCGATAGAACCTATCAATTAAATGTCGGTGGAAATATGGACTTTAAAAACATGCTTGAGCGAGATCGCCTAGAGTCAAAGAAGATCTCCAAAACTCAATCAGTTACATCACAGCTTGATTACGACATGGGAGAGGGCAATGTTCATATTGGGCCATCTGATTATGTGCAGTGGCTAGATGATCGCAAGTGGGCCTTTGTTCGCCTCGAAGGTCGGGCATTTGGCGATGTTCCACTAACTATTGAATACAAGCTAGAGGTCTGGGATTCACCAAACTCGGCTGGAGTCATTATTGATGCACTTCGCTGCGCCAAGGTTGCAATGGATAGAGGAATTGGTGGACCACTTCTCTCGCCATCTAGCTACTTTATGAAATCTCCTCCTGAGCAATACTCAGATGAAGAGGCGCTAAAGAGAACTAAAGCATTTATTGCCGGCGAACTAAAGAGTTAGGATTCAGGGATGAGTGAAGTCCTCAAATCCCTAGATGAGCAGGTCCTTACCTTAACTCTGAATCGGGTGGCAAAGCAGAATGCCATTACCCGAGAAATGTATCAACTTCTCGCCGATGCGCTTAAGGAAGCAAACGGCGACTTTGGGATTCGAGCAGTGGTAATAACTCATGAAGGTAAACACTTCACGGCTGGAAATGACATCTTTGATTTTCTAAATGATCCACCTCATGAGCCTGGCTCACCTGTTTGGAATTTCCTGCAAGAAATTCACAACTTTACAAAGCCACTCCTTGCCGCAGTTTCAGGAAATGCAATTGGTATTGGAACAACGATGTTGCTTCACTGCGATATCACGCTTGCATCTGAGACTACGAACTTTTCTATGCCCTTTGTTAATTTAGGCCTTGTTCCTGAAGCTGGGGCGAGCCTGCTATTTCCAAGACTTGTGGGATATCAAAAAGCTGCACAAATTCTTCTCACCGGAGAACCTTTTAGCGCAGTGCAAGCAGTTGAGATGGGTCTAATTGCAGGCATAGCTGAGAATCCAAAGGATGAAATTAGAAAAATTGCGCTAAAACTTGCAAGCCAGCCGCCAAATGCAATCTTGCAGACAAAAGCGCTATTAAAGAGTGATCTCCATGAGAAAGTTAAAGTGGTAATGCAGGCAGAAGGCGAGCTCTTTCTTCGGGCCCTTGAATCAGATGAGGCTCAAGAGGCCTTCATGAAACTAGCAGCAAAGAAGGGTAAGTAGATGAGTCTTGCAGGAAAGAAGATTTTTGTTACTGGCGGATCTAGAGGCATTGGGCTAGCCATCGCTATCAGGGCGGCAAAAGACGGAGCAATGATTGCAATTGCTGCTAAAACTAATGAACCAAATCCAAAGCTTCCAGGAACTATCCACACAGCAGCAAGTGATATCAGAGCTGCTGGGGGAGCGGCCCTTGCTATTCAATGCGACTTAAGGGATGAAAATCAGTTAAGCGCAGCTGTTGATCAAGCTGCGAAAGAGTTTGGCGGCATTGATATCTTAATTAACAATGCAAGCGCTATTAATCTCACCCCCACGCTGCAAACCCCTGCTAAGAGATTTGATTTAATGTTTGATGTAAATGTTCGAGGAACTTTTTTAACCTCTCAAGCAGTCCTACCCCATCTGCAAGAAAGTGCTAAAGCTGGCCGAAATCCTCACATCTTGACTCTCTCGCCTCCGCTTTCAATGAAGGCAAAGTGGTTTAGAAACCATGTGGCCTACACAATGGCTAAATATGGAATGAGTATGTGTGTTCTTGGAATGGCCGAGGAGTTTAAGCGAGAGAAGATAGCTGTTAACGCCCTCTGGCCGAGAACAGCAATTGATACTGCAGCACTTGCAATGATTCCTGGAGTTGATACTGCCGCCTGTCGCACCCCTGAGATTCTGGCCGATGCTGCCTATATTATTTTAAATCGTGAATCTGCTTCTTGTAGTGGAAACTTCTTTGTTGATGATGAAGTTCTAGCATCTGAAGGAATTACTGATCTAGAGAAATATTCTGTTGTTCCTGGAACTACAGACTTTCTCTTAGACTTCTTTTTGGATTAATCCTTAATCTTCAAATCTGAATGTGAGTGATCAGTCTCAACGATTCCTGAAGAGTATCTGCTTTCATATTTGCCAAGGCGCCAGATAAGCACTGAGAGAAGCCAAGCTGCAACAAAACTAGCGACTATGAAGAAACCAATTCCACTAAGCTCAATATTTGCAATGGTCGTAAATGGCTCATAGTTATCAATCGAAGTCTTACTAGCTAATACATTGATTATTTGAATTGTTCCAATCACAAGAGCTACAAAGATTGAAATAGAGGTAGTGGTGATGTTGTAGTAGATCTTCCGCAGTGGTGAGGTAAAAGCCCAGCCATAAGCCTTAGTCATAAATATTCCATCCAGGGCGTCCATCAGTGACATGCCTGCAGCAAAGATTATTGGCAGGGCGATGATGGCAAGTGGTGGCAGGACTCCACCCACAGTTCCTATGGCAACCGTTGCTGAGAGACCTAGAATCGCAACCTCGGTTGCGGTATCAAAGCCGAGTCCAAATAGAACCCCAACTGGATAGATTTGATGAGATTTATCAAAACCTTTTTTGAAACGTCCTCTAAAGATTCGCCGCATAAGTCCTCGGTCATTTAAAAGTTCTTCGAGATGTTGATGCGAAAATTTGCCAGTCTTAGCTTTCTTCCAAACTCCAATAATCCCAACCAAGATCACTAAATTTAATATGCCAATTAGATAGAGAAAAAGACCAGAAACTGAAGTTCCAATGATTCCACCAGTTTCAGCAAAATTCTCTTGGAATCTTGCCGCGCGTTGAGCTGCAAATGCAACTAGAACTGAAAGTGCTAAGACAACTGTTGAGTGGCCTAAGGAGAAAAAGAGACCCACCCCTAAAGGGCTCTTACCTTTAGCTAACATCAAGCGTGTGGTGTCATCAATTGCTGCAATGTGGTCGGCATCAAATGCGTGGCGCAATCCAAATGAATAAGCCAAAGCTCCAGCTCCAGCATAAACAAGAGCACCTTTGCTATCGGTTAATCCCTGATATTGAGGATCTGAGTTGTAGTAGATAAATAGCCCCCAACCAATTACGTGCAGGGCAATTACTGTTCCTAAAATGCCAACTAAAGAGGGGATTTCGTTTCTCTCGAACTTTAAGTGCTGCCTTAAGGATTTGTCGCTGCGCTTTAAGTTTGACATAGGGTAAGGTTATTGCAAATCATTTGCATCTGCAAAGCGAAAATAGTCAAATATTAATTCTATGGAAGTTAGGGTGTCAGAGTGGAGATGAATAAGCGAGCCGAAGTCTCAAATTCTGCAAAGACCTGGACTTCGCTTTGGGCGGTTTATTTGATTTGGGGATCTACTTACTTCGCAATTGCCTATGTAATTGAGAGCATGCCACCACTTTTAGCAATGGGGATTCGCTTTTTAATTGCGGGGTTGCTTCTTGCTGCAATAATTTCATTGCGACAGGGGATTGGCGAGTTAAAAATTCCCAAGGCAGAGTTAAAGAGCTCACTAGTTATGGGCTTTCTACTCCTAGGATTTGGAATCGGCACTGTATCTGTTTCTCAAGAATATGTGCCCTCAGGAATTGTTGCGTTAATAATTGCAGCTCTTCCATTATGGATAGCAATCTTTCGTACCATCTCTGGAGAGAGATTGGCTAAAGTCTCTTGGCTAGGCCTAATGATTGGTTTTGCTGGCGTAGCCCTCCTCCTAAAGCCTGGAAGCATTACTCCAGTAAGTGAGATAAGTAATTTCAAGCTCTTTCTCTTTATGTTGATGGTACTTCTGGGAAATATTGGTTGGGCCCTTGGAACATTCCTAGCTCCAAGGTTTCCACTTCCTAAAAATACTCTTGTCTTTACTGCTTACGAAATGTTGGCCGGGGGAATCTCTTTAACTGTGGCAGGTTTTATTAAAGGCGAGTCAATTGGTGATTTTCTTGATGCAACTAGCTGGTCCTGGCTCTGGTTTGTTTACTTAATTATTTTCGGATCAATCGCGGCATATACCGCATATCTCTGGCTAGTTGCCAATGCCCCTGTTTCACTAACTGCAACTTATGCCTATGTAAATCCGATAATTGCCGTAGCGCTCGGAGCTCTATTTCTGAATGAGAAAATAACTAGTTCTTACGCCATTGGTGGTCTAATCATCTTAATTGGTGTTGTTTTGGTGGTATCAGTTGAGCGAGCTAGGAAAGAACCAACTAACTAATCGCTAGATTGACTCAATCTGGTGAGTTAAATCATGGCGATTAACAATAAGAATTGAGTGATTCTCCATCAATATCCAGCCGCTTTGATCCCAGCCTGAGGAGGCAACTGCAACGCCGTTATCATCGATGCGATAGCGCAGTTGGTAGT
>JAURJF010000026.1 GCA_030832365.1 Candidatus Nanopelagicales bacterium
TGCACCAAAAAGTTGTTCGTATACATTTTGTGGGAAATTTTTTTGAGTTTTCTCCTTAACAACTTTCTTAAAATCATCAATTAATCTATCCCAATCACTTTCATCTCTACTACACCAGATATAGAGCCCAGCTTCTGAAAATTCAATTTTAAATCCTGCTTTAACTAGAGCCTCAGCTAGCACTCCTCGCCTTGCTTGATATCTCCCTGCTTGCTTATCAACATGGCTCTGATCCGATAGGGCGATTGCCATTGAACGCTGAATTGGAAGGGGAAGCATCATCCCCATATGTTTTCTTATCTCTAGTAATTGAGCTATCAACTTAGAATCACCAGCAACAAATGCTCCTCTATAACCCGCCATATTTGATCGCTTAGAGAGTGAATGAACCGCTAGGAGTGAGGTGTTATCGCCCTTAGCAATTGCCAAAATAGAGTGAGCTTTAATTCCATTGGTAAAGGGCAGATAACACTCATCACTTGCAAGGATTGCTCCAGACTCTCTTACCCAGGAAAGGCAGGCCTCAAGTTCTTCTTTGCTATGAACTCGACCGGTTGGATTCGATGGTGAGTTAATCCAGGCTAAATCAGCTCTCTTTGGCCAAGTATTGGCATCAATTCCCACTTCAATTACTTCAGCCTTAGCCAATAGCGCTCCGACTTTATAAGTTGGATAGGCAATTTCTGGAATTAGAACTGATTTAGCCTCCAACATATATGCCAATAGCGCTACTAATTCTTTTGAACCAATTGTTGGTAGAACATCAAAGTCACCACTTGCACCAAGGGTTTCAATACAATATTTCTTAAGCGCTTCTCGAAGCGAGGCGCTTCCAGTAGTTAATGGATAGCTTGGTGAATTACTACCGGCTTTTAGCTCTTCTTGAATGAAATCTGGGGTGGGATCAACTGGAGTGCCTTGGGAGAGATCAATGATTCCCTGGCTATGGGCTCGAGCTTTTTGCCCATATGGCGCAAGGGCATCCCAAGGAAAATCAGGGAGTTTTATCTCTGCCTACTTACTCGCCTGCAGGTTTTTTTTGAATCTGCAGAAGCACTGGATGATCTTTGCCAACTCTTCCAACTTTTGCCGCTCCTCCAGGTGAGCCTAGCTCGTCAAAGAATTCGGCATTGACTTCCTTATATTCACTGTATTGAGCTGGAACATCATCTTCATAATAAATCGCCTCAACTGGGCAAACTGGTTCACATGCCCCGCAATCCACACACTCATCAGGTTGGATATACATCATTCGATCGCCCTCATAGATGCAATCAACTGGGCATTCTTCAATACAAGATTTATCCATTACATCTACACAGGGAAGGGCGATGATGTATGTCACCTGAAACTCCTTTCAGAGGAAAAAACTAAAAGATATAAACACCGAATTGGCATAAGCGATGCTTACATTGCAGGGTCTAATCCTACAAAATAAGGGGGTGGAGCGCGAGCCAAAACCAAATAATGGGCTATATATCTATGACACTTTAGAGCGAAAAGTGCTGCCTATTACTGCCAGCGATGGCAAAGCGGTAAGGATCTACTGCTGCGGACCAACTGTCTATCGCGATGCTCATGTTGGCAATCTAAGGACTTTTTTGCTTAGTGATCTAGTCCGTAGGACATTGGAATTCTCTGGCTTTAAAGTCAAGGTAGTGCAAAACATTACTGATGTTGGCCACATGAGTGAAGATTTTGAAGAAGATAAAATGTTGGCTCAATCAAAACTTGAAAAGCGTGATCCTTACTCTATTGCAAGAGAGTATGAAGAGAAGTTTCATAAAGACTTGGCAGAGTTAAATATTCTCCCAGCTCACAACTATCCCAGAGCAAGTGAGTGCATCGAGATGATGCTTGAGCACATCAAAAAATTAATTGAATTAAATCTTGCCTATCAAGGCGATGATTCCTCAATATATTTTGATAGCACTAAGTTTGATAGTTATGGCCAGTTAAGTGGAAATCGTCTAGACGCGCTCAAGCCTGGGCATCACTATGAATATATTGAAGCTGGAGCAAAGAGATTCCATGCTGATTGGGCCCTCTGGAAAGCTGCCGGCAATCGCAGAGAGATGATCTGGCAGACAACTTATGGCTCAGGATTTCCTGGCTGGCATATTGAATGTTCTGCAATGTCGCTTCATTATCTGCAAGGACATGTTGATCTACATATTGGTGGCATTGATCTTAGATTCCCCCATCATGAAAACGAGAGAGCCCAATCAAATCCTTTAGTAGAAGGTGAAGCAGTTAGCGCCTGGCTTCACGGCGAGCATCTCTTATTTGAAGGAAGAAAGATGTCAAAGAGTTCAGGAAATGTAGTTCTACTCTCTGATGTGATCGCACGTGGATTTGACCCTCTAGCACTGCGTTTCTGCTTCCTTGAAAATCGCTATCGATCTCAGATGGATTTATCTTGGAACTCGATAAGTGCAGCTCACTCAACCTTGCAACGTTTAAGAGCGAAGTATCAACAATGGAAATTGGCTCCCAAGGATTATTCAGATGCAGCTAGCTCATTTGTCCTAGCAATTCTTGCTCACTTCCAAGCAGATTTAGATACCCCTCAAGTGATGCTCAAGCTCAGATCTCTTGAAAAGGATATTAAATTTTCAGATGGAGAGAAGGCAGCGATATTAGAGGCACTTGAACCACTTCTTGCCTTAAAACTACTTGAACAGATGACAATAAAAGAGCTTCCAGATGAAGCTAAAGTCTTATTAGAGGCAAGACAGAGCGCGAGGGCGAGCAAAGACTTTGCCTTAAGTGATCAGATACGGGATCAACTTGCCTTACTTGGTATCTCTGTAAGTGACTCACCATCTGGCCAGAGCTGGAGCTGGAAGAGTTAGAACTTAAATCCTTTTAAGTAATCTCCAAGAGATTAGCGCTGCTCCCCCAAATACAAAGAGATTGCCATAGGCATTAGCCTCAATTAGAACTTCTCCTCCATTGCCAAGACTTGATGCTCTAACAATTACAAAGAGCCAGCCAAAGGCAAAGAGGGAAAGAGATGACTTAGAGAGATACATATTTCTCACCAAACGAAGTCCTAGAAGTAGCGCCAGTAATGAAACTATTAGCCCAAAAGGTCTATATGCATTATGAAGAAATGTTCCAGAGACCCCAACTAACGCTCCAAAGAGCAGGCTGATTAGTAACTTCATAGCTGAATTCCTGAGAAGAGATCAGTCTCTCGCCCCTCTTGGTTAAATGGAGCGCTAGCTTTTCCAAAGACCAAGCGATAAAACTCTTCTCCCCAAACTTTAAACCCTAAATTATCAGAGAGGGCAAAAAATGGTCCATCTACTGCGATTTGAGTGGGATGAGCTCTCATCGCCTCCATCTTCTTATCAACAAATTCTTGGCCATCAATTACTGTTGTTACTAAATTATCTGGTTGAGCAAAAGGGAAATCTTCGGCCTTCTCCACTCCCCAGAAATCACTTCCACTACCCTTCATCGCCTCAATTCCCTGTTCAATAACTGATATCGGAATTGTGTTCCAATAGATCTTTTGAATCTGCCAACCGCGCTGGCCTGCTATCTCACTTGCTCGCATCGCCACTCTATGGGCTTGAATGTGATCAGGATGTCCATAGCCGCCAATTTCATCGTAGGTCACCATCACATCAGGTTTAATCTCAAGTATTACCTCAACTAAAGATTCGGCTGCTTCATCAATATCAGCGTTCCAGAAATTATCTTTTCTTGAATTTGGCTCTGAATCCATCATTCCACTATCACGCCATGATTTACTTGAAGCGCCAAGGAAGCGATGATCAACTACTCCTAAGACTTTCATCGCATTTGCTAATTCAACTTCGCGAACTGGACCAAGAGCATCTTCTTTTCCACTTGCAAGATGTTGGAGCTCTGGAACTAAAATCTCACCCTCTTCACCTCTGGTGCAAGTAACAAGAGTTACGCCATAACCCATAGCAACATACTTAGCCATAGTTACGCCATTGTTTATAGTCTCATCATCTGGATGGGCGTGAACTAGAAGTAAGCGTGGTTTTCTCATCTTGGTTCGGAAGGCTACACGAGTTCTATTAGTGAAATCTTGCCAAATCTCGTAGCATGGCTCCGATGAGCAATAGCGAGAAAGTTGACAATCGGGTTCGCCTTCCGCGCGATGAACGACGCGCCCTGCTACTAAGCGCCGCCCTTGAGGTCTTTACCGTCTCTGGTTATCACGCAGCTGCGATGGATGAAATTGCAGAGCGGGCCGGAGTTAGTAAGCCAGTGCTCTATCAACACTTTCCCTCAAAACTAGACCTTTATCTAGCCCTTCTTGATGTTCATATCGATTCACTTGTCTTTGCTATTCAGAAAGCTATCGCCTCAAATAAAGAGAATAAGAATCGAGTCAAAGCTACCGTTGCTGCATACTTTGAATTTATCGATGATGAAGGCGGGGCATTTCGTCTCCTATTTGAAAGTGATATGAGCGCAGAGCCTCAAGTAAGACAGAGGCTTGATCGCATGACCTATGACTGCGCAGTAGCAGTTAGCGCGGTTATCTCACTAGATACTGGATTTCCAAAAGAGGAGTCGATGGTGCTGGCTATTGGATTAATAGGCTGCGCCCAAATTACCGCCCGCCATTGGCTTGAAAAGGATGGAAAAATTAATCGCTCTGAAGCAACATCTCTAGTAACCAATCTTCTCTGGCGGGGAATCTCAGGCTTTCCCTTACAGAGCTAGAAGTGTTTAATAATATGAAGAAGCAAAATCTACTAAAACTCTTTAGGATAGGGCTATGAGTACAAAAAAGAGTGGAAAGCCAGAATCTGCAAAATCAGAAGTTCGCATATCGGTAGCTGATCAGCTTCGTGAGCTAACGATAGAAACTTCTCTTGATCGTGATGAAGTACTAGCCCTGGTCAACAAAGCTCTAACTTCCTCGGCCCCTTTAGCGTTAACTGATATTAGAGGTCGACAGTTTGTAGTACCTGCAGGAAAAATTAGTTCAATTGAGATTGGTGATATTGCTGAGCGAAGAGTGGGATTTGCTGGAGCTTGAGTTAGATGAGTTCTAATTTTTCCAATAATAGATAGGTAATTTCTCTGTAGTCTGCAGCAACTTCACTCTTTGTATCGAGAGTTAATACGCTCTTAGCCTGGCTCTGCGAGGCAGATACCTGCAAAGAGGAGCGAATTGTTGGTTCAAGGAGCGCAAAATCTTCACCTATCAGTGATTTAAACTCATCATCAAGCAGTTGAGTTGCCTTAGTAATTAAAAGTTGTAGTTGCCCGCTATAGCCTGCGCTTTCCGCGTAATCTTTACTATTTAGCGCTCCTCGAAGAGAGAGAATTTCCGTTGTGCTAGTAAGCACAATTAGATCAGCGCTGGCCATAAAGTAGGTAGTAATCCTTGATACCCCCGTTGGCGTATCAATAATTACTAAATCAAAGCTGGCTAGCAGCTCAATGAGTTTTGCTGGAGAGATAGCTTGATCAATATCTATAGCAAGAAGGCGACTAGATGAGGCAATGATTGAGAATCGCTCTCCGCTTTTAATTATTGAGGCATCAATTGAGAACTGGCCAGATAGAAACTCTTTAGTACTAACTCTAGGATTTTCAATACCGCAAGCAAAAGTTAAACCTGCTGATGGATCTGCATCAATTACTAAAACCTTTTTGCCATACTCACTAGCAGCTACAGCTATACAGTGAGCGGAGGTGCTCTTTCCCACTCCCCCTGCGCTATTGGCAATTACTAGAGTTTTCACTTCTCTAAGCCCACTTGAGCAAATGCAAATTTCATTTCAGGTGTCTGTCTTAAGCCTTCAGGAACTAAAAGAAGAGCGCTTCGAAGTGATCTAAGTGCGATATTTGTAGCAACATCTTGGCCAGGAAGTGTTGGCCAGGCGTATAAGGACTTAGCCCACTTAGGAAGGCAGGCTGCTGCAATTGAAGTAATGCCTCCCCATAGCGGAGCGATTGGAGTTCCAAAGCGAAGAAGTGGTGGAAGCGGAGGAAGGGCTATAAACAAGGCAGCACGTTTGGCATCATCGCTGGCATAGAGTTCATCCTTAATATCTATGAAGTATTTATCTAATTGAGCAACACTTTTTGGCACTTTCTCCTCATCAATACCAACTAAGCGAGCAAAGATCACCATCTCCTCTAGATATTGATCGCGCTCTCTTTCACTTAAAACAAGGCCAGAGCGAAGCGCTGTATCTAAGAATGAATCAACCATCGCCATATGAACCCAGAGCAGAAGCCTTTGATCATCAAGCTTTAACTTCTCGTGAACACCTCTAACTCTGGCAGCTAACTTCTCGGCCTTTTCCTTGCTAGCAAAGGTAAGAGTTGCTACATAATCTCCAGTTCTCTCAAGTCTTCCCCAAGCATCTTCGCGGAAGTTGGAGTGCGCTGCCACTCCTGCCATCGCCTCCGGATGGAGCGCTTGCTGTAGCAACGCTCTAATTCCTCCCACAAACATTGAAGGATCGGAGTGAACCCTCCAGGTTATGGAATCAGGGGAAAAGAATCCTAAGCTCATGAGGCAAAGAGATCCTTAATTCCAGTCATTAACATCTCAAATGCAATTGCAGCAGTTAGAAGACCTGCAATCTTTGCAAGGAGAGCGACTCCAGATTCTTTTATAATTTTCACAATTCCAAGAGAGAACATCAGAGTTATACCAATAATCAGATGAGCTCCAAGTACAGCAAGTGAGAGTGCAAAGGTCATAGAGGTGCTAGAAACTTCTTGGCTAAAGAGCATGATTGTCACAATTGCTCCAGGGCCTGCCAGTAGTGGAGTGCCAAGTGGGACTAAAGCCAAGTTCTTTGGAATCTTTCCGCCGCCACTAAAATCACTTCCCTTTAGTAAATCAAGTGAGACCAATAGAAGAAGTAGCCCCCCAGCCCCTCTTAGAGCTGGCATAGAAATCTCAAGGTAATCCACAATAAATTGGCCAAAGAGAGCAAATAAAGTAATAACAAATAGCGAAGTGCCGGCAGCTTGCCAGGCAAGAAGAGTTCTCTGGCGACGAGTGCGATCCCCCAGGACAGATAAAAATATTGGGGTAGCACCTGGCGGATCTAAAATCACAAGCAAGGTGACAAATGCCTGCAAGCCAAATGTAATGGTGCTGATATCGCTCATCGCTTCACAACTCTTCTTTCATTAGCTTTTGATTCAAGATGGGCCCATTGTTCAGGATTGGTAGTGAATTGCGCTAATCGATTTAATTTTCCATCGCCGTGGTAATCACTTGAGCCAGTAATAACAAGATTCCGCGCAATTGCAAGGGAGACCAGCTCAGCTTTCTCACTATCTGAGTGATCTGGGTGATCAACTTCAATTCCATCAAGTCCAGCAGCAATTAAGTGATCAAATGCTTCAATTTTAAGAGTCTTGCCACGCTTTGAAGCAAATGGATGAGCGATTACTGCAACACCTCCAGCCTGCTTGATTAGCTTTATAGCAGCCTCTGGAGTTGGTGAATAATGATTTACATAGTATTTCGATTTATTATGTAAGAAAGTTTCAAATGCTTCTTGGCGAGATGCCACATGGCCCTTAGCAACTAAAGCATCAGCTAGATGTGGCCGACCTAGGGTGGCATCTCCAGTTCGCATGGCATAAACCTCATCTAAGCTAATTTCAATTCCAGCTTCATTTAGGCGAGTAATTATCTTCTCCATACGAAATAGGCGATGCTCTCTTGTCTTATCAAGTTCATCAATGAGTGCTTGATGGCTTGAATCAAAGAGCAGACCAAGCATATGAATACTGAGCCCCTCTTCATCTTGGCAAGAAATTTCTGAGCCCAATACCAATTGCATTTGAGATTTAGAGGGATGATTAAGCAGAGCGCTAGATGCTTCCTGCCAGCCGCGAGTAGTGTCATGATCTGTTAGCGCTAAGACCCCAATACCTGCAGCAATTGCCTTGTCGATTAACCCAGAAGGGGTATCAGTCCCATCGCTTGCATTGGTATGGGTATGTAAATCAATGAGCATGAGGGTAAGGCTACCCTTTTTCTCCATCCTTGCTACGCATAACAAAAATCGCACACCCTGCCAATAAAAGAATCAACCCTGGAACAGTTCCAAGTGGAGGTAATTGATCAAGCCACCAAAAGGCAAGAAGAGCGCCAACTGGAACTTCAAAGAAAACTATTAAAGAAACAATTGCTGGAGATACTCTCTTGAGTGAGAAATTAAACATCGTGTGGCCAAGAATCTGTGCTCCCAAAATTAGCGCAAGTAATAACCACCATTGCTTAGCTTCAAAGCCAATGAGCTGCACTCCAGTAATTAGTGCAATCGGAAGAGCAGTTAGCGCGCAAGTTAAATAACATAGAGTGGTATAGGTTGAAGTTGCTAGGGTTTGTTGCGCTTTGGAGCCGAGTAGAACATATAGGGCAGCAAGTGCAGCGCAGATAATTGCCGCTATATCTCCAATGAAAGCTCTAGTTGAAATCTGAAAATCAACTCCAGTAATGATTAAAACTCCGATAAAACTAATGACCATTCCAATCCAAGCTCGCCTTGGAATATGGCCGCCAAGTTTTTTAACAAAGTAGGCAGCAAAGATTGGTTGAAGAGCGGTAAGGGCAGTTCCTGCTGCCACCGTGGTGTATCTCATTGCTATGAAAAATCCAATAAAGTGAAGCGCTAGAACAAATCCTGCCGCCATTGACCATGCAAGACCTCGACGATTTTCACTCTTTAGCCACTGACCATTTCTCAAAGCAAAGGGCGCCATGATTAGCGCTCCTCCAAGGTTTCGCCAGAAAATTAGAGTGATAATTGGCATCGCGCTCAAGGCAATTACTGGGCCAGAGGTTCCAATTCCAATTACTCCGAGAAGTAATAATGGAATATCACGACCACTGGGCATCTGGGTGTGGTTTTGGTTTTGCACGGCAGTTATGTAGAGACCCCCAGCGGAACGCCAACTAGAGATTTCTTTCGCTTTGTTAACTGATCAACAATTGCAAAAAAGCCCTTAGCAGCATCTGATTCTGGATCTCTAAATACTATTGGTGATCCTTCATCTCCACCTTCACGTAGCTTGATATCAAATGAAATTTGAGCAAGTAGCGGGACATCTACTCCAACAAGTTGACTCAATCTCTTTGCAGTTTCTTGCCCTCCACCTTGACCAAAGAGGGCTACCTGAGCGCCACTTACAGGATCTGTGTAGGTAGACATATTCTCAATTACTCCAATTACATGTTGCTTTAATTGATGAGCAATTCGCCCTGCTCGCTCGGCGACTTCGGCAGCTGCAATCTGTGGAGTGGTCACCACAATAATTTCTGATGCTGGAATTAATTGACCAAGAGATATTGCAATATCCCCTGTCCCTGGAGGCAGGTCAAGGAGTAAGAAATCTAAATCTCCCCAATATGCATCACTTAAGAGCTGTTCTAAAACTCTATGAAGCAGCGGGCCGCGATAAGCAACCGGATCTGCGCGATCTGGTTTGAACATCTCAATTGAAACTACCTTAATTCCATTGGTTTCAACTGGAATGAATGTCTGATCGATAGCTGTTGGCCTCTGCCCTTCAATACCTAAAAGCCTTGGAATTGAGTGTCCATAGACATCAGCATCTAGTACTCCTACTTTAAAGCCGCGCTTACTAAGCGCTGCTGCAAGATTTACTGTTACTGATGACTTTCCAACGCCGCCCTTACCAGAGGAAATAGCCCAGACTCTAGTTAAGGAATCGGGTTGAGCAAATGGAATGAACTTCTCTCGCCCGCCCCGAAGAAGCTTTTTAACGTTATCTCTCTGAGCTTCATTCATTACCCCAAATTCAAGTTCAACTCTTTCAACTCCAGCTACTTTAGAGACAGCGCTAGTAACATCGCTCTTTAACTTATCTCGCATAGGACATCCTGAGATAGTTAGTAATATCTTGATATTTGCTTGCCCGCCATCGAAATCAACACTTTCAACCATTCCTAGATCTGGAAGTGGCCTGTGAAGCTCGGGGTCAGAAACAGTTGCGAGCGCGTTATGAATCTGACTTATTACTTCATCTCTTGAAAGGCTCATAGTAGATCTGGATCTATTTTAGCTGCCTCATCTATTACCTTTTTGCTCGCCTTAGCCTGGCTCTTAAGGTCATTTGCTAGTGGCTTAACATCATCTAGCGCATTTCCTAATACCTTCTGGGCCAACTTCTTTGGACTTAAATCACTAACTTGCAAATCTTCAAATCCAGGTCCTAAGTTTTCTTTTAACTCACGTGAGGCATAAGTTGTGAAGTTACGAACCTTATGAATAAATCTGGCAAAATCCTTTGCTGCTTCAGGTAATTTATCTGGGCCAACTAGAAACAAGCCTAGGATTACTAATCCTAGAAACTCGCCCATTCCAATGCCGAACATGCACCTATCCTATTCTTTAATTAAATCTTCGTCGCAACCATTACGCCATCGCCAACTGGCAGCAACATTGGAAGCCAGAGCGTCGATGAGTCCTTAATCACCTTAATAACTTCTCGATAGGCAACGCTATCTTCATTTCGCTGCGTTGGATCAGCAACCTTTCCTGAAAGAAGTGCTCGATCAATGACCAATACTCCACCTGGGCGAAGTGAGCGATGAGCATTCTCTACTCCATCGAGTAAATCTGCGCTCTTTCGCATAATAAATATGTCATAAAGGCTATCGGCTAGCTTTCCTACAATTTCTCGAGAGTTCCCAGTAATTAAGCGATAGCGTGAGGAATTTATCCCAGCCTCATCAAAAGCTTGCTTAGCCAACTTAGCATTTTCAACTTCATCATCAATTGATGTTAATAGCCCCTTTGGGCTCATCGCTTGGAAAATCCATAAACCACTGACTCCAGCCCCAGTTCCGATTTCAACTATTGAACTAGCTCCTATTAAATGGGTGAGATAACGAAGAAGAGATCCAACTGCTGGAGTGGCATCGTAGGTGCCAATTTCTTGCCCTCTACTTCTAGCTTTTTGAATAATCTCTGTCTCTGGAATAAATGTATTTGAAAATGCCCGCATATCTCCGCGTTCAGGGAATAACTTCTCTGTAAATCCCTTATCCCCGATCCCTGACATCACAGCGTAGCTAGCCACTGGGTGAGAAGGCGAACTCCGTATCCGGTTCCACCTTTTACATTTTCTCCTGCATCAACTTCAGATCTGGCAGGGCCAGCAATATCTAGATGAACCCACTTGCGCTTGCCAACAAAGTTCTCTAGAAATAGCGCAGCAGTAACTGAGCCGCCTTGAAACTTAAACTTATCGGCGGTGTGATTAAAGTCTGCGATATGGCTCTCTAGGGCCACTGAATAATCATCAATTAAAGGCATATGCCAGATTTGATCTCCTGTGTAATCACCAATGTCAGAGAGTTTTCGAGCAAGTTTGTTATCTCTTGTATACATCGCTCCGTAATAGCGGCTAAGTCCTAGAGTTGCAGCCCCAGTTAGAGTTGCTACATCAATCAAATAATCTGGGTCTAGATTCTTATCAGCATAAGCAAGGCCATCTGCCAGCACTAATCTTCCTTCAGCATCAGTGTTGATTACCTCAACTGTGGTTCCACCATAATGAGTGATTACATCAGATGGGCGAGTTGATGTGCCTGAAAGAGAGTTCTCAGCAAGCATCAGTAGCGCTGTGATTCGAACATTTAATTTCAATTCAGCAGCTGCAATTGTTGCCATTAACACAACAGCTGCCCCAGCCATATCACTTTTCATTGGAGCCATCGATTCATAAGGGCGCTTTAGAGAAACGCCTCCCGTATCAAAGGTGATTCCCTTACCGACTAAGACCACATGTGGCGCTTTCTTTGATCCCTTTGGCTTGTAACTTAACTCAACAAATCTTGGAGGATTTTTTACGCTGGAATTACCAATAGCACTAAGCCCGCCAAACTCTGCCAATTGGCGTCCTGATTTAATCTTTAGAGAGAGCGTAGAGTCCTTTGCTAGTAATTTTGCCTGAGCCGCCATCCAAACTGGGTTTTTAATGTTGGAGGGAGTTTGTATTAAATCGCGCGCCTTCCAAGTTGATTTAACTAGCACCTTTGAACGCTCTAATACTTTAGCAAAGTCACCTACTAGCGTGATCTCTGGAGTTAGGCTCTTTGTTCCACTCTTCTGGCTCCAAATATAAGTAGCGAGGGTAGAGGAGATAAAGTGAAGTTGAGCATCGCTATCGCTCTCAACTAAGAAAGAAAGTACTGAGGATTTACTGGCTTTTACCTTCCGCCCAATAGCAGCAGATGCTCTTCTAATATGAGAATTACTTGATTCACCAACTCCAACAAGAAGGATATGTACTACTTCTCCGCTTTCCTGCAATACTGGAATATCAATAACTTCTCCGGCTTTGCCAGTAACAGCGCTGCCATTCTTCTTTATTTCATCAGTAAATGAGATTGAGTAGATTTTCTCAATACTTTTAATTATTTTTTTGCTTAAAACAATTTCTATCTCAGGTAATTCTTTTGAATCTTTTGCTTTTATAGCAAGGGCAATATGAGTAAAGCCTTTGAAGAATTTCTCCGAGATTTCCCCCGGAAGTTTTACCGTTCCGAGTTTCGGAAGCGGTAGGTTCATTTCTTAAGAAGGGAAATTGACATATTCAAGACATCAGCAAGGTTTCGAGCCTCTTCTTGATTCAGCTCTACTACC
>JAURJF010000027.1 GCA_030832365.1 Candidatus Nanopelagicales bacterium
CGTGATAAATCCTCTGCAGTTGTGGCATAGAGCTGAATAGAGCGAGGATGCTCACCAACTCCTGGCGTAATCATTCTTAAAGTTTCATTGTTACCTTCAATTAAGGCTCTTGCGGTAACCATCTCTGAGACAAAGAGTGCAGCGCCTTGTTCCCGGCAAAGCAATCGAAAAGCAGCATTGGTAATGCCAGCCATTGGAGCAAGAACAACTGGCGTAGTTAAATCTAAACCGCCACCACGAATTGGAAGATGAAGCGGCTTTAGATCTAGCAGCCCAGTAGCCGTGGGGCTAACCATGCCTCAACCTGATCAATACTAATTCGTTCCTGCTTCATTGAATCACGCTCTCTAATTGTTACCGCGTTGTCATTTAAAGTATCAAAGTCAACAGTAATTGCATATGGAGTACCGATCTCATCTTGTCTGCGATATCTCCTTCCAATTGCTCCAGCATCATCAAAGTCAACGCTCCAATTCTTGCGAAGCGCTGCAGCTAAATCTCTTGCCTTAGGTGAGAGGTCTGCATTTCTAGATAGCGGAAGAACTGCAACCTTTACTGGAGCTAGTCGATAATCAAGACGCAGAACCACTCTCTTCTCCATCTCCCCCTTGGAATTAGGCGCCTCATCCTCGCTATAGGCATCCATTAAGAAGGTTAGAGCGCAGCGATCAACGCCTGCTGCAGGCTCAATAACATAGGGAAACCAGCGTTCATTCTTCTCTTGGTCAAAGAATGAGAGATCTTTGCCTGACTTTTCAGAGTGGGCCTTTAGATCAAAGTCGGTTCGATTGGCAATTCCCTCAAGCTCTCCCCACTCAGTTCCAGCAAATTCAAAGTTATATTCAATATCAACAGTTCTCTTTGAGTAATGGGAGAGTTTCTCTTTAGGGTGTTCAAATAAGCGCAGACGCTGCGGATTAATTCCTAAATCAACATACCAAGCAAGTCTGGTATCAATCCATTTTTATGCCACTCTTCATCACTTCCCGGGGCAACAAAGAACTCCATCTCCATCTGTTCAAACTCTCTAGTGCGGAAGATAAAGTTTCCTGGAGTAATTTCATTTCTAAAGGATTTTCCAATCTGGCCAATTCCAAATGGAGGTTTCTTTCGAGAAGTTGTTGCCACATTATCAAAGTTAATAAAAATTCCTTGAGCAGTCTCAGGTCTTAGGTATGCAAGACCAGATTCATCTTCAACTGGACCCAGATAAGTTTTTAGTAGTCCTGAGAATTGTTTTGGAACGGTGAACTTTCCCTTATTGCCACAATGCGGACAGTTGATTTCAGATAAAGATGTTGGCTTCTTTCCATGCTTTGCTTCATAAGCTTCTTCTAGATGATCAGCGCGATATCGTTTATGGCACTCGGTGCACTCAGTTAGCGGATCGCTAAAGGTCTCAACATGGCCTGATGCTTCCCAAACTTCTTTAGCTAATATGACGCAGGAATCAAGACCAACAACATCCTCACGTCCTGTCACCATTGATTTCCACCATTGGCGCTTAACGTTATTTTTTAATTCAACCCCAAGTGGGCCGTAATCCCATGAGGCGCGAAGTCCGCCATAGATTTCAGATGAGGGATAGACAAAGCCGCGCCTCTTGGCCAGGCTAACAATTACTTCAAGACGATCTGCCATGGTGATCTCCATCCGGCTGGCTGCAGGCGGTGCGCACCGGTCGCAGTTCACAAAGGAAGCTGGGCGCAGGATCCAAATTTTACCCCCCGAGACACGCTTAAATCCCTTAACCCCCTTAATGAAAATGATTCTCATTTGTGCTAACTTCTGCCCCATGAACCTACCTATCCTTCTTGCCGCTGCAACCGCTTTAGCAACAGCAGCTGGCGGACTCCTTGCACTAAAGGCTAAAGATCGCCTCCATCTAGTTCTTGGCCTTGCCGCCGGACTTCTTCTAGGCCTTGTCGCCTTTGATCTCCTACCTGAAGTCTTTGAAATGTCTTCCGCAACACTTCTTGGAGCTCCTGCAGTCTCAGTAGCTCTTGTTGGTGGCTTTTTACTTTTACATCTATATGAGAAGTTCTTTGGAACTCATGAACCCGCAGAATCTGATTTCAGCGATGACCATAAGCATCGCGTAAATGTCGCAGGAGGCCTTGGAGCTTTTGCGATGGCTGGCCATGTATTTCTTGATGGCTTAGCACTTGGAGTTGCCTTTACTATCGATGAAAAACTTGGGATTGCGGTCTTTGTAGCTCTCCTTGTTCATGCCTTCAGCGATGGATTAAACACTGTCTCGCTTCTTATCAAGAGTGGTAAGTGGACACGAAAAGGCATCTGGCTAATTGGTGTTGACTCAATCGCCCGCATAAGCGGAGCTGCTGTTGGTTCGAGTTTGGCACTGAGCGAAGATTTTACTGCTCTCTATCTAGCTACTTTCTCTGGAATTCTCATCTATCTTGCAACAAGTCATATCTTGCCCGAGGCACATGCTCGTCATAATTCTCGCTGGACGCTAGTGTCAACAATTGTTGGTGTTCTCATTATGTGGGGCTTAGTTAGTCAGTTAGAAGCTGTGCATGTTCATGGCCACGAATCTGGAATTGAACATGGTGATGAACATGGCGATGAACATGGCGATGACCATGGCGATGAACATGGCGATGAAGAAGATCATGATGAAGAAGAGAATGGGTGATATACGTGGGATTCCCACGCCAATATGCCCATATTGCGAGAGCACTTTAATAAATATAACTGCATCATTTAATCCTGAGAACTATGAGATTGAGATGTATTTGCTAGATAATGCAAGTTGCGCAGATTGTGGGGCGCTATTAACTGCCCCCACCCCTGCCAATCTGCCTGCCTAGAGAGTTAAGAGAATTTGGTTGATATTTACCCTGCTGAACTCAGATAAATGAGTTTTTAACCTCTAATCAAAGATTGGACCAACGCTTCTGCTTCTCTTAATTTCAAAAAATCCTGGATAGCTTGCTGCAAGTAATACTCCATCCCATAACTTTCCAGCTTCTTCTCCCTTTGGAGCAGGAGAAATTACTGGACCAAAAAATGCCGTTCCCTCTTTGGCGATAATTGGAGTCCCCACATCACTTCCAACTAGTGCTATTCCTGCCTCATGGCTAGCAATAATTGCTTTATCAAAGCTTGAATCACTCTCTGCGCTAGCTAGATTTTCATCTGCGCCAACTTCTTTAAGAGCTTGGGTAAATAAATCCTGGCCTACATCCATTTTCTTTAAGTGAATTCTTGATGAGATAGCGCTATAGAGCGGAAGTGTTATCTCCTTCCCTTTTTTCTCTTGCGCAGCAGCAATAACTCTTGTTGTCTGCCAGGAGCGAATGAGCCTTGCTTTATATTCCGGCGCTAGCTCTTTATCTTTATTTAGATGGGCTAGGCTAAATAGATTCCAGGTGATGGAAATATCTCTTATCTTCTCAACTTCTAATAGCCAGCGCGATGTCATAAATGCCCAAGGACAGATTGGGTCAAACCAGAATTGCACATTACTTTTACTCATATCAAGCCTTTCCAAATCGGCGATCACGTTTTGAATAAATCTCTATTGCCTGCCAGAGCGTCTGCCTAGTCACATCGGGCCAGAGCACATCCATAAAGACTAGCTCAGCATAAGCCGACTGCCAGATTAAAAAGTTTGATGTTCTCTGCTCACCTGAAGATCTTAAGAATAGATCTACATCACTCATTCCTGGCTCATCTAGATATTTAGAAAAGAGACGCTCATTTATCTGATCTGCTTTGATTTTCTTCTTTGCTACATCTCTTGCTATCTCTTGGGCTGCAGATGCAATCTCTGCTCTTCCCCCATAATTAACACACATATTTAAGGTTAAAACTTTATTTTTCTTAGTCAGCTCCTGAGCAATCTCAAGTTCTTCAATTACCGACTTCCATAGCCGCTTTGGTGCGCCAACCCAGCGAATCCTCACCCCCATCTCATTCATCTGATCTCGCCTGCGCCTAATAACATCGCGATTAAAGCCCATTAAGAATTTCACCTCATCCGGAGATCTCCGCCAATTCTCTGTTGAGAAAGCAAAGGCTGAGAGCTCTTTTACTCCAATTTCAATTGCCCCTTGGACTACATCAAATAAGGCAGCCTCTCCAGCTTCATGCCCCTTTGTTCTGGCAAGGCCGCGCGCTTTTGCCCATCTGCCATTGCCATCCATAACAAGAGCAATATGGTGAGGAATTTTTTCCTTAGCAACTTTTGGCGCCTTCACAAGATTACTCTCTCAACCATGGGAAGTGAGCGCAAGTTTCGCTCCAGATGCCATTGCAGGTATGCGGCAATTAAGCCAGATGCCTCCCTGCGATTTTTTAGCTCGCTCTGCTCCGCTGCCTTCCAATCTCCACTTACTAGATTAGACATCAATTGAAGAGTTTCAAGAGCTGGAGTTGCTGAGGCAGAGGGTCGACAATCTAAACAAACTGATCCTCCGCCAACTAGCGAGAAGTATTTATGTGGCCCTGGCGCTTCACACCTTGAGCAAATTGTCATCGATGGGGCATAACCAGCGATTGACAGTGATCGAAGTAGATAGGCATCAAGAATTAGTGAAGGATCATGGCTCTGATGAGCAAGTGATTTAAGTGCGCCAGTTAGAAGGAGAAATTGTTGGAGCGCTGGCTCTCCCTCATTATTTGTAAAACGCTCAGCAGTTTCTAAAATCGCAGAGGCAATAGTCCACCTCTGATAATCAGCAGAGATAGCATCGCCATAATTTTCGATAGCTTCAACTTGAGTAACAACATCAAAAGTCTTTCCGGTGTATAACTGGATATCGACATAGCTAGCTGGCTCAAGCCTTGCGCCAAACTTTGATTTAGTCCTTCTAACTCCCTTTGCAACAGCTCTTATACGACCGCGCTGCCTTGAAAAGAGGGTAACGATGCGATCTGCCTCCCCAAGCTTCTGGGTTCTAATAACAACTGCCTCATCACGATAGAGCGCCACAAGCACAACTTAGAGCAGATAGTTATCGAAGTGCGCGATTGACCGCAGAAATCACCGCTTTTAGCGATGCGGTGGTCGTTGATGGATCAATTCCAACGCCCCAATAAGTTCCCCCATTAACGCTGCACTCAAGGTAGGCAGCAGCGCTTGCATCTCCGCCAGCGCTCATAGCATGTTCATAGTAATCAGCTACTTGGATATCAACTCCATAGCTCTGCATCACATTACAGAATGCAGAGATAGGGCCATTACCACTTCCCTTAAGCGTTATCTGCTTTTGATTATCAAGAAGATCAACACTTAACTCAACATCTTTGCCAGCAGAGCTACTTTGATTAAGAGATGTGAATCTAAATCTTCCCCACCTATTATCTTCACTTGGCAGATACTCATCAACAAATATCTTCCACATCTGATCTGGAAATACCTCGCCACCTTGGTCTTCGGTATGAGATTGAATCACATGGCTAAATTCGATTTGTAGCCTTCTAGGAAGATCTAATTGATGCTCGCTCTTCATAACATATGCAACGCCGCCCTTACCAGATTGAGAATTAACTCTGATAACTGCTTCATAGCTTCTGCCGATATCTTTTGGATCAATTGGCAGATAAGGAACCGCCCAGGTGAAATCATCGACTTGTTTGCCGGCAGCCTTGGCATCTCTTTCTAGATGCTCAAAGCCTTTCTTAATAGCATCTTGATGAGAACCGCTAAAGGCGGTAAATACCAGATCTCCGCCATAGGGATGACGCTCCGGAACTCTTAATTGATTTACATACTCCACAGTCCTTCTAATCTCTGGAATATCGCTAAAGTCAATCATCGGATCAATGCCATGGCTCAATAAATTAAGCCCAAGAGTTACTAAACAGACATTTCCAGTCCGCTCGCCATTGCCAAATAGCGTTCCTTCAATGCGATCTGCTCCCGCAAGATATCCAAGTTCTGCCGCAGCAACTCCAGTTCCGCGATCATTATGTGGGTGAAGACTTAGTACTATCGAATCTCGATACTTTAAATTACGCCCCATCCACTCAATAGAGTCGGCATAAACATTAGGGGT
The DNA here is from genome assembly GCA_030832365.1 of Candidatus Nanopelagicales bacterium. Classification (GTDB taxonomy): domain Bacteria; phylum Actinomycetota; class Actinomycetes; order Nanopelagicales; family Nanopelagicaceae; genus MAG-120802. The sequence continues at coordinate 6,027 of JAURJF010000027.1, forward strand.
TGCCATCTCAACAGTTGCTGGGAGATTGATAATGCTCTTATGAGTCGGGGTTGGCTGCCAGATGTCATTAACAGCGTTACAGACCTCGAGGGCAAATTCCAGCTCAGTGCCGGTGTAGGACTCAGGTGAGTATTCAAAGGAGATCTTGGTATCTGGCAGAGTTGAAACTAACTCTTTACATAACTTAGCTCCATCTACCGCTATCTTCTTGATCCCTTCTTTGTCCTGCCCAAATACAACTCTGCGCTGCAGAGTTGAGGTTGAGTTATAGAGGTGAACTACTGCGCTCTTTGCCCCAACTAAAGATTCATATGTTCTTCTAATTAAAGTATCTCGAGCCTGAGTCAAGACTTGAATAGTTACATCATCTGGAATTAATCCATCTTCAATAATCTTTCTTACAAAATCAAAATCAGTCTGACTTGCGCTAGGAAAGCCAACTTCAATCTCTTTATAACCCATCTTGATTAGCAGGCTAAACATCGCTAATTTTCTAGGGACATCCATTGGATCAATGAGGGCTTGATTGCCATCTCTTAAATCTACCGAGCACCACTTGGGCGCCTCTTTCATCGTCTTACTTGGCCAGGTGCGATCATCTAATTTGATTGGAATAAAAGATGAGTAGCGATGCTTAGCCATCTTTGAGGCTTCTTGCTTTGGAAAATTCACTTCTATACTCCTTATTGTTATTGGGTTTCTTTGCTACCGATAACCGGTGCGTTAAAACCCCGAAGCGAGGAGACCGGTTATTTGGCCTCGCCACGGCAGCGAAGAAGGAGTGTGCTCAAAAGAGCTAGGAGTAATAATTCGCTGCGTAACATGGAGCTAAGGTTAGCCAAGGCCTTATAACACTGGCAAATAGCGATCAACTTCAAAGGCTGTAACCTGCTTGGAGTACTCCAGCCATTCAGCTCTCTTATTACGAAGGAAGTAATCAAAGAGATGCTCACCTAGGCACTGCCTTACCAATTCACTTCCCTGCATCGCCAAAATCGCCTCATTTAGATCGGCGGGAAGGCTAGCGGGGCTGGCCTGCTCACCCAATTCATAGCCGCTCTCAACGCCCTTAAGTCCTGCAGCAATAGTGACAGCGAATGCTAGATAGGGATTACAGGCAGAATCTGGGGCCCTAAATTCAATTCTCGTTGAGTTTTCTTTATTTGGTTTATAGCGCGGAATTCTTATCATCGCATCACGATTTCCGGCGCCCCAACTTATCTTCGCTGGAGCCTCTCCCCCGCCATGGAGGCGTTTATAGGAGTTAACCCACTGATTAGTAACTGCAATAAATTCTGGCGCATGTTTGAGAATTCCGGCAATAAATGATTTACCAACATTTGATAGCTCCCCACTTGTTGATCCCTCTTTATAGAAGGCATTCTTCTCGCCTTCAAAGAGTGAGAAGTGGGTATGCATTCCTGAACCAGGGTGTTCGGTAAAGGGCTTTGGCATAAATGATGCATGACATCCTTGATCAAGTGCTACCTCTTTAATGATATGACGAAATGTCATTATATTATCGGCAGTACTTAAAGCATCTGCATATCGCAGATCAATTTCCTGCTGCCCTGGAGCTAGCTCATGATGGCTAAATTCAACAGAGACTCCCATCGCCTCTAGCAGAGTAATTGCTTGCCTGCGAAAATCTTGGCCAATTGCAATTGGAGTCTGATCAAAGTATCCCCCAGCATCAACTGGGATTGGTTTTATTCCAGAGGCTGGAGCATCTTTAAATAGGAAGAATTCAATCTCAGGATGGGTGTAACAGGTATATCCCATCTTTGCAGCCTTTTCTAAAACTCTCTTTAAAACATTTCTTGAATCTGCTGGAGATGGAGATCCATCAGGAAGTGCGATATCACAGAAAATTCTGGCAGCCCCAGGTTTTTCGGTTCGCCACGGAAGAATAGAAAATGTTGCAGGATCTGGACTTAGCAACATATCTGATTCACTGCCGCGAGCAAATCCTTCAATGGCAGAGCCATCAAATCCAATTCCTTCTGCAAAGGCATTTTCAAGCTCTGGAGGAGCAATAGCAACAGATTTTAGAAATCCCAGTACATCGGTAAACCAGAGGCGAACAAAGCGAATATCGCGCTCTTCTAGGGTGCGAAGGACAAATTCCTTCTGCTTTGCTATCTCAATATCTTCTTTAGCCATGGGGGCATGATGCCCGCCTTTAGTTACGGCTATGTTAACTAGGCTTAAAAATGAGCCTTAGATAGCAAATTGTTCTGATTCATCGATATCACTCATTGCCTCTACATCTTTAACAACTACAGAATTGGCGCTTATTCGAACTCCATCGCCAATCTTGATATCACCAAGGACTCTTGCCCCCGCTCCAATTGTGACTTTATTGCCAAGGGTTGGATGGCGTTTACCATTTTCAAAAGTCCTAGCGCCAAGTGTTACATCGTGATAAATCATCACATCATCGCCAATTACCGTTGTCTCACCAATCACAACCCCCATCCCATGATCGATAAAGAAGCGTTTACCAATCTTGGCAGCAGGATGAATCTCAATTCCAGTAATAGTTCTAATCCAATTGGAGTAGATCCGGGAGGCTAACTTTAATTTTCTATTCCAGAGCCAGTGAGAGATGCGATGGCCCCAGAGCGCATGGATTCCGGGATAGGTCAGAAATACCTCTAACTTATTTCTGGCAGCAGGATCTCTTAGAAGAGCTGTCTCTAGATCTTGTTTAATTGTTTTAAAGATCATCTATGAATCCATTAAATCTTGATAGAGAATAGTTGAGAGATAGCGCTCACCAAATGATGGAATTATCACAACGATATTTTTGCCAGCAAACTCTTTTCGCTTTGCAACTTGCGCTGCTGCCCAGAGCGCACCCCCTGATGAAATTCCAGCAAGAATTCCCTCCTCAGTTGCTGCTCGTCTTGCATACTTGACCGCATCCTCTGCGCTGACATCTAGGACTTCGTCATAAACGCTTCGATCAAGAATTGGTGGAATGAAGTTTGGACCGATACCTTGAATTGGATGACCACCAGGATTTCCACCATTGAGAATAGGAGAAGCAGCAGGCTCAACAGCAAATATCTTGACCTCAGGCTTTCTTGACTTTAATACCTGGCCAATTCCAGTAATCGTTCCCCCAGTGCCAATTCCAGCAACGACTGCATCAACTAGCCCATCAGTATCGCGCCAGATCTCCTCAGCAGTTGTTCTTCTATGAACCTCCGGGTTTGCTTCATTTTCAAATTGGCGGACCATTACTGCGCCATTTGCTCCTAGCTCCTCAGCTTTGGCAAGGGCGCCCTTCATCCCCTCCGCTGCTGGAGTAAGGACTAGCTCCGCGCCAAATGCTCTAAGGAGTGTGCGCCGCTCCTTAGACATCGAATCTGGCATCGTGAGAATTGTTTTATAGCCGCGAGCCGCCCCAACCATTGCAAGTGCGATTCCTGTATTTCCAGAGGTAGCCTCAACGATTGTTCCGCCAGGCTTTAGAGCTCCGCTCTTCTCTGCTGCATCAACCATAGCAATTCCGATTCGATCTTTAACAGTGCTAGTTGGGTTATAGAACTCTAACTTGGCATAGACAGTTGCCTCGGCCCCATCTGTAATTCGATTTAATCTAACTAGTGGGGTATTTCCATAGACCTGAGTAATATTTTCATAAACCTTCATAATCTTCTCCTAAGTAAAGTTGTTTTGAAAAAAATATAAATTTAAAGAAGCGCTTAACGCGCAAGGAATTACTGACTTCGAATTAAGTCGTGGGTTACTAACAGCAGATTGCTGATGCGGTGCGGCCAAAATCGATTACGCGGCGGCGGGTGAAGAACCATGAGCGAATCGCAGACATAGGCTTAAGTTTAGGCGAAATAATAAATAGCGCTACTTGCAAATACCTTGCAAGTTTTTCTAACTCTCCCGCCACCTTGAAGTCATTGGCAGACGTCTATCTTTGCCAAAGGCAATTGGTGAGACTTTAGGCCCAGGTGGATATTGCCGCCTCTTATATTCAGCCTTATCAACAAGTGCCACTACCCGATCAACTAGAGCCTTATCAAAGCCCGATGCAATAATTTTTGTGGCATCGATATTCTTTTCAATATAGAGCTTTAATACTTGATCAAGGAGCTCATAATCAGGAAGAGAGTCGCTATCTTTCTGACCAGGAGATAGCTCCGCACTTGGCGCCTTCTCAATTGAGTTAACTGGAATTAGCCCCTTGCCCCCGGCTTGGCTATTGCGCCATCTAGCAAGGCGCCAGATATCTACTTTGAAGATATCTTTTATCGGAGCAAAGCCGCCTACCGCATCGCCATATAGCGTTGAATAGCCAACAGCTAGCTCTGACTTATTGCCAGTTGCAAGGATTAAATGGCCTCGCTGATTTGAAAGTCCCATCAGTAGCGAGCCTCTAACCCGGGCTTGGATATTTTCTTCAGCAAGACCTGAGAGCTCAATGGCGCTTTGAAAGCTATTAACAATTCCGGCAATCTCAATAACCTCATGGCCAATACCAAGATTTTCAGCCAACTCTTTAGCATCTGTTATCGAGTGTGTAGATGAATATTTACTTGGCATAAGTAGGCCATAGACGCTCTCTCTGCCAAGGGCATCAACTGCCAATGTTGCTGTAAGAGCTGAATCAATTCCACCAGAGAGGCCAACGGCAACAGATTTAAAACCATTCTTGACTACATAATCTTTAAGGCCAACTACTAGAGCCTTCCAAATCTCTTCTTCATCAGATAGCGATGGGGCTATTAGAGTTTTCACCTGCCCTTGATCTTTCTTGATTGCGCCACTTAAAACTAAATCAGGGGCGCCGCTTTCTATCTCGCACTCGATATCAACGATATTGAGAGAGCTTTCAAATTGCTCAGATCTTGCAATCACCGCGCCATTGCTATCGAGAGCAAATGATCCGCCATCAAAGACTAAATCATCCTGAGCCCCAACCATATTGAGATAGAGGAGCGGACAGCCCAGTTGCTTAACTCTCTTTCTTGCAAGTGCCAGCCTTACTCCATCTTTATCACGCTCAAAAGGGCTGCCATTAGCCACTAGCAAAATCCCAGGATTTGCCTTACTTAAATTGGCAACTGGGCCGCCTTCTTGCCAGATATCTTCACAGATTGCCAGAGCGATATCGATAGAGCCAAAGCGGATTACTAGGCTCTTATCTCCCTGCCCGAAGTTTCTAAACTCATCAAAGACGCCATAATTTGGTAGATGGTGTTTGACATATTTACCAACAATCTTGCCTTGATAGATTGCAGCTAGAGCATTCTCAGGTTTTTCATCATGATCGAGATATCCAATAATCACTAAAAGCTCGCCGCCACCAATTTTCTCTATCTGCTCTGCTAGCTCATTAATTCTCTTTCTAGAGGCGCTTTGAAATGCAGGCCTAAGGGCAAGATCCTCAACTGGATATCCAGTTAAAACCATCTCGGAGAAGAGAACTACATCAACTCCGCTAACTAGCGCCTCTTTAACTGCGCCAAGAATTAATTGGCTATTGCCCTCTAAATCACCAAGGACAGGATTGATCTGGGCCATAGCGATTCTAAGAGGAGCGCGCTTGGCTGTAGGCATAGTTCAAGAGTACCGATAGACTCGCACTTGTAATCCCGGGGACCGCACTTGGCCTCGAGGAAGGAAAATAAGTGGCCCGCTATACCGTTTTAGATCTGGCTGCCTGGAAGAAATCGGGTAAGCCCTTTGCCATGCTCACTGCCTATGACTCAACGATGGCCTCGGTCTTTGATCAAGCCGGGGTGCCGATACTGCTTGTTGGAGATAGCGCAGGTAATAACTTTTTGGGCCATGAGAACACCATCCCCGTTACCTTAGATGAATTGATTTCGCTATCTCGGGCGGTAGTTAAAGGCTCAGAGAGAGCTCTAGTAATTGCTGATCTTCCCTTTGGCTCTTATGAAGCATCAACTCAATTAGCGCTAGAGAGCAGCATTAGATTATTGAAAGAGGCAGGGGTTGCCGGGGTAAAACTTGAGGGCGGGGTGAGAGTTTGCGAGCAAGTTAGAGCTCTAGTTAATAGTGGAATTCCAGTTATGGGCCATCTTGGAATGACCCCGCAATCTGTTAATGCCTTTGGCGGCTTTAAAGTTCAAGGAAGAGATAGCAAGGCAGATGAGATCATCAAAGATGCTCTAGCTCTAAAGGAAGCAGGGGCCTTTGCAATTGTTCTTGAATTAATTCCTGCGAAATTGGCAGCAGAGCTAACAAATGTTCTATCGATTCCAACTATTGGCATTGGCGCGGGGATTAACTGTGATGGCCAAGTTCTAGTCTGGACCGATCTAATGGGGCTAACTCCAAAGCCGCCACGTTTCTCAAGGGCCTATCTAAATCTACGTCAAGATATGGTTGAAGCTGTTGGCAGATGGATTTCAGATGTTGAGTCAGGCTCCTTCCCCTCTACTAAAGAGAGCTTTGACTAAGATAAGACGTGCGCAAATACGCCATTGATTTAACTCCTATAAAGAAGTATCGCGACTTTAAGCTGCTCTTTACCGCAGGGCTTTTTTCCTACTTCGGCTCAATGATCACCTTCGTTGCCCTGCCGTTTCAAATCAAA
>JAURJF010000028.1 GCA_030832365.1 Candidatus Nanopelagicales bacterium
AGAAGAGATTGGATTGATAGCACTTTAAATGGCTGGCAAGAGCTCACAAAACCTCTAGTTGATTCGATGTCAGCTGCTCTCTCATCAATGCTTGATCAAGGGCTTGATGGGCAGGGCGAAGATAATGGAATCTCGATTCCTGGATTTGGTCCAATGTCGATCTCTAAATCAAGTATCAACGCCATCATGGCAACCTTTATGAGCTCACTTATCAGCACTCAATTAGGCCAGAGTATTGGGGCTCTATCAACCACAGTTACTGGCGCTAATGATGTAGCTCTTCCTTTAAGTAAAGATATTAAGGCTCAATTACTTCCACAAAATGTTAGGGCTTGGGGATCAGGCCTTGAAATCCAAGAGGGTGAGATAAGAATTTATCTAGCATTAAGAGAGATTGCTGCTGCTCGACTCTTTAAACAGAGCCCATGGCTTAGCGGATATATCGCAGAGGTAATCTCGGCCTATGGCAGTGGAATTCGCATTGATATAAGCGCTATTACACAAAGCGCCCAAGATGCAATGGACTCTGGAGCAATTGATCCAAGTAATCCAGAATCAATGGCCTCTGCTCTATCAGGTGGTCTCTTTACTCCTGAAACATCTCCAGCTCAGAGCGCAGCTTTAGAAAAGTTAGAGACGCTACTTGCACTAATTGAAGGATGGATTGATGCAGTAGTTGTAAAGGCTGCATCAGATCGCCTTCCATCGCTAATTAAATTAAGAGAGACTCAGGTAAGAAGGCGCGCTACCAATTCTCCAACTCAACAATTATTTGCAACACTTCTCGGCCTTGAAGTTTCACCAAGATTAACTAGAGAAGCTATTTCATTCTGGGAAAAGCTTGAGAAAATCGATTCAATCTCTGCAAGAGATAAAATCTGGGAAGAGGCATTCCTACTTCCCACCGCATCTCAGCTATTAGATCCGGAAGGCTTTTCTAAGAGTCGAAAAATCCCTGATGATCTCTCAGGTTTGATTTAAGAGAAAAAAGCGAAGACCCCGGTCGCACATTTCTTATCTGCCTTCCCCTTGCAGATATGAAAGAGTTTTCCGAGGTCTTCGTAGGCGCAAAGTACGACAGATAGATATAAATAATCAACTTCAACTGGCGAGTTTTCCAACCCTAAAGACTCATCTACTCCTATAGAGTTTGCAGAGGTAATACCTTTTAGAAAGGTTGCGTTGTGGAAAACTTCATCCAAGATGAAATCTTCGACGCTAGCCTGCCCCAGATGCGAGATGACGGCCAGAGAGCAGCTTCAGTAATCAAAATTCCACCAACTCCAAGCTCTAATGGAGCCGAGGTGAAGGTAATTAGAAGTACGCGGCGAAAGAAATCAATTAGCGCCTACCGCCAAGCAGGGGCAATCGTTATCTCAGTTCCAGCTCGCTTATCTAAGAGCGAGGTTCGCCAAGTAATTCCTGAGATGGTGAGCAAAGTACTCTCACTTGAGGCTAGGGAGAAGATAGACGAAGAAGATTTGTATAAGCGCGCACTAGAACTTCTTGCTAAGTATCTTCCAGAGTGCCCAGTTAAACCCCTCTCGGTCACCTGGCGCTCGATGAGCGAGCGTTGGGGCTCCTGCACCACAGTTGAGCGAAGTATCCGTATCTCAGAGCGTCTTAATGGCGCCCCTGGATATGTTCTTGACTATCTACTGGTCCATGAACTTATCCACCTGATGATTGCCGACCATGGCCCAGCCTTTGAGGCCCTTCTAGCTAGGTTTGAGCTTGGAAAAGAGGCTAGCGCCTACCTAGAGGGCTATGAAGCAGGGGTTCGAGCGGGTAATTGAGCAGAAAAAATATCCCCATTGAGCGTGGGGAGCGCCTGAGTTGAGGGTATGCGGGGGTATGGTGAGCCTATTCGCAGGCTATCCCAGCGCTGCGAGGATCGGAGGATAGCTATGGCAGAGACATATAAAGGTGAGGCCTACTGCGTAAAGTGCAAGGCTAAGCGTGAATTCGAAGGAACCGTAAAGGTCTCCGAATCAGGCCGTCGTATGGCACAGGGCATCTGCCCAACCTGCGGCACTAAGGTCAATCGCATTTTAGGCAAGGCTTAAACCAGCTTTTAAAAATAGAGCGCTCGCAGCAATAGCTGTGGGCGCTCTATTTATTTTCTCATCTAAATACTCTTAGTAAGTCCCGGGCATACCAAGTTACTTAGATACAAGCCCCCCTGCCCAGATCAGCGCCGCTGGCTTAACGCCTTCCCTCAATGGTTATAGATGATCGCCCCCTTATGGAATCAAGGCCGGCAATTAAGAGCGCGCTTAGCATCTGGCTTGGCTCAAGCGGGGCTCAGGTATTTATCGGCTCGCCCTATAAATCCATCTGCCTACCAAGCCTCTGGTTTGGCATCTCAACTCGATTATTGCTGGAGAGTTTTAATGGCCAATCAAGCCTTGAGCAGATTGGCAAGAAATGCGCCCTTACTATCTCTCAACTCCAAGCACTCGTTGATGAGCTACAAGCACATGACTTAATCGATCTAGAGCGAACCGCTATCTCATACTTAAAAAGATATGACCCTAGAGCTAAAGCCATTACACCTGTTACAGACCTTGAAGACTTCAATGAAGATATCGCTGCTCAATCATTCATCAAACGCATGGAGATTGAATCTGAGGCAGCATCTCTTGCAAGAGGAGATATCGATGGGGGAAGAAGCGCAGTTATTAGTCGCCGTGATTTCTCAATCTTAATCTTTGGATATGGAAAAATTGTTAACTCGCTAGTTGGATCACTTAGCGCCTCAGGATTTACCAAGGTCTTAGTAATCAATCGTCTGCAGCAGAAATCTAGCGCTTTAAAGATTTTAGAGAGTGATCTCTCTGGCGGATATATCTCAAGAGCTGATATCGGTGCATCAAGAAAAGAGGTATTGGCAAGAGCTCGAAGTTCATCTGCGCTCTTTACTGAAGCTGCGCCAGTTATTTATCGACCAAGGCTAATAGTTAGCGTTGGCCCGCCAACGCCAGATGTATTACAGCGCTGGATCTCTGAAGGTAGTAATCACTTAATTATTGAGCCCCATTCATCAGCTGAAGTCCGCATCGGGCCATATGTAATTCCAGGAAAGAGCCCTTGTTATCGCTGTCTACAAATATCTAATGAAGAGATATCAAGTTCAGTAGAGAGAAGAGAAGTGGGATCAGCTCTTGCCCTTGTCTGCGCAGCGATAATCTGTCTTGAGGTTATTAGCCTTGCCTCAAGTGGGATAAGCCACTTTCTTGGAAAATCTATGATTTATTCAAACTCAAATTTTCATAATCCTAAAGTGGAGAGGTGGTCAATTAATCCTGGCTGCGGCTGCAACTGGCGATAGTTTCAATTCGCGCTATCTCTCAGGCTAGATAAGAATGTGCAGGTGTCAGAGCAACTCCCCCAGGGAACTAGTAAGCGAAGCGCCAAGATGGCCAGTATTCCGCTATCCCTTGCTGGCCGCGGAGCCATTGGCTTTGGCCGCCAATTAATTGGCCAATCACCTGATTTTGCCTTTGCAGATCTGCAAGAAAAGACCGCTGAGCAGATTTTTAAAGTATTGGGAGAGCTAAAGGGCGGAGCAATGAAATTTGGCCAAGCTCTATCTGTCTTCGAGGCAGCACTTCCTGAAGAGATTGCTAAGCCTTATCGCGAGACGCTTGTAAAGCTACAGGAGGCTGCTCCCCCACTACCTGCAAGAGTTGTTCATAAAGTATTGGCAAAAGAGCTTGGCGAGCATTGGCGAGATAACTTTGCAGAATTTAATGACACCCCAGCAGCCTCAGCATCTATTGGCCAAGTTCATAAAGGGATTTGGAAAGATGGTCGCGAAGTTGCAGTAAAGATTCAATATCCCGGAGCAAAAGAGGCGCTAATTTCTGATCTCAATCAGATTCAACGCTTTGCAAAGATTTTCCAATTACTTCTTCCTGGCGTTGAGATGAAGCCATTGCTAGAGGAGCTTAAGGCAAGAATTATTGAAGAAGTTGATTATCGCTACGAGGCAAGTGCACAGAGCGCCTGCTTTGAGGCCTATAAAGGCGATAGCGATATTGCAATCCCTGAAGTAATCATGGCAACTGATCGAGTACTTGTAAGCCAGTGGCTCGAGGGAACTCCGCTTTCAAAGGTCATTGCCGATGGCACACAAGATGAGCGAAATAACGCAGGTATTCGTCTCGCTCGTTTTCACTTCACCGCTCCAATGAAAGCAGGTTTATTACATGCAGATCCTCATCCTGGAAACTTTAGAGTCTTAAAAGATGGTCGTCTTGGCGCTCTAGATTTTGGCGCATGTAATCGTCTTCCTAATGGATTTCCAGAGCCATTTAAACGCCTACTTAAAAACGCACTTGAAGGTGATGCAATTGCTTTATATAACGGCTTTAAAGAAGATGGCTTTATCCTCTCTGATGTTGAGGTGAGCCCTGAGCTGGTTTTAGATTATCTACTGCCTCTAGTTGAGCCTTTAAGAACTGATTATTTCGCCTATAGCCGAGATTGGCTTAGAACTCAGAGCGTGCGAGTGGGAGATCCTAGAAATCCAACTGCAAAGATTGGTTTCCAATTAAATCTTCCCCCTGAATATGTCTTGATTCATAGAGTCACTCTTGGAACAACTGGAATCTTCTGCCAATTAAGAGCTGAAGGAAATTTCAGAGATGAAGCTCTCTCCTGGTTTCCTGAGATAACCCCAAGCCATCTGCAGAAGAGTTAAGAGGGATTAATTCTGCTTGAGGCAGGGCGGGTTAGATAAGATTCTTAATATTGCCTCTTTCTCTGCTCTTGTTAGCCAGAGGTTATATTTAACTTTTACCTCAACTTGTCTTGAAACATAATCACAGCGAAATGGCTTATTTGGTGGTAGCCAAGTTGCAGCGTCTCCATCTCTCTTCTGGCTATTTAGAGATCCTTTAACTGCAAGAAGATTTAGCGGGTCATTAGCAAAGCTCTTTCTAGTAGCAAGATCTGACTTAAAGATTCCAGTCTGCCAGGCATTAGATAGCGCAACAACATGATCAATCTGCACTAGAGCGCTTGTCTTTTCTCCCCTTTGAAAATTAATACTTCCACCAGAGAATGGATCTGTAAGAATTCCAATTTCAACTATGCAATCTTTTGTTTTTGCCCTGAAGGTAATTTGAGTTAAATCTCTCTTTAGAATGTCATTTCTAGTATCACAGCCATTTCTATCAACATCTGCCCAGGCAGGGCCAAAAGCAGATCTTGAATATCCAGTCTTTGGCGCTCGACCTTTAACTGCCAGGCTTTCAATCGCCTTAATTGGATCAAACTCAGCCCCACTAGCAGAGGCAAGTTCAAGTAATTCAATCTGATATTTAGAGCCCTGTGATGCAATAGTGAAAGTAGTAATAGCAAGACTTCCAACGAGAATAATCGCTATTGCTGGACAGGAAAAAGTTGCTCTGCATTTGAGCACTGGCGCTGACTTCAAAAGGCCAGAGAGAGCTTCCTGCCATTTGGAATTCATGGCTTGATTCTCATGTATTTGCCTGAGAAATTGGTATCTAAGGCGGTACTGGTTATAGTGTGCTCCGCTTGATCACGACAAATGATCAACGGGTTGTTAGCTCAGTTGGTAGAGCAGGTGACTCTTAATCACCGGGTCGTAGGTTCGATCCCTACACAACCCACTTATGAGCGTATTTCTGCTCTAAAAAAACCAAGTCTCCTAGGAAATCTCTTCGCAGATATAGACTTACTTTCTCTAGTCGGACATCCTGTGGCGGGTTGTTGTACTCCTCTAGATGTTTACGAGGGGAATCGGCGATTGCTTCTTTTACTTTCATTTAAACATCGCAAATCGCAACTGATATGCCTGATGTTGTTTTTGGCTCTGATACCGAGTATTTCGCCAACCTCTTCAAATGATATTCAAGGTCCTCTAACGGTTTGCACCAGCCTAAAGTCAGGCAAGCAATTCATATCCAAAACTGGAGAATGCAACAAGCGAATCTATGAAGCAAGGGATTGGTACAGGCAAGGAGCTGTCCCTAGCGGTACGCCTGGATCAAGATTAATTGAATTAAATCTCTGCACATCAATAAAGAGCCAGATCAAACTTATTCGAGAAAAGTGCAATCCCAGGACGCAATTATCAGATATCTACCAAAGAAGTTACGGTCCCCCGGCAGCGCCACTTGTCCCTAGCGCAACGGCAGACTTGCTAGGCAGTGCGTTTCTTAGCTTTACTGCACCTGAAGTGGATGGCGGAGCATTGATCTCTTCCTACACAATTACTTCAAATCCCGGAGCGATCACCTCAATAATCGCATCTAAGGACATTAACAGGGCCAAGATAACCGGGCTAACCCCAGGGGTTACTTACAGATTCTCAATTACTGCAACAAATAGCCAAGGAGAGTCACTTGCATCACCATCTAGTGAGGCAATGTTGGCACCAAACCTTCCTGATGCTCCATCAATTACCTCACTGATCCTCACTGGTTATACCAGCGCCAGACTGCACTATGACCACACTACTTTTGATGGTGGAGCGGCAATAACCTCCTACAAAGCAATTATCACTTCTAGCGGATTAGTCGTAGCAACAAGGCAAATCTCACCCGGAGTACTAGAGCTAACTGGCCTTCCTTACTCAACAACTCTAAGCATTTCACTGAGTGCAAGAAATGTTGCTGGCTCCTCTCTTGCATCGAACGCTTCAAATTACATAACAACAGCAACCCCTCCTCCGCCACCACCAGAGCCAGAGCCAAGTCCTACTTCCTCATCTTCTGCCGCTCCTTCCCTTGCTGCACCAGCCTTTACTCTCTCTTCATCAACTGAAGATGTGACAGTTAATACAGCAGCTACAGGTTTTACTATCACCTCTACTGGAGGAGTGATTGCAAGCTTTGCTATCTCACCTGCCGCGCCTAGCGGAATGAGCTTTAATACCTCAACGGGTGGCTTTAGTGGAACCCCTACGGCAACCCAGAGCGCTACTACCTACACAATTACAGCTACCAATGCCACAGGTAGTACTACTCAGACATTTAGCTTCACTGTCTCAGCAGCAGTTACATATGCTGTCGGCGACACTGGACCTGGCGGTGGAAAGATCATCTATTACTCCGCTAGTGGATTCAATTGCGGACCCGAGTTCAGTGCTACTGGGTCGCCTACCGGCGGAAAATGCAACTTTTTGGAGGTGGCACCCATTCGTTGGAACGGTCTTGCCAGCGATACGGTAACAGTATGGGGAATTGTGAACGGTAACATCAGTGGAATTCAAGATGATACATCTGTCTATAACAATGCCTTGGCGGTTGGCTTAGGATATAGAAACTCTGAATTTATAGTTTCTCAAAATGGTACTTATGACGCTTCCAGCAATAAATATGCTGCTGGAGAAGCACGCGCATACACTGGGGGAGGTAAAAATGATTGGTACCTTCCAACATCGGCTGAGTTAAATTTGATGTGTCAATGGGCAAAAAATAATCCACCGGATGTTGCTGTTAGGTGTGGAGGGGGAGGTTCCGCTTCAATTCGAGGTTTTCAGCAAAATATTTATTGGTCATCATCAGAGCAAGGTACGACTCCTAGTAATAATACTATCTATAAAATTTGGTCTCAAACTTTTTCTACTGGGGTTCAAAGTGCAGACAACTTAATAACTGGAGCTCTTTTTGTCCGGCCAGTTCGATCATTTTAGATATTCATAATTAGATAGTAAAGATTTTCCTAGTTCCTAAAACATTTTTTTGAATTTAGTCCTTGAATTTCCTACTCTTATGGCTCATTATTAGTTCCGAAGGACTACTTGGTAGAGCAGGTGAGAGCGCTTACGAAGTGTAAGCAAGTAAGCGCGGTAGGTGAAGATTGGCTTGGGGGTTAGCTCACTAACCGCCGAGAATCTTTACCATCTCTTAATCACCGGGTCGTAGGTTCGATCCCTACACAACCCACTTTGAGCGCATTTATGCTCAGAAACGATAGGTCATCTAGCAATTACTCTATTGATTGTTATCTAATAGCGCTAACTAGCGCTATTAGGGATTGGCTACTCTGTCGTTTAAGGCACCTTAAATGTCTTATTAAATATTCTCTCTCCACCGCTAGTCACTATTACTTTTCTAGTGCCTGGACCAACTTTGTTCTTACCAACTTTTGCTTTACTACCATTTATTGTAACTTTTGCAGAAGCTCCAACCACCGAAACTCTTAGAACTCTTCCCTTTAACTTAACCGATACCGAGGGTTCTACAACAATTGAGGTTGCAACAACGCCAGATGAGAAATTCTTACTACTTTGCTGGGTTGCTGTAATTATTGCTCTACCACTCTTCTTTCCTACAAGTTCTCCATTAACGAAATCAGCTATATTTGGATTTGAGCTTTTGAAGATAAAGACTCCATCTGAGTTGGTAACTGGCTTTCTAAAGCTCTCTGTCTTAGAGCCAGCCTTGATCACAAAGGTCTGCCAGGAGAGTTCTGGTGAACTCTGCGTTACACGAATTGAGAGGGTGGTGATGGTGGGGGCAAAATTCTCATCAGAGCTTTGGCTTGCAAAAATCTTGGTGGTGCCAACCCCAAGGACTGAGAGTTTCCTGCCCTCTATTTTTGCAATCTCTGGATTCTCAATAGAAAAACTCCATTCACCCTTTGAGTTTGAGGTGGGAGGCGTTAAATCTATTGGAGTGGAGTTGTATCGAAGATTGATATCGGTCATTGCCGCGTGAGTTGCGCGAGGTTTTACTGTCAATGTAGTTGTTACCGGCTTTGACGCTCCAAAATTTCCCGAGATGGCTTGAATGGCAGTAATAGTGACTCTACCTACTGCAACAGGAACTAGCTTCTCGTTTTCGATTCGCGCAACGCTGTTATCCGAGGATGCAAATGACCATACCCCTGGAGAGTTCGAGGTTGGTGGTTTGATCGCTATTGGCTCATCTCCAATTCCCGCCTCTAGCAATACCCATTGTCCAAGAGTTGGATCAGTGCCAGAGATAGTTAAGGTAAGTTGACTCTCACCGGCCTCCCAATTCCAATCTGCTGCCTGAGTGCCTTTAATTACTGCCTGTCCCACTCCCTTTAATAAGACCTCAGTTCCATCTACCTCTGCAATGGTTGGATCTAAAGATTTAAATGACCATTTACCGCCAGAGCTTGAAGATGGTGGGCTAATGATGAATCTACCCTCTGAAATATTTTTCGTTACATTTTCCCAAGATCCAATTACAGGTTTGGCGCCAGTTACTGTCAATTCCATCGTAGCTGGACTTGATGCTCCAAAATCACCAGCTGCTGCCTGAGTGGCAGTTATCGTGACCTTTCCTTTATTTAGGAGCGTAGCTATGCCTCCGTTGACACTTACTATCTGTGAATTGGAAGTAGTAAAACTCCAAGCTCCAGCAGAATTTGATATCGGCGCAATCAATGCCAATTGATTCGAGGCAAATGGTTGGAGACTGGCCGTAACGCTTTTGAACTCACCAAGAGTTGGAGGACCACCCTGCACAGTCAATGTCATGGTCTTAGAGAGCGAGCCATAATTTCCAGAAGCAGCCTGGGTTGCAGTTATTGTCGATGTTCCAATTTTAAGCGGGCGCAGAATATTGCCCGTTATTGTTGCAACGGCGGTATTTGAGGAGGTAAAGGTCCAGGCTCCCAATGAATTTGATGTTGGTGGCACTAAAGCCACATTAGCCACCGACCCTAGAATCAAATTTAGGTCTGCAAAAGGCCCTGTTGTTGGAGATCCACCAGTTATTGTGACTGTAGTTGCTCTACTAGTTGCAGCCCAATTGAAATTTGCACTTTGTATAGCGGTTAATGTCACTGTTCCAATAGCCCTTGGAGTCAAAATACTTCCTGAGATAGAGGCGATTGCAGAGTTTGAGGTAGTAAAGCTCCAAGTTCCTGCCGAAGTTGATGTAGGTGCGGTAAGAGTAATTGGGGCAGCATCCACTCCTAAGGTAATAGAGGCGAAATTTCCTAGAGTTGGAATCGCCGGCAGAACTGTAAGCGTTGTGCTGATGCTCTTTGCATCATAAATTCCATTGGCTGCCTGGATTGCAGTTATCGTTGTGGTTCCAACGTTCTTTATTGTTGCAATGTTTCCCAGGATTTGAGCAGTATTGACGTTTGAAGAGGTATAGCTCCAGGCTCCGAGAGAGTTTGATGTGGGGGGCGCTATTGAAATCGCCCCTACACCCCAAGTTGCGGAGATAGGTGAGAATGCTCCATGAGTTGGCGCCACCGCAAATGCTGGCGTCTGAAAACCCGAGAGAGCAATTACAAAGGCAATTAGCGCCCCCAAATAACTCTTTTTTCTTTGAAGCAAAATACTCATAGGAATAACCTAAGCCCGTAAACAATATTTTGATTGTTCATTTCTCAAGTGGCTCAATTTTTTTCACTTAGAGTTGCCTTAAAGAAAGTGCTTGCCTCTGAGAACTCAAAGCGAGAGCCTCTTGACCTGTAACTTCGATCCCCACTGAGTCCATTTAAGTTTTTCACATTGGCGCCATCGCCCTTGAATATGAAGACGAAAAATTTACTAACCGCGAATATCTTGAAGAAACCCGTACCTAATGATTCACAAGAAATACTCAGACTTCTATCAGGGAACACGCCTAGGGATTTAGAGACTTTGATTGAGGCCAGCTGAAATCTTTGCCTCTTATGCTTTACACCTAGGACGAAGGAGCGCTGTGGACGATCAAATCAAGCCTATATTTTCAGGAGGCGTTGGTAGAAGTGGTACCACAATTATTGGGAGAATTCTGCGCAAGCATTCAAAGGTATTTGTAGGTTCACCTTTTGAGATCAAATTCATTACAGAATCTTATGGATTAATTGACTTAGTCTTTGGAGTCAGAGATTTTCTTCCTACTCAAATCTCTCGCAAGGGTTATTGGTTATCGAAACTAAGCTCGCATGACTCGACCAAGATTCGATATTTGAAGTTTAAGAGAAGGATTGAGAATGACTGGTGGATGCGTACCAATCGATTAGATCGTGAGAGTGGATTGCATCGAGCTTTGAGCAAAACCACTCTAAATAAACTGCTTAAAGAGCTCGAAGCTAGTCTAGATACCCCGCTTGAGGCAGCTCGACAATTTACTTTTGGATACGTTAAGAGCCATCGCAAATGGCAGGGTCAGAGGTTTTGGATGGACACATCACCTCCAAACATTATGTATTCAGATTACATATATCGCATTTTTCCTGAGGCTAAATTTGTAGAGATGCGAAGAGATCCTTTCGACAATATCGCCTCAGTATTAAAGGAGCCTTGGGGGCCCAATGACCATAGGAAAGCAATTCTTTGGTGGCGCGACAGAGTTGGCTTGGCAACAAGCGCCCAGAAATCTATCCCGATTGAAAGTTCGATAACTTTGGAGTTAGAGGATTTAGTCAAGAATACGAGAAGTGAGACTTATCAAAGACTAATCAGCCACATAGGGCTTGAAGACGAAGTTGAAATGCGCCAGTACTTTGACTCAGAGGTTACCTTTGAAAGGGCCCACATTGGTAGATGGAGAAGTGATTTTGCTGATCCTGATAAATTTGAAAGTCTCTTTAACCAACTAACAAAATAGTTTTGGTTGATTGACATTTAGGAAGATAAGACCTGGCTTGGCTTAATCTTTCTGGGTATGAGGCGCTCTTAAATGGG
>JAURJF010000029.1 GCA_030832365.1 Candidatus Nanopelagicales bacterium
GCTTGGTATTTCAATCTTGGTGGCGGCTTACTTCTTCTTGGCTTTATCGGCGGATTAGTAACTGCGATGATTGGAATTTTTAGTAAGACTATTCGTCCTGGAGTTTATTTAGCTTATGCAGTCTGCCAAGGTTTAGTTTTAGGAATAATTAGTAAGACCTATGAACTCTTCTATCCTGGAATTGTTCAGCAAGCAATTGTTGCAACTGCTGCAGCATTTATAGGAATGCTTACTCTTTATAAGAGTGGACGCCTTCGCGTAACTCCTAAATTCACCAGAATGCTTCTTGGCGCTGCAATTGGTTATTTAGTGCTAGCAGTTGGAAGCTTGATTGGATCATTCTTTGGTCTTGGCGGCGGCGCAGGACTTTACGGCCTTAGCGGCTTTGGACCACTTCTTGCTGTGGCAGGAGTTGCCATTGCATCCTTCTTCTTAATTCTTGACTTTGATCAAATTGAAGAGGGCGTAAGAGCTGGAGTGCCACAAGAGGAATCTTGGCGAGCTGGATTTGGACTGTTAATTACTATGGTTTGGCTATATCTAGAGGTATTGCGCTTGATCTCAATACTTCGCGGAAATGATTAATTAGATCTCATTTATAGGAGGTTTCCTAGAATCCCCGAGATGGGCAGAATTTGTCTCGGGGATTTTTAGTGCCACAATGATTGCAAGTGAAAACACTGCAGCGCTTACTCCGATTGCTGTTCTATAAGAGAAGGCATCAGAGATAAAGCCAAGCAAGACTGGACCAACCATCATTCCGGCATCTCCTGCCATCTGCCAGAAGGCATAGACCTTGCCGCTCTTTCCTTTGATTACATCGCCAACGATTGCTCCAGCAGATGCAGCAAAGCCCGCGCCAAGTCCCATAACAATCATCGCGATTAAATAGACAGTGACATTATTTGCAAGAAAGAGAATTCCAAGAGAGGCCATGACGATAGAAAATCCCGTAAGGATGACTGGTTTTCGTCCATTTTTATCTGAGTGTTTTCCAGCTCTTACCATCACTGAACCCTGAGCAATTAGCGCTACGGTAAAACTCAAGCCCACCAGCGAAGGACTTGCTTTTAAATCCTCCACAACAAAGAGCGGAAGGATAGATGAGCGCATACCAAAGAGAATCCAGCTTCCAAGAAATGCTAAGAATAGTGAGTAAAGATAAGGTTTAATAGCTAGCGCTTCTTTAATTGTTAGTGCGCGCTCTTCTTTAGCTTGCTCAACTTTTGCGCCCAATCTACTTTCATGAAGAAAAATTAGAGAGACAATTCCTGCCACAATTAAAAGTCCTGAGTAGATAAAAAATGGCGCTCTGGGAGAGATCGCAATTAGCGCCCCACCAAATGCTGGACCTGCAACTCCGCCGGCAATAAAACCGCCGTTATACAGCGATTGCGCCTGCCCCCTCTGATTATCTGAAACGACTCGAAGAATTAGCGCGCCAGCAGAGACAGAGAACATAGATGAGCCAAGGCCTCCAGCAGTTCTAAATATCAAGAGCTGTTCATAACTTTGGGCAAGGCCTGAAATCAAAGTAAATATCGAAACCATAAATAGGCCCACACCTAGTACTAGCCGTTCCCCAAATCGGTCTACTAATTTTCCGGCAAATAACCCAGATATAAATCGCATAATGGCAAAGGAGGAGATAATTAATCCAATTAAAGTATTGGAAACGCCAAAAGATTTAGCAAAGAGCGGAATAGCAGGAATTATTAGCCCGAAACCAACGGCGACGAGGAACGATATTGAGGTTAATACCGCTACTTCCTTGGGAAGTCCCTTAAATGGGGAATTAATTTTAATATTCACTCACCACTTAATTAAGGGATTCGCCGGCTGCATCCTGGCGGGCCGAGGCATGGCTGGCACTATCCTGCAGAGGTTTCTCTTCCAAAGCTAATGCAAAGAAGAATGCGATAGCGACAACGGGAAAAGCAAATAGGAAGACGGTATGGAACGAGGATGAGAATGCCTCCAAAATTATTAATTGTATGTTCTCTGGAAGAGTTGCAATTGACTCAGTATTGGTTCGAAGTGATTCGATTAGCCCGGTATCGATAGTGGCAAGCTCTCCAGGGTTTACTTCAGCAAAAGTAGTGAAATTCTCTTTCAGATTTTTCGATACTTGATTGCTAAATACAGTGCCAAATACTGCAGTTCCAAAAGCACCACCTAGGGTACGAAAGAATGTATTTGATGATGTCGCGATTCCTAGATCTTTGAAATCTACTGCATTTTGAAGCGCAATAACGATGGTCTGCATACAAAGCCCTAACCCACCGCCAATAATCACAGCAAAAATTGCAATCTGTAGGTATCGAGTATCAACCTTGGCAGTGCTCATTAAGAAAATACCAAGACTCATAATGACAGTTCCCACAACTGGATAGATCTTATATTTACCCGTCTTTGTAATCATTCGCCCACTTGTTACTGTAAAGGTTAAAATTCCAAGCATAAGGGGAATAAGTTTCAAACCTGAAGAAGTTGCCGAATTTCCTTGAATTATCTGTAAGTAAAGTGGCAGCATGATTATTGCCCCAAACATTCCAGCGCCAACAATAAATCCAATAATTGAAGTTAATGTAAATGTACGATTCTTAAAAAGCTCCATAGGAATAATGGGCTCTACCGCTTTTTTCTCCCAAGCGACAAAGAAAAAGGTGACTATTAGCCCAGTGATGATTACAGCCAAAGTTCGAGGTTCAGTCCAACCATCTTCAGGGCCAAGAACAGATAATCCAATTAAGACCATAGTTACTGCGACAACTAGAAGCAGGGCTCCAAAGTAGTCAATTTTGTGTTCGCGTTTTACTTTAGGAATATGTAAAACCATTGCCGTTACCACCATCGCAATTAAACCAAATGGAAGATTAATATAAAAAATCCAACGCCATCCTGTAATTCCAAAAATTGTCTCGTTATCAGAAAAGAATCCTCCAAGAAGTGGGCCAGCAACTGATGAAATTCCCCAAACAGCGCCAAAGAGACCTTGATACTTTCCACGATCTCGAGGTGAAACTATGTCGCCCACAATGACGAATGTAAGTCCCATTAATCCACCTGCACCTAAACCCTGGAGTGCACGGGTTGCTATTAGTTGTTCCATAGATGTTGAAGCGCCAGCCAAAAAAGATCCAATCAAGAAGATGACAATTGCAAATTGATAGACTGGACGTCGCCCATACAAATCAGAGATTTTGCCGTAAAGCGGTGTTGATGCTGTCGAAGTCAAAAGATATGCCGTCACCACCCAGGAGTAATGATTTAGTCCATTAAAGTCTTCAACAATGCCTTTCAATGCGGTGGAGACAATCGTCTGGTCTAGCGCAGCCAGAAGCATTCCTGTCATAAGGCTACTCATTATGATTAGGATCTCTCGGTGTGTAAGCGGTCTGGAATGATCAGCTTTTTGACGTCCGAACATGTCATCCTTACTAATAATTGATTCGATGGAAATTTGGCTTGAAGGCGCAAGGTTACTACCATAACTCAAGTGAAAAGTGTCATTGCCGAGAACCTGGTCAAAACATACGATAAGGGAAAAGTCAGAGCCCTTGACGGTTTGAGCCTAGATGTTGAAGAGGGAACAGTTCTTGGCGTTCTTGGTCCAAATGGAGCTGGTAAAACCACTACAGTTAGAATTCTAGCTACATTATTAAATCCTGATTCAGGCCATGCAACTGTTGCTGGAATTGATGTAATTAAAAATCCAAGCAAAGTCCGCGAGGTAATTGGATTATCGGGTCAGTATGCAGCAGTTGATGAGACTCTCACTGGCTGGGATAACTTAACAATGTTTAGTCGTCTCTATCACCTCTCACCTACAGCAGCAAAGAAGCGTGCAAGTGAATTACTTGAGCAATTCTCACTAACTGACGCAGCTAAACGTTCAATAAAAACTTATTCTGGTGGTATGCGACGCCGTCTTGATCTAGCAGCATCTCTAATCGTTAAACCAAAAATTTTATTTCTTGATGAACCAACTACTGGCCTTGACCCCAGGGGACGAATTGAAATGTGGGAAGTTATTCAAGGCCTTGTTAAAGATGGCACCACCTTGCTTCTTACCACCCAATACTTGGAAGAGGCTGATCAGCTAGCAAATGAGATTGCCGTTATCGATCATGGCAAAGTCATAGCCAGGGGCACTTCAGATCAATTGAAGAAAGAAGTTGGCGGAGAACGCCTAGAGATTGTGGCAGAGGCAAAAGATTTAAACCAGGTTGCAGAGATTGTTGGCAAAGTTAGCGGTGGGAAAGTATTAGTCGAAGAAGGCTCTCGCCAAGTCTCAGCACCCGTTACCACTGGCTCGAGGGCATTAATTGAGGCAGTTCGCTCACTTGATGATTTAGGAATTCACCCTTTGGATATTGCGCTTAAGCGACCATCACTGGACGATGTTTTTATCGCGCTAACTGGACATGTTGCAGAAGAAAAAAAGTCTGAAGAGTTAGATGCGAAAGAAAAGAGAGGTAGGAGAAAGTGATTAAGTACGCTATCTCAGATTCATTAATTATCACCAAGCGCCAACTCCTTCAATTAATTCGAGTTCCTGAAGTCTTGATTTTCTCAACCATCCAGCCAGTGATGTTTGTCTTGTTATTTAGATATGTATTTGGTGGCTCTATCTCCACTGGAATTCCTGGGGTGGATTATGTGCAACTTCTTATGCCTGGAATCTTCGTTCAGACAGTTGCCTTTACCCTGGCAGGAACTGCAGTTGGACTTGCTGAAGATATGCAGAAGGGTTTGATTGATCGCTTTAGATCACTTCCTATCTCAAGATCAGCTGTTGTTTTCGGCAGAACACTTGGCGATGGCGCGCTCAATATCGTGGTCTTAGCAGTTATGGGACTTGCTGGGTATGCCGTGGGATGGCGACCATCTTCTGGATTCTTTAACGTTTTACTTGGCTTTGCTTTCTTGCTTCTCTTTGGTTTTGCAATGGCTTGGGTTGGTGTCTTAATTGGCCTCTCAGTTCGCTCAGCTCGAGTTGCTAATGCTGCGGTATTTATCGCTGTATTTCCCTTAACTTTCCTTTCCAATGCCTTTGCTCCAACCACAGGAATGCCAAAGGCGCTGCAGTACTTTGCTGAATGGAACCCGGTTTCAACAATGGTGGCAGGGTGTAGAGAGTTATTTGGACTACAGAATATCTTTGGCGTCACTGCTAATTCTTGGCCTAGCCAGAATCCCCTTGAAATGTCCTTGATTTATATGGTGATTATTATGGCTATTTTCATTCCTTTGAGTGTTCGTAAATACATTAACACTGCTTCTAAGTAATTAGCTATAAACCTCTGCTTTTAAGATTTTCACGGTAATCGTCTTACCATTTGGCGCGTTATAAGATTTTGTATCTCCAATCTTTGCACCCATCACTGCAGCTCCCAGCGGAGACTTTTCGCTATAGACATCTAAATCTCCGGAAGAAATCTCTCTTGAGCCAAGTAGAAATTCCATCTCATCGCCCATAATCTCAACAGTTACTCTCATGCCAGGTGAGATCAATCCATCTGCATTATTTGGAGCAGTTCCAATTTCAGCATTTTCCAACATATGCTTTAGTTGACGGATGCGAGCTTCGATCTTTCCCTGCTCCTCACGCGCAGCGTGATATCCACCATTTTCTTTTAAATCACCTTCAGATCTTGCTGATTCAATCTTTTTAATAATCTCAGAGCGTCCAGTTGTTTCAAGGCTGGCAAGCTCTGCAGAGAGACGATCTGCAGCTTCTTGGGTCAACCAACTCTTACTCATAGGCGTAGAGGTTACTTACCTTTTAGATCTATTGCATCACATTTAAGAACTGAGGCATTAACCGCCCTTAGCCGGGTTGGAATGGAGTCACTTCGCTTTAGGGAGCCTTGGCTCAAACTTGGGATAGCTACCTCAACTTCTCCCACCACATTCTTATCAAAATCCCTGGCAATCAAAGTGCAATTTAAGGCAAGGGATGGATCTCGCCTTTGAATCAGGTAGGTGATATCAATTGAAGTATCTTGCTCATTTTGAAAACTTATTAGAGTAACTCGAATCTGCGGATTTGAATGATGCCATGCGCTCCAAACCAACCAAGGAAGAGCTGTCAGTAGAAGTAGCGCTGCGATATAGCGCCAGGCATTTGAGCTCTTTCTCCCATAGCGCTGGGCAAGAAACTCTTCGTTGCTGCCTATCTCCTGAGTCATGGGAGAATGATTACATGGAAGCAACAGTTTATGACGCCGGTATTGCAGGCTCAATGACGATGATATTTCTAACTCTTGCCACAGTTTTCTTGCTTAGAAGTTTCTATAAACGCTGGAAGAGGATGGATCAGCGTCGCCTAAATGATGAAAATAAGTAAGAAGGAGTTGCCGAGCAAAATAGGCGCAGCTTTCATAGTTCTGATCCTTTGTGCAACTTTTATAAGACTAGGGTTTTGGCAATTAGATCGGGCAGGGGAGTTTCAAGAGCTACAAAAACCTTATATCGAAAGACCAGTAATTAACTTATCTCAAGTAGCAATACCTGGTGAGAATTTAAGTGATGACTCAGTTAATCAAATTGTTCGCTTTAGTGGGAAATACCTTGATCAATATATTGCCCCTAACCAAGAAGATAAATATGGAGTTAAATCAGATTGGGTTGTTGGTCTATTAGAGGTGGATTCAGGTGGAGCGATATTGGTAGTTCGAAGTACCTCTAATACAGAAGTTCTTCCTGGCAAAGTTGATATCACAGGGCGACTCTTCAATAGACAGTTTGATGATCGCGCCAAGAAGAGCTCATCGCAGTTAAGTAGAATCGATCCAGCGCTATTGGTTACAAGTTATGATCAGAAACTCTTTGATGGATTTGTCTTAGCTCAAAGTGAGAGTATTAATGGGATAGAACTTGATATAAAGCGCCCAGAGTTAGATCCAGCAAAGCCAAGTGTGCCTGGCTATTACTGGCAACATATCTCTTATGTCGTTATTTGGTGGCTCATGGCATTGGTAGTACTTTTTCTACCCTTCTATCAAGTATCACGAAAGAGGCAGGGCTATGAACGGGGTAATTAAGAGATATCGCTTCATGGCGGTGGCAGCTGGCATCATGTCGCTTCTGCTCTGGTTTGTTGAACTTCCAGTGGTCTATCTACTTGATAATCCAGATTTAGAGGCAAAAGTTAAGTGGATTCCCTTTGTCCATGGCTATATCTATGCCTTCTATGTCCTTGCAGCTATTCACTTCACAGCAAGGGCTCGCTTTACTATCAAACGAATGATTTTATTTATCTTGGCAGGAACCCTTCCAATAGCTTCATTTATTGCAGAGCGGCGAGTTATGAGGCAATTTCCCCTCTCATGAGAGCTAAAACTTTAATCAAGTCAGCGCTCTATCCCCTCTATGAAAAGCGCTTACTTGCAAAGCTTGATCTAGGCAGAACCCCGCGCCATATTGCTGTGATTTTAGATGGCAATAGAAGATGGGCAAGAGAAAATCCCTCACTAAATGGCGACACCTCATCAGCTCATGGCCATAGAGCTGGGGCGAGCAAAATTATTGAGCTACTCACCTGGTGTGAGCAGACTGATATAAACGTCGTGACGCTATGGCTACTATCAAGTGATAATTTAAAACGAAGCCCCCAAGAGCTAGATTCTTTAATGCAGATTATTGGATCAAGCGTTGAGTCCCTTGGCGATATTGGTAGATGGAGTATTAAGGTCTTAGGCTCTCTTGAACTACTTCCAGAGAAACTCCAAGAACAGCTAAAGCGAATTGAGGCCAAGAGCGCAGGTATCGCTGGTCTAAAAGTTAATGTGGCAATTGGCTATGGCGGCAGACTTGAGATAGTTGATGCTGTTAAGAGCTACCTAGATTCAGCAAAGAGCTCGGGAAAAGATATAACGCAAATAAGAGATGAATTAACGGTGAACTCACTAGATCAATATCTCTACACTGCAGGGCAACCAGATCCTGAGTTAGTGATTAGAACATCAGGGGAGCAAAGACTTGGCGGGTTTCTGCTCTGGCAGAGCCATCAATCTGAGTTTTATTTCTGTGAGGCTTACTGGCCAGATTTTCGCCGGGTAGATTTTCTTCGAGCACTTCGCTCCTACTCACTTCGCCAGAGACGTCTTGGAAAGTAATTAAAACCTCAAGTTGAACTTGAGCGTGTCGCGTGATTTCAAGGCCTCTAGGACTTACCTTTTTCTCGTGGTACTTCCCCGGCAAATCTGCCTAATTCAGGCGGAAAAAGCCCTATAACAACAGAATAAGCAAGGAGTTCCGTGGCCCGCGCTAGCTCCGAAGGTCGCAAGACCTACGTTCTAGATACCAGCGTCCTGTTAGCAGACCCTTCCGCCTTCTTCCGCTTCGATGAGCATGAAATCATCATTCCAATAGCGGTAATAGGAGAACTTGAATCAAAGCGAGATCATCCCGAGCTTGGATACTTTGCCAGAGCAGCTTTAAGAAAGCTTGATGATCTAAGAGTTACCCATGGAAGACTCGATAAACCACTCAAGATCACGGCAACTGGCGGAACTCTCTCAGTTGAGTTAAACCATACTGATACTTCATCTCTGCCTCATGGATTCTTGCGTGATGGCACAAATGATTCAAGAATTTTAGCTGTTGCTAGAAATTTAGTAAGTGAAGGAAAAGATGTTGTTCTAGTTACTAAAGATCTTCCCTTAAGAGTTAAAGCATCATCAGTTGGAGTAAGCGCCGATGAGTATCGCGCAGAACTTGCGCCAAATAGCGGTTGGACTGGAATGGCTGAGGTAAGCGTTGGAAGTAAAACTATCGATGCTCTCTATGCTGGCGAGAAAGTGAGCGCCCCCGAGGTTAAAGATCTTCCAGTTCACACTGGAGTAGTTCTTCACTCTGAAAAGGGCAGCGCTCTTGCAAGAGTTAGCGCAGATAAAACTCTCTGCCTAGTTCGAGGAGATAAGAGCGCATTTGGAATTCATGGTAGATCTGCTGAGCAGCGGATAGCACTTGATCTCCTGCTAGATAATGAAATTGGAATTGTCTCTCTAGGAGGAAGGGCGGGAACTGGAAAATCTGCCCTGGCTCTCTGCGCAGGCCTTGAGGCAGTTCTTGAACGGCGCCTCCATAAAAAGATAATTGTCTTCCGCCCGCTCTATCCAGTTGGAGGTCAAGAGCTTGGATACTTGCCAGGAAGTGAAGGGGAGAAGATGTCTCCTTGGGCGCAAGCAGTCTTTGACACCCTTGGAGCTGTTGTCTCGGCCCAGGTAATTGAGGAGATTTTAGATCGCGGACTTATTGAGGTTCTTCCGCTAACCCATATCCGCGGCCGCTCACTCCATGACTCCTTTGTAATTGTCGATGAGGCTCAATCTCTAGAGCGCGGAGTTTTATTAACTGTGCTCTCTCGAATCGGGCAGGGCTCAAGGGTGGTGCTCACCCATGATGTGGCCCAGAGGGATAACCTGCGGGTTGGTCGCCATGATGGCGTTGTTGCTGTTGTGGAATCGCTCAAGGGCCATCCTCTCTTTGCCCATGTGACTCTGACCCGCTCTGAGCGCTCGCAGATCGCAGCTTTAATAACTGAGCTCCTTGAAGATCCAGTCCAGCTATATGCCTAATAATTGGGGTTTTACTACAAATAGGGCATAACGGACTTTATAGGGGCTGACCTGCACTTTCCTTACCCACAATTGCTGTGAGTTTAATCTTTTTACGCCACTCGCGGGTTTAAATTTGCCCCTCACCCCTTACTTTGTAAGTCTAAGCCCAACTCCCCCTAGAAGCCCCCTCGAGCCTGGCTCTGACTTGTTCAGCGCTAAGGAGGTAGAAAGATGTTGCTAAACCGGCGCGCGATCGTTGCCCTCGCCTTTGCGACCCTATTTATCTCCTCGGTTGAAATCTCCCATGCCCAACCGGTTTACACAGAACCTATAGAGCTCTTAGTAGTCCAACCTGGTGACTCCCTAAAGGTCAGCGTTCCAGGAGATCTAGAGCCAAACTGGCCGACGCTAATTGAGATGAGCGATCGCTCCCTAGTTATGGCCTGGGATATGTTGATGGTTTCGGTGATGATTCAAAAAGTTGAAAAAGCTAGAAGCGCCAAAGGAGCGAGAAGCGTTGGCAGAGAGATTGCCAAAGAGAGCTATGGCTGGGGAGCGCGTCAATATAGCTGCCTCGATGCTCTATGGACCAAGGAGAGTAATTGGAACTATAGAGCGAGAAATCCCAGAACTGGCGCCCATGGAATTCCGCAAGCACTTCCAGCTACAAAGATGGAGGTTGTAGGAACTGATTGGAGAACTAATCCAGTTACTCAGATTCAATGGGGTTTGAGATATATCGATATTCGCTATGAAACTCCATGCAAGGCGTGGGCGAAATTTAAACGCTCAAACTATTATTAAAAAGAGCTCTCTGGTTTTACACCAATAGTTAGCGGCTTTAGTGAGCCATTGAAAAAATCATTTCCCTTATCATCAACAACGATAAATGCTGGAAAGTTTTCAACTTCAATCTTCCAAACTGCCTCCATGCCAAGTTCTTCATAATCAAGAACCTCAACCTTCTTGATGCAATCTTGAGCAAGGCGAGCGGCAGGTCCTCCAATAGAGCCTAGATAGAAACCACCATTTTTCTTGCATGCCTCACTCACCTGCTTAGAGCGATTACCTTTAGCGAGCATTATTAGCGAGCCACCAAGTGCTTGAAAATACTCAACATAGGAATCCATTCTTCCTGCAGTTGTTGGACCAAAAGATCCTGAGGCATATCCCTTTGGAGTCTTGGCAGGGCCTGCGTAATAAACTGGATATCTCTTGAAATATTCAGGCAGGCTTTTCCCAGAATCTACTAGCTCTTTTAACTTCGCATGGGCTAGATCTCTTGCCACAACCATGGTTCCGCTAAGTGATAAACGAGTCTTTACTGGATGCTTTGAAAGCTCAGCCAGAATCTGGTCCATAGGTTGGTTTAGATCGATATTTACTACGCTCTCATCTAAGTGATCATCTGTAGTCTCTGGAAGGAAGTGGGCTGGGTCGCGCTCTAAAACTTCAATAAATACGCCATCTTTAGTGATCTTGGCCTTTGCCTGGCGATCTGCTGAGCAAGAGACTGCAATTGAAATAGGAAGTGAGGCGCCATGCCTTGGAAGGCGGATGACTCTCACATCATGGCAGAAGTATTTGCCGCCAAATTGCGCGCCGATTCCTAGTTTCTGGGTAAGAGCCAAGACCTCTTTTTCAAGTTCTAGATCTCTAAAGGCTCTACCAGTTTTGGCATCACCTGTTGTAGGTAGTGAATCTAGATACTTAGTTGAGGCAAGCTTTGCGCTCTTTGCAGTGAACTCCGCTGATGTTCCACCAATGACAATAGCTAGGTGATAGGGAGGGCAAGCAGCAGTTCCAAGAGAGCGCAGCTTCTCCTCAAGCCAGGTGATAAAAGATGTTGGAT
>JAURJF010000002.1 GCA_030832365.1 Candidatus Nanopelagicales bacterium
CCTCACGAATTGAGTGATAGACAACTTCAGATTCATACTGCGCTGCAACTCCTGATACTAAGCGCTTTTTTTCAGCCTCAGGAATTCCTAGCCGGTCATAGGTATTTTTAATATCTTCTGGCAAGTCTTCCCAGGAAGTTGCCTGTTTCTCAGTGGAGCGAACAAAGTACTTAATGGTGTCGAACTTAATTCCAGATAAATCAGATCCCCAGTTTGGCATTGGCTTCTTATCAAAGAGCGCCAAACCCTTAAGGCGTAGCTCAAGCATCCAAGCAGGTTCATTCTTCTTCGATGAGATATCTCTTACTACCTCTTCGTTTAAACCACGTTTGCTATTGGCGCCGGCATCACTCTTATCCGACCAACCGAACTCGTAGTTTCCGATTCCCTCTAACTCTGGGTGGGCGATTTGGCTCATCGTTTACTCTGCTTTCTATTGCTGGTTTGGGTTTTCTCGATTTTCTTACCTTTACTGCTTAGTTGGGGAATAAAAGTTGTGCAGACTCCATCGCCATGGGCAATTGTTGCAAGTCGCTGAACATGGGTTCCTAATATCTTTGAAAATGCTGCTGTCTCTTCCTCACATAGCTGAGGGTATTCGGCAGCAACATGGGCTATCGGGCAGTGATGTTGGCAGAGCTCAAGTCCAATTGCTTTGGGGTGAACATTTGCTGCATATCCCTCATCGTTTAAGAATTTTACTAAACCATCAACAGGGTTCTTTGAACCACTTACAGTTTTCTTTGATCGACGAATAATTTCATCAGCGCGATGTTTTGCAAAGCCATCAACTAAATGAGCTCCTGCGCTAGCTGCCATATATTTCAGCGCGGAGACTGCGAGATCATCATATGAATGCTCAAATCTCTCTCGCCCTTTATCGCTCATTACAAATACCTTCGAAGGGCGACCTCTAAGACCTGCACTTCTAATATGAGGCTCCCGCTCTTCTAGAATTCCTTCGCCCACTAGAGAATCTAAATGGCGGCGAATACCAGCTGGGGTTAGTCCAAGGAAGGCTGCTAAGGCAACCGCTGTCGATGGGCCGCTTTCTAAAATGGCACGGGCAACCTGGTCCTTAGTTCTTAGGTCCTCAGATGTGGCTAGGGTGGATTTCACAACGCAAGTGTTGCGTAATTCATGGCCAAACGCCACTTCAAAGCGCCCCTTCTCGCTCTAGGGTTGGGCTATGGCCCCCTCTGCCAATAGAGCTCTATTAAAACTCTCCACTTTCATGGTCTTTACTCAATCTGCAATTGTCTTTACTGGAGCTCTAGTACGTATCACAGGCTCTGGTCTTGGCTGCTCAACATGGCCGGAGTGCACACCTGGCTCATATACCCCAACTTCTGATCAACCAGAGGCTCCACTACACGCCTGGATTGAATTTGGAAATCGACTTCTTACCTTCGTTCTTCTAATTAATGCTCTTGCTCTGATGTTTACTATTTTAAGGAGTGGAAAGCGTGAGTTAAGAAGATTAGGTGCGCTTCAGATAGTTGGAATTTTGGCCCAGGGAGTACTTGGCGGAGTAACAGTTCTAACCGCTCTTAATCCAGCAACTGTTGCCGCTCACTTCCTGCTCTCAATAATTCTAATCGCAGGGGCTCTCTCCCTGCGACAGAGAGCTCATGGCAAATCACCAATTGAAATTACTTTAATTCCACTAGTTTCAAAACTTATCTGGCTTCATCTACTACTGACAGCTTTAGTAATATTTGCAGGAACAATTGTTACTGGTAGCGGGCCTCATGCTGGCGATAGCGCAGCAGAGCGATTTAATCTTGATTCAAGGACTATGGCCTGGATCCATGCAGATTTGGTCATAGCTCTTCTTGGAGTAAGCATCGCTTTATTAATCGCAATCCGCCTTGGCCTCTCAGGAGTTGCGCGCCAGGTCTTATCTGGGCGGATACAGATATTTCTTATAATTGCCCTTGCCCAAGGGGGCATTGGATATATCCAATATTTCACCAAGTTGCCTGAGGCCCTGGTTGCCGCTCACATCATTGGATCTATCGCGGTGTGGTTATCCGCTTGGAACTTATTTATCTCTAGTAATCTCGGCGCTAATCTCATCGCCCGGAAAGGCTTGTAATGCAACCAGAGCTAGCGCCTTGGATAGATTTAGATGACAAGGCAGTAGCAATCGCCCGGGGCCTTGCTATGGATGCAGTTCAAAAAGTAGGCAATGGCCATCCTGGAACTGCAATGTCTCTAGCCCCTGTTGCCTATGCCCTATTCCAACGTTTTTTGCGCCATGACCCAAAAGATCCCAATTGGATTGGCAGAGATAGATTCATTCTCTCTTGTGGCCACTCTTCGCTAACTCTATATATTCAATTACTTTTTTCTGGATATGGATTAACTCTTGATGATTTGAAGTCATTTAGAACATGGGGCTCACCTACTCCAGGACATCCTGAATATGGCCACACCTTGGGAGTTGAAACAACTACTGGTCCCCTTGGTCAAGGAGTTGCTAACGCTGTTGGAATGGCGATGGGTGCAAGATATGAGCGAGGGCTATTAGATCCTGATGCAACAAAAGGTGAGAGCGTCTTTGACCATAACATCTGGGTGATCTGCAGCGATGGAGATCTGCAAGAAGGAGTCAGCGCTGAAGCATCATCTCTTGCAGGAGTGCAGGAGCTAGGAAATCTAAAAGTTATTTATGATGATAATCGCATCTCAATTGAGGGTGATACCCATTATGCCTTTACTGAAGATGTCTCTATGCGTTATCGCTCCTATGGCTGGCATGTAATAGAAGTTGGCGCAAAGACAGATGGAGATGTTGATCGAGTGGCAATTGAAGCAGCTATGGCAGAGGCGCTTTTAATTACAGATAAACCAACTCTGATTCGCCTTAGAACTGTGATTGCTTGGCCTGCCCCTAAGGCGCGTAATACTGCTAAATCTCATGGCTCTGCACTTGGCGCTGATGAGGTGGCGGCAACAAAGATTGAGCTAAATCTTCCTACGCAAGATTTCTACTTCCCAGAAGAAGTTGAGAAGCATGTCAGAAGAGTTCAGGAACGAAGCGCTAAGTTAAAGAGTAATTGGCAAGGCGAATTTTCCAAATGGCAGAGCGCAAACCCTGAGAGAGCA
This sequence comes from Candidatus Nanopelagicales bacterium, assembly GCA_030832365.1. Classification (GTDB taxonomy): domain Bacteria; phylum Actinomycetota; class Actinomycetes; order Nanopelagicales; family Nanopelagicaceae; genus MAG-120802. Next base: position 3,112 of record JAURJF010000002.1, read on the forward strand.
GCGCTACTTGAGCGATTGATAAAGCGAGATCTGCCAAGTAATTGGAGCGCAGATCTTCCCGTCTTTGCAAGTGATAAAGAGGTTTCAACTAGAAAAGCATCTGGTGATGTAATTAATGCCCTGGCTGCAAAGATGCCAGAGTTATTTGGTGGATCTGCCGATCTTGCTGAGAGTAATAACACCACAATTGAGGGTGGCGGTTCATTCTTGCCATCTTCTTCCAAGATGAAGGGGGCTTCGCCTTATGGTCGAATCATTCACTTTGGAATCCGTGAGCATGCGATGGGCTCGATATTAAATGGAATTGCTCTTCATGGCCTCGCTCGTGGCTTTGGTGGAACTTTCTTAGTCTTTAGCGATTACATGAGAGGCGCGGTGCGCCTTGCTGCCCTAATGAAGCTACCCGTCACATTCATTTGGAGCCATGACTCGATTGGCCTTGGCGAAGATGGACCAACCCATCAACCAATTGAACATATCGCCTCTCTTCGCGCAATTCCCGGCCTTGATGTCATTAGACCAGCTGATGCAAATGAAGTAGTTGCCTGCTGGTTAGAGATAATTAAGCGCGATAAGGCTGCTGGATTACTTCTTTCTAGACAGAATCTTCCAGTAATTGATCGAAGCCTCTATAAGTCAACAGCTGAGGTTGGGCGCGGTGCTTATGCGTTAAATGAAGTTTCTAGCCCTGATGTTTTGATTATCGCATCTGGCTCTGAAGTATCTATTGCTCTGAAAGCAAGTGAGCAACTTGCGCAGAAAGGTCTTAAAGCAAGAGTCATCAGCGCCCCATGCCTTGAGTGGTATCGAGAGCAAGAGCAAGGATATAAAGATTTGCTGATGCCAAAATCGGTAAAGGCTCGGGTTAGCGTTGAAGCAGGTATTGCTCAAAGCTGGCATGAATTTATCGGAGATAGCGGCGTTGCCATTAGCTTGGAACATTATGGCGCCTCAGCCTCTGCTCCTGTCTTGTTTAAAGAATTTGGATTCACATCAGAGGCAGTAGTTAAAGCTTGCCAAGAATCGATCTCAAAGAGCTCTAAATGAGCAAAACGCTAGCGCAAATTAGCCAGGCAGGAACTTCAATCTGGCTCGATGATTTATCTAGAGAGCGGATGATCGATAATGGAAAGTCACGTTCTCTTAAATCACTTATATCTGAAGAATCAGTTGTTGGTGTAACTACCAACCCCGCAATTTTCTCAAGCTCAATATCGCAATCAGCTCTCTATAGCGATGATTTAAAGGCGCTAGCTGCTAAAGGTTTCTCAGCTGAGCAGATAATTACCGAGCTAACCTGCAGCGATGTTGCTAAGGCATGTGATCTTTTCAAAGAAGTATTTCTCTCAAGTGGCGGAGTTGATGGCCGGGTAAGCATTGAAGTGGATCCAAGATTTGCGCGAGATACCCAGAAGACTATCTCTCAGGCTCGAGAGCTCTGGAAACAAATAGATCGACCAAACCTTCTAATCAAAGTTCCAGCAACCATTGAGGGACTTCCTGCTATCGAAACTCTAATTTCAGAGGGCATAAGCGTTAATGTCACAATAATTTTTTCGACTAAACGCTATGAGCAAGTTTTAGATGCTTTCATTAAGGGTCTAGAGGCTCGGGCAAGTAAATCCCTTCCGCTCTCTGATATTCATTCAGTCGCATCTTTTTTTATTAGTCGAGTAGATACCGAAATTGATCCAAGACTTAAAGCCAGTGCTTCCAACGAGGCCCTATCTCTACTTGGAAAGGCAGCAATTGCCAATGCACACCTTGCATATGAGCACTTTGAAGGGGTCTTGAACTCGCATCGTTGGCAGGTGCTTGCAAAACTTGGAGCAAATATCCAAAGGCCGCTCTGGGCCTCTACTGGGGTAAAAGATCCAAACTATGACCCAACCCAATATGTAATGGAGCTAGTTGCACCACTATGTGTTAACACAATGCCGGAGCAGACTTTAAATGCCGTTAAAGCTCAAGGAGAATTTAAGGGAAATAGCATCTCCGGAAAATACAAAGATGCAGCTGGGGTCATCAATCAATTAACAAGTATTGGAATCGATATTGAAGAGGTTGCAGAGAAGTTAGAGCGAGAGGGAATCGATAAGTTTATTAAGCCTTGGCTTGAGTTGATTGGAAATGTTGAGGCCGCTAGTAAATGATCAAACTCACTGGCTTTAAACAAGGCAGGGGCCTCTGGGAGAAGTTAGATAAAGTCACAGATCGCCTTGCCAACTGCGATCCAACCATCTGGGGCGAGAGCGCTGCCAAAGAGGCAGCGATAAGACTTAATTGGGTTAATCTTCCCGAGAAATCTCGCGAGCTTCTTCCCCAACTTGATGCTCTCTCTGCCTGGTCAAGAGAATTTGGCCACGAGGTTTTCATTCTCTGCGGCATGGGCGGTTCATCTCTAGCGCCGGAAGTTATGGCACAGGTCTATAAAAAGAAATTAACAATTCTTGACTCTACAGATCCTGCTCATGTTAAGAGAGTATTAGATCAAGATTTATCAAAATCATGCATAATTATTGGCTCTAAATCTGGATCAACTATTGAAACTGCCTCCCAGATGGCAGCAGCTAATGAGCAGTTGATTAAGCAGGGACTAGATCCAAAGAATCATTTTGTAGTAATTACCGATCCTGGCTCCCCTCTTGATATTCAAGCCAGGGAAACTAGTTTAAGTGTAGTCAATGCTGATCCAAATGTTGGTGGGCGCTTTAGCGCACTTAGCGCCTATGGACTCACTCCTGCAGCTCTTATCGGTATTGATATCTCAATTCTCTTAGATGATGCTTATGAGGCATCACTTTCCTTTGCTAACCCTGGCTCAGTAGTTACTCAAGTGGCAGCTGCTTTAGCCGATAAGTTTTTTTCATTTACAGGATTTCTTGATACCGGCTCAAATGTTGCTGGATTAAGTGAGTGGATAGAGCAGCTAATTGCAGAGTCAACTGGCAAAGATGGCAAGGGCGTATTACCAATTACTTTGAGAAGAAAAAGTAGCCTCAACTACCCAGTTATTAGCTTTGATGGAAGTGGATCAAATAGCGTTGAAGCAAGTCTCGGTGAGCACTTTATTTTCTGGCAGTGGGTCACAGCTCTTCTGGGATATTTACTTGGAGTCGACCCATTTAATCAACCAAATGTCACAGAGGCTAAAGAGAAGACCAGCGCCCTGCTTTCAAGATGGAGTAAAGGAAGAGAGGAGATTAGTCCAGTATTTGAAAGTGAAAATATCGTTATTTATTCAAGCCTTCAAGAAAACTCAGTGGAACATTACCTAGGAAAAGCCATTGCAAACTCCCGCGGCTATTTAGCGATAATGGCCTATCTTCACCGCGGCGCTGATGATCAAATCAAAGATCTAGCCCCACTACTTGAGAGTAAATCAAAGTTTCCCAGCACCTTTGGCTGGGGTCCGAGATTTCTCCATTCAACTGGCCAGTTCCATAAAGGTGGACCAAGTACTGGTTCATTTATTCAAATTACTGCAGAGCATGAAAATGCTTGGCCAATTGCGGGAAGAGATTTTGGATTTGAAACCTTGATTATGGCTCAAGCGCTCGGTGATATGGAGGCGTTATCTAGTAGAGACTTTAGCGTGATTCGCTTTCACTTAAAGAATCGAAAGCAAGGTATTGCAGAACTGCTTAGCGCGGCACGAAAGATTTAATCTTCATCCTCAGCGCGTAGTTTCTTAAGCGCTGCTTCTAAAATCTTCTTAGCTTCAGCCTCTGTGCGACGCTCTTTTACATAAGCTAGGTGAGTCTTATAAGGCTCGTTCTTGATTGGTGATGGTGGATTGTTCTTATCTTGCCCGGCAGGAAAACCGCATCTTGGGCAATCCCACTCAGCAGGAACAACAACTGTTCCATCTTCAGCAAAGGATGGTTTTGTCTCATGGCCATTTTGGCACCAGTAAGAAACGTGGAAGCGAGCAATAGCTTCGCCGCGTTCTGCCTCGCCCATTGGGCCTGCGCCAACGCGTGAACCTCTGATAGCACTTCCACCAGCCATTTACTTGCTCCCTTTTCTAGAGATTGATAAAACTATTTATTTTAAAACTAAGCCAAGTGCGATGATGATGGCAAACCATAGACCGCCAACAACAATTGTGATGCGATCTAAGTTCTTCTCAACAACTGAAGAGCCACCATAAGTAGAGGACATTCCACCGCCAAATAGATCTGAAAGTCCGCTGCCTTTTCCTTTATGGAGCAGAACTAAGAGAATCATCAAGATGCTGGTAATAACCAGAAGGATTGAGAGGGCTAACGACACTTATTTTCTCCTTGGGTTGAATAAGGGGCAAATACTACCTAAAGGCGGTGATTACTAACGAATTTGGGCGTTATATGGCGCTAGAGAACCCGATGGAATTTGCTTAGGCGGGCAAACTCCTCGGCATCAAGGCTAGCCCCGCCAACCAGAGCGCCATCGATATCGCTCTGTCTCATAATTTCTACAATATTTGCTGACTTAACCGAGCCTCCGTAGAGAATTCTGGCGTTCTGAGCAATCTCATCACTTCCGAGATCAGCAAGCTCTAGTCGAATAGCTGCGCATACCTCTTGAGCATCATCAGGGGTGGCAGTCTTGCCAGTTCCAATTGCCCATACCGGCTCATAGGCAAAGACTATTTTCTTTAAATCTGGTTTATGAAAGCCCTTTAAACCTTGGCGGATTTGGTTAAGCACATAGGAGACATGCTCGCCTGATTCACGAATTGGTAGCTCTTCACCAATACAAAAAATTGGCACCATTTCGTTATCTAATATCGCGCGCATCTTTGCATTTATTAACTCATTACTCTCGCCATGAATTGCTCGGCGCTCGGAGTGTCCTGCTAGAACATAGGTGCAATCAAGTTTTTTAAGCATTGCCCCTGAAATATCGCCAGTGAATGCACCGGACTTTTCTGGCGAGATATCTTGGGCTCCGTAAGATAACTTGAGACGATCTCCATCAACTAAAGTTTGAACTGATCTTAAATCTGTAAATGGAGGCAGCACCGCTACTTCAACTGCATCAAAGTCGCGATCCTCTAGCGAGTATGCCAACTTTTGAGTAACAGCAATTGCTTCAAGATGATTGAGATTCATCTTCCAATTGCCAGCAATCAGTGGTTTACGTGTGCTCATCTCTACTCCTTAGTTGGCTACTTGCTTATCTTAAGGCCATAAGTCCTGGAAGCTGTTTTCCTTCCAAGTACTCAAGTGATGCTCCCCCACCAGTTGAGATATATCCAAAATCGCTATCGCTAAAGCCAAGAGCTCTCACTGCAGCTGCTGAATCCCCGCCACCAACTACTGATAACCCTGAGACTTCACTCAAAGCTTGAGCGACAATTTTGGTTCCAGAGGCAAAATTAGGAAATTCAAAGACTCCCATCGGTCCATTCCAAAAGACTGTAGCGCACTCGTTAATTGCAGATGCAAATGCACGTGCGCTCTCCGGGCCAATATCTAGCCCCATCTGATTACTTGGAATCTGATCTGCGCTAACCAAACTTGGAGAGTCATTAGCAAATGCTGGAGCAACCCAGATATCACTTGGAAGCAAAACTCTAACTCCTAGTTTCTCTGCTCGATCTAATAGTTGCTTAACTAATTCAACTGACTCCGCCTCAAATAGAGATTTGCCAATCTCTTTTCCTTGGGCTGCAAGAAATGTAAAGAGCATTCCCCCGCCAATGGCAAGAATATTGACCTTATCAAGCAGATTTGAAATTACTCCAATTTTATCTGAGACCTTTGCTCCCCCAAGTACTACTCCATAGGGACGCTCTGGTGACTGAGTTAGCTTCTCAAGAACAGCAACCTCTGCCGCTATTAATTTTCCTGCAGCGTGCGGAAGTAATTGGGCTAATTCAAATACTGATGCATGTTTTCTATGTACAGCGCCAAAACCATCGCCAACATAGAGATCACCCAACTTTGCTAGTTCTCTTGCCAGAGCTAATCGCTCTCCATCATCTTTACTAGTCTCGGAGGCGTTGAAGCGAATATTTTCTAGCAGAAGAACTTCTCCACTCTTTAGCGCAGTGGCCTTTTTCAAAACCTCTGGCCCAACTATATGACTTGAAAATGAAACTGGCCTTTCAAGTAGCTCTGCTAGGCGCCTTGCTACCGGCTCGAGTGATAGCTCACTTTTCACTTCACCTTTTGGTCTTCCCAAGTGAGCAATGATCACAACAGATGCCCCAAGTGAGAGTAGTTCTCTAATTGTTGGAAGAGATGCACGGATACGACCATCATCGCTGATGACTTTGACTCCATTGCCGCTATCTTTAAGAGGAACATTTAGATCACAGCGGAGTAGAACTCTCTTTCCAGCTGGATTTAGAGCGGATAAACCTTGGATCAAAGGCTCTTCCCAATAAAGCTCATCAAATCAACTAGACGATTTGAATATCCCCATTCATTGTCATACCAACCAGCGACCTTTGCTTGATTACCAATTACCTTTGTAATTCCACCATCAAAGATGCAGGAGTGTGGATCGGTGACGATATCGCTAGAGACAATTGGATCTTCGGTGTAATAAAGGATTCCCTTAAGAGCACCTGCTGCAGCTTTCTTCATTGCCTCATTAATTTCAGCTGCGCTCACCTCGCGAGAGAGCTCAACTGTTAGATCAGTTATTGATCCTGTTGGTACTGGCACTCGTAGGGCGTAGCCATCAAGCTTTCCCTTTAGCTCTGGAAGGACAAGGCCAATTGCTTTCGCCGCTCCAGTAGAAGTTGGAATGATATTTGTTGCAGCAGCTCTTGCCCGGCGTAGATCCTTATGAGGGAAATCTAGGATTACCTGATCATTGGTATAGGCATGAACAGTTGTCATAAAGCCTCTAACAATTCCAAAGTTATCGTGTAGCACCTTAGCCATTGGGGCAAGGCAGTTAGTGGTGCAGGAGGCGTTAGAGATGATCTGATGCTTTGCTGGATCATAGGCAGAATCATTAACGCCAAGAACTAGAGTTACATCTTCATCACTTGCTGGAGCTGAGATAACTACCTTCTTTGCTCCCCCGACTAAGTGCTTCTTAGCATCAGAGGCTTTTGTGAAGTGTCCAGTTGATTCAACAACGATATCTGCCCCAACAGATCCCCAGGCAAGTGCTGCTGGATCACGCTCTGCAAATACTTTAAAGCTCTTGTTTCCAACGGTTATTGAATCTTCGTTGTGGGAAACCTCTTGGCCAAGTCGACCAAGAATTGAGTCATATTTAAGAAGATGAGCAAGGGTGGCAATGTCGGTTAAGTCATTAACTGCGACAATTTCAATATCAGCCTTTGAGGTTAGCGCTGCACGAAAGAAGTTACGTCCAATACGACCAAAACCATTGATTCCAACTTTTACCAAGATAACCACGCTCCATCAGAAGGGCGACGTTTGCGCCACTGTTTAAATTTTTGACCATTTATGCCACGACTTTGTGGACTTGGCTAAATCCTATCAGTGAATTTTTGGAGAGCTCTTATCTTGCAAAATTGGGCTCGAGGATTAATTGAGCAGCTCTGGTGCGAGCCCAGCCTCTGTATCTGGAATTCCTAGATCGCTGGCGCGTTTATCGGCCATCGCCAATAGACGCCTAATGCGCCCAGCAATTGCATCTTTCGTCATCGGCGGCGTTGATAGCGAACCCAACTCTTCAAGGCTTGCCTGCCCATGAGTAATGCGAAGCTGTCCTGCTTCGCGAAGATGATCTGGAATATCTTCTCCTAATATCTCCATCGCTCTTGCAACTCGTGCAGATGCAGCAACGGCAGCTCTTGCCGAGCGCCTTAAGTTGGCATCATCAAAATTTGCAAGGCGATTAGCGGTTGCTCTAACTTCTCTTCTCATCCTTCGCTCTTCCCAAGCCATAACGCTCTCATGGGCTCCAAGACGAGTTAGTAAGACTCCAATTGCATCGCCATCTCTGATTACGACTCGATCAACACCGCGAACCTCGCGAGCCTTTGCAGCAATTGTTAATCTGCGAGCAGCGCCAACAAGAGCAAGCGCGGCTTCTGGTCCTGGGCAGGTAATTTCAAGAGCCGATGATCTTCCAGGTTCAGTTAACGAACCATGTGCAAGAAATGCGCCCCGCCATGCAGCTTCTGCGCAACAAATTCCAGCAGAGACAACTTGCGGCGGCAAACCTCTTACCGGACGTCCATGTGAATCAACAAGTCCAGTCTGTCTTGCTAAGTTATCGCCATCTTTAATAACTCTAACTAAGTAGCGACTTCCCTTTCTTAAACCTCCAGCGCTGATTACTGCTAAATCTGAATCATGGCCATAGATATCAGCGATATCTTTTCTAATTCTTCTTGCAGCTTGGGCGGTATCGAGTTCAATTTCAACCATGATCTTTCCCGCTGAGATATGTAGCCCTCCTGCAAAGCGCAAGATTGCTGAAACCTCCGCCTTTCGACAGCAAGGCTTTGAGATAGAAAGGCGGCTTAACTCATCCTTAACCGCTGCAGTCATTGCCATGTGGGTTATCTAAGCATCTCGGCTTGAAAAATGTGGCTCAAAGTCAAAAATAATTTTTCAGTATCATGATGATTGCTCCCTGGGTGAGATGCAAGATCTGCAACAAATACCCTTCCACCCATCGCCTCAGCAAGGCCCTCTAGCTCTATTAATAGCTCGGATCGAGCGGCAATTGAGCTATCTAGTAGAGCAACATGACACTTTAATCCTGGGGCAAATTTTCTAAGAATTCGCAAGTGATCTGCCGGAGAACTACCTGCCAATTCATCCCCTGTGACATTGGGAATGGCATCAAGATTAAGAATTATCACTTTCTTCGCCTTTGAGCTCTCCAGCGCTTGACGTTGTTTGGCTACTAGAAGATGTGGCATAACGCTGGAAAACCAGGAGCCTGGACCTAAGGTAATAAAGTCTGCCTTAGCAATTGCATCTACTCCTTGAGTAGTTGGCGTTGGATCATTAGGAATTAGCCTTAAATCCTCAAGAGCTCCTTTTCCAAGAGCCACCTCTTGTTGTCCTCTAATTAAATGAGTTCCCTGCCAAGTCTTGAATACTCCTTCAATATCAAGTGGCTCTAAAGCCATTGGGAGCACTCGCCCCACAACTTTTAGCAGCGCACCGACTTTATCTAAACCTTTAACCGGATCGCTCTCGCCATCCCATAAAGCAGTTAATAGTAAATTGCCAATTGCATGTCCATCTAACTCGCCCTTGGAGGTGAAGCGATATTGCATTATCTCTGCCCAACTTCTGCCCCACTCATCATCTGAACAGAGCGCAGCAAGTGCCATTCTCAAATCTCCTGGAGGCAGTGAGTTAAATTCTCTTCGTAGCCGTCCACTTGATCCACCGTTATCTGCCACAGTAACAATTGCAGTTAACTCATTAGTTATTTTCCTTAAAGCAGATAAGGTGGCAGCAAGGCCATGGCCACCGCCAAGTGCAACAACCTTGGGGCTACTCAACGCTCCCTGCCTAAATCTCTATGAATAGCATGAGCAGAGACGCTATGCTCTGCATCAATTGCGCTGCCATTAATTCTCCGTGCAAGCTCTTCAGCAACAGCTACGCTTCTATGTTTTCCTCCAGTGCAACCAATTGCAAGAGTTATATATTTCTTTCCCTCTCTTAAATATCCCTGTCCTAGGCTATTAAATAGCGATAGGTATTTTTCTAAGAATTCTCCAACGCTCTCGGCGTTAAGGACTGCCTCACTAACTTGCTTATCAAGGCCATTCATTTCCCTTAACTCTGGATTCCAATGCGGGTTTGGAATAAAGCGACAATCCATAACCAAATCTGCATCAACTGGGAGACCGAACTTATATCCAAAGGATAGAACATTGACCTTTAATGAGGCTGAGGGATCTACCGAAAATAGCTCAGCTATCTTCTTCTCTAGCTGATGAACATTTAATTGAGATGAATCAACTACAAGATCTGCTCCTGATCGAAGTTCTCTCAAGCTCTCTCGCTCTTTTTCAATTCCATCAACAATTCGATCGCTTCCCTGAAGGGGATGCGGGCGCCTGGATGATTCAAATCTTCTAACCAATACATCATCTGCAGCATCAACAAAGATAATTTTTCTAGATATACCCCGCTCAGCTAACTCGGCTAGCGTTTGATTCAAATCATCAAAGAATTGTCTTCCCCTTACATCAATAACTACCGCAATTGAATCATCGCTACTCTGAGTTAAGTCAAAGAGCGGAATTAATAGAGAAGGTGGCAAATTATCGATTACATACCAGCCATGATCTTCCATGGCATGGGCAACCGTTGAGCGACCTGCCCCGCTCATTCCAGTTATAACTACTATTTCGCGTCCCATGTCTACATCATCCTAGCGCTGTCAAGAACGCTCAATTATTTCACCAGTTGAGGTATCAACGAAGTAGCTAGAAGCTGAATTAGCAAGGCCAGCAACAATACTTTCAGCGCTCTTTGGACCAATTCCTGGAAGGGCTGCTATCTCCTCGAGGCTTGCCTTACTCAGAGCTGCAATTGATCCAAAGTTCTCTAATAGCACCGCTCGTCTGACCTCACCTAGATTAGAAATCTCATCGAGGAGTGATTCCAGCATTAATTTGGATCGCTTTGAACGATGGAAAGTTACTGCAAATCTATGGGCCTCATCGCGAATTCTCTGCACTAAATAGAGCGCCTCGCTATGTCGATCAAGGACCACTGGATAGCTCTGATCTGCAAACCAGATCTCCTCAAGTCTTTTTGCAAGTCCTACTAAAGCAATATCTGTAATTCCAAGTTCAGCAAAGGCCCTGGCAGCAGCATTAACCTGTCCTTTTCCTCCATCAACTATTACCAGCTGGGGCGGATAGGCAAACTTAGGTCTTGCCCCTCCACTTAGCTCTATTTCAGCTAGATCCAAATCCTTCTCTGCTAGATATCTCTTAAATCGCCTAGTAATAACATGATGCATCGCCCTTGTGTCATCAAACTTCTCTTTATCATCGATTCCAAAGCGACGATACTCGCTCTTCTTCGCCTGACCATCTTCAAATACAACCATTGAGGCAACAACAGAGGTTCCTTGAATATTGGAGATATCAAAGCATTCAATCCTTAATGGAAGCTCTTCTAGATTAAGCGCGCTTGCTAAATCCTCCAGCGCTCGCCCACTAACACCAGCATCATTTGCTCGTTTACCTAGAAATTGAATTAACGCTTGGTTAGCATTTCGCTTAACCATATCTAAGATCTCGCTCTTCTCACCTCGCTCTGGCTTCTTAATAGTGACTTTATAACCAGCCCTCTCTGAGAGATACTCGGCAAGAGCGCTTCCATCAATATCTTGATTAACCAATATCTCCTTACCAATTTCAAAATCTTGATAGACCCGATTGATGCAAGCCTCAAGCAGCGAGGACTCCTCTGGAAGGTTTGCTAAATCGATCATCCATGAGCGCGAACTAATAACGCGCCCAGCCCTGACTCTAAAAATAGAGATCGCAGCATGGGTAATATCTTGATGAATTGCTATGAAATCAGAGAAGATGGAATCAGAGAGAGCGCTATCAGTTGATTCACTAGCGCGCTCTAGCGCCTCTAGTTGATCTCGCAATTTTCCAGCTCTTTCAAACTCTTCTGCTCTTGCAGCCTCAGACATCTGATCTCGCAGGGCTTGAGTAATATCAGCTGAACCATCAGAGATAAAGTCACCTAGCCTCTTGGCAAGAATTCGGTGATCACTCTCGGTGATTCGATCTACACATGGAGCGGCGCATTTACCAATATCTCCCAGTAAACAGGGACGCTTTGCTCTCTGAGCTCTCTCAAAGTTGCTATTTGAACATGACCTAACAGGAAAGAGCTTTAGAAGAACATCAAAGGTTGAGCGAAGCGCCCAGGCATGGGTAAAGGGGCCAAAGTAGGCAACACCTTTCTGTTTTGCTCTTCTGGTTATAAGTAGCCGTGGATATTTCTCATCCATAGTAAGAGCTAGATATGGATAGCTCTTATCATCTTTGAATTGCACATTAAAGGCAGGGTTCTCCTCTTTAATCCAGGTAAATTCTAATTGAAGCGCCTCAACCTCACTTCTTACCAGAGTCCAATCAACTCTATTTGCAGCATGAATCATTCGATAAGTTTTCTCGCCCACATTTTTTTGAAAGTAGGAGCTAATCCGATTCTTTAGTGATCTGGCTTTTCCTACATAGATGACTTCATCTTTTTCATTGAAGAAGCGATAGACCCCAGGTTCATCGGGAACATTCTCTGGACGATATGAAGCAGGATCTGCCATAGCTACTTCTTTAAAGTTTCGCGGAGGAACTTTCCGGTATAGCTAGCGGAAACTTTTGCAATTGCCTCTGGAACTCCTTCAGCAACGATGCTTCCTCCCCCAGATCCGCCCTCCGGTCCTAGGTCAATAATCCAATCTGCGCACTTAATAACATCCATATTGTGTTCAATAACAACAACAGTATTTCCAGTATCAACAAGTCTTTGAAGCACGCCAAGAAGTTTTCTTACATCTTCGAAGTGAAGCCCAGTTGTTGGTTCATCAAGAACATAGATTGTTCGCCCCGTTGATCGGCGTTGAAGTTCTGTTGAAAGCTTTACTCTCTGCGCCTCTCCTCCAGAAAGAGTTGGAGCGGATTGACCAAGGCGAACATAGCCAAGGCCCACATCGCAGAGCGTCTTTAGATAGCGATGAATAGCAGGAATTGATTCAAAGAAATCTTGAGCCTTCTCAATTGGCATATCAAGAACTTCAGCAATTGTCTTACCCTTGTAGTGAACCTCTAGAGTCTCTCTGTTATATCTTGCGCCATGGCAGACTTCGCAAGGAACATAGACATCGGGCAAAAAGTTCATCTCGATTGTGATGGTTCCATCGCCAGAGCAGTTCTCACATCTTCCGCCTTTTACGTTAAATGAGAAGCGCCCCTGTTGATAGCCGCGCACCTTTGCCTCACTTGTTTCAGAAAAGAGCGCCCTAATCTTGTCAAAAACTCCGGTATAGGTAGCTGGGTTTGAGCGTGGAGTTCTACCAATCGGTGATTGATCTACGTGAACAACTTTATCGAGCTGATCAATACCAGTAATACTTCTATGGCGACCTGGAACTATTCGAGCTCCATTTAGCTTATTTGCAAGGACGGAATAGAGAATGTCGTTTACCAGAGTGGATTTTCCAGAACCGCTCACTCCTGTCACAGCAACAAAAACTCCAAGCGGAATAGTTACATCAACGTTTCTTAAGTTATTTTCTCTCGCTTCTTTGATGGTCAAAACTCTCTTCGCGTTAATCGCTCGTCTCTCCTTAGGAATATCAATTTTTGATCGCCCGGAGATATAAGCTCCAGTAATCGATCGCTTTGAATCAATTAAAGCTTGATAATCCCCTGAAACAACTATCTCTCCACCATGCTCACCCGCTCCTGGGCCTATATCTACTATCCAATCAGCGGTTCTAATCGTCTCTTCATCATGTTCGACAACAATTAAGGTATTTCCAAGGTCTCTAAGGTGTGTCAGGGTTTCAATCAAACGCTTATTATCTCTTTGGTGAAGACCGATGCTTGGTTCATCTAGAACATAGAGAACGCCAACTAGGCCTGAGCCAATCTGAGTTGCAAGGCGAATTCTCTGCGCCTCACCACCAGAGAGCGTCGCTGCAGGCCTTGCTAGAGTTAAGTATTCAAGTCCAACATCAAGTAAGAAGCCAAGTCGAGCATGTACTTCCTTCATTACGCGCTCCGCGATTTTTGCCTCTCGCGATGCAAGTTTTAAAGCTTTTAGAAACTTAGCGCAATCCTCAATTGATAGCTCACATATTTCTGCAATGTTTTTACTACCCAAAGTTACAGCTAGAACCTCTGGCTTTAGACGTGCACCCTTGCAAGCAGGACATGGGATCTGGCGCATATATGCTTCATATTTTTCTCTACTGTAATCGCTATCAGTTTCTGAATGGCGGCGCTGAACAAAAGGAATAACCCCTTCAAATCCTGTGGAGTAATTTCTAACTCTTCCATAGCGGTTCTTGTATTTAACATGAACCTCATACTCATAGCCATTTAATATCGCATCTTTAGCTTTGACAGAGAGCTTGCTCCAGGGAGTATTGAGCGAGAACTTAACATCAGCTGCTAGGGCTTCAAGTAAATTTAGAAAGTAATCTGAAGATTGTCCTCCAGACCAAGGCGCTATTGCTCCATCATTTAAAGAGATTGAGTCATCTGGAATCACTAAATCTTCATCAACTTCAAGCTTTGAGCCTATTCCAGAGCATTCAGCGCAGGCCCCAAATGGTGAATTAAAGGAGAAGGATCTTGGCTCCATCTCTTGGAAAGAGAGCCCGCAATCATGGCAAGCTAAAAGCTCGCTATAAGTTCTCTCTTTGTCTGCGCCCTTTGCATCAACAAAATCTAGAACTACAAGACCATTAGCTAGCTTTAACGCTGTCTCAATTGAATCAGTAAGTCGCTGTTTTCCTTCAGGCTTTGCCGTTAAGCGGTCGATTACAACTTCGATGGTGTGCTTCTCTTGCTTCTTAAGCTTTGGAACATCTGTTAAGGCAACTGTTGTTCCATCAACCCTAACCCTTGAGTATCCCTGAGCAATGAAATCCTTGAAGAGATCAACAAACTCCCCCTTGCGCGCTCTAATAACTGGCGCCAAAACTTGGAACTTAGTCTCTGCTGGAAGTTCTAAAATCTGGTCAACGATATTTTGCGGAGTCTGTTTTGCAATCTCTTTCCCACACTTTGGACAATGTGGCTTTCCAGCTCTAGCAAATAGTAGGCGGAGGTAGTCATAAACTTCAGTAATAGTTCCAACTGTTGATCTTGGGTTTCGATTTGTTGATTTTTGATCAATAGAGACAGCTGGAGATAAACCCTCTATGAAGTCAACATCTGGCTTATCCATCTGTCCTAAGAATTGGCGGGCATAGGCAGATAGTGACTCAACATAGCGCCTCTGACCTTCAGCAAATATTGTGTCAAAGGCAAGGGATGACTTTCCAGAACCAGAGAGACCAGTAAAAACAATCATGGCATTTCTTGGAAGATCAAGTGAGACATTCTTTAGATTGTGCTCCCTTGCGCCACGAACTATTAAGCGATCTGCGCTCATCACATCCCTCCTTCCTGCATTGCTCGAAGCTCCCTCTTTAACTCTTTAATCTCATCTCTCAGGCGAGCTGCAAGTTCAAATTGCAGTTCAGATGCAGCATTTCTCATCTGCTCGGTTAGAGAATCTATAAGGCCGAGTAATTCGGCAAGTGGCAAGGCTACGAGTGATTTGGCATGCACGCCAACTGGAGTTTGACTCATCCCACGCTTCTTATTTCCAGCAAGTAAAGCATTGGTGTCATCACTCTCTTCAGCGATTAAATCAGTGATATCTGCAATCTTCTTACGAAGGGGTTGAGGATCAAGCCCTGCTGCAAGGTTATAGGCCACCTGCTTCGCTCTTCTGCGATTAGTTTCATCAATAGCCCTACTCATTGAATCAGTGATTTTGTCGGCATACATATGGACCTCGCCTGAAACATTTCGGGCAGCGCGTCCAATAGTTTGAATAAGTGAGCGAGTTGAGCGTAGGAATCCCTCTTTATCAGCATCGAGAATTGCAACTAATGAAACTTCAGGAAGGTCTAAACCTTCACGTAGCAAGTTGATTCCGATTAGAACATCGTATTCACCTAGCCTTAATTCTCTAAGGAGTTCTACTCTTCGCAAAGTATCAACCTCTGAATGCAAATATCTAACCCTTATTCCAGCATCTGTGAAGAAATCTGTTAAATCCTCCGCCATCTTCTTGGTTAAAGTTGTAACTAAGACTCGCTCATTCTTCTCAGCTCTTATCTTAATTTCTGACATTAAGTCATCAATTTGATTCTTTATTGGCTTTAAAACAATCTTGGGATCAACTAGTCCTGTTGGCCTGATGACCTGCTCAACAACTACTCCCCCAGTTTTCTCCATCTCATAGGGGCCAGGGGTTGCTGAGAGATAAACCTTCTGTGTGGTTCGCTCTAGGAATTCGGCAAACTTTAATGGACGGTTATCAAGAGCGCTTGGCAAGCGAAACCCATGTTCCACCAGAGTTCTCTTTCTTGATGCATCGCCTTCATACATAGCTCCAATTTGTGGGACGGTAATATGAGATTCATCAATTACACAGAGGAAATCATCTGGAAAGTAATCAAGTAGGCAGTTAGGGGCAGAGCCTGGCTCTCTAAAATCTATATGCCTAGAGTAATTCTCAATTCCCGAGCAGAAGCCAAGCTGAAGCATCATTTCAATATCAAATGTGGTTCGCATTCTAAGGCGTTGGGCTTCAAGCAGCTTATTGGCCTTCTCTAACTCCTTAAGACGAATATCTAGCTCAGCTTCAATATTGGCAATAGCCCGCTTCATCGTCTCAGGTCCGGCCGAGTAGTGAGTAGCAGGAAATATAAAGACTTCCTTAACATCACTAACAATTTCACCAGTTAGTGGATGCAGAGTAGTTAAGCGTTCAATTTCATCACCAAAGAATTCAATTCTTGTAGCAAGCTCTTCATAGACTGGAATAATCTCTACCGTATCGCCGCGAACTCTAAAGGTGCCCCGCTCAAATGCCATATCGTTACGTTTATATTGGATATCTACAAAGCGCCTGAGTAAAACGTTTCTATCGATTTTATCTCCCACAGCCAAAGTAATCATTCGATCGATATATTCCTGTGGAGTACCAAGGCCGTATATACATGAAACCGAGGCAACAACAATCACATCGCGCCTAGTTAAAAGTGAGTAGGTGGCAGAGTAGCGAAGGCGTTCAACTTCAGAATTTACTGAGGAGTCTTTCTCTATAAATGTATCAGTCTGAGGAACATATGCCTCGGGTTGGTAATAGTCATAATAAGAGACAAAGTATTCAATAGCGTTATTAGGCATAAGCTCTTTAAACTCATTTGCAAGCTGTGCTGCAAGAGTTTTATTTGGCGCAAGAACTAAAGTTGGCCTTTGAACTGCCTCAATTAGCCAAGCGGTAGTTGCAGACTTTCCAGTTCCAGTAGCTCCAAGTAAGACCACATCTGTCTCACCGCTATTTATTCTGCGAGTAAGGTCAGCAATTGCATCTGGTTGATCACCTGCTGGCTTGAAATCACTTATTACTTCAAATGCCTTATCGGCCCTCGGTGTTGATGTGACCGCCCTTGCCATATTACAGGCCCTGCCTCTGAGCTCTAGGTAGAAGCTCATTGGCCATTAACTCCTCCACAGCCCTATTTAGTTCATCGATGCTGCCATCATTTCTAAGGATGTAGTTAGCTATGTTCTCCCGATCTAAATCTGCTACCTGAGCTGCCATTCGCTCTGTGATTTCATAATCTTTCAAACCTCGCAGCCGTAGTCGCTCTCGTCTTATCTCCTCATCTGCAGAGACTGTTACAACATAATCAAATCTCGTTGCGCCATCACTTTCAACTAGCAAAGGAATCTGATTAACTAAAATTGCTCCGCTCGGCAGATTTCTTGCGAGCTTCTCAGCAGCCTCTCGAACGAGTGGATGAATTATTGACTCTAACTTCTTTCGTAAATCCTTTTCTTTAAAGACAACTGCTGCCAATTTTGCTCGATCTATCTGCCCTTCACTTAAAATTGAGTCGCCAAAAGCAGTAATAACTTCTTCATATCCTGGGCTTCCCCGTTCAATAACTTCACGGGCTAATTGATCAGAATCTATAACTAAGGCGCCTAGCTCTTCTAAAATCTCACCAACCAGGCTCTTGCCCGATCCGATGCCGCCAGTTAGCGCAACTCTTAACACTGCTTCAGCCTATCTAGAAAAATAAAACTGGGCCCTATGAAGTAGGGCCCAGTGATTTAAAGCGAGGCAGATTTACTCTGCTTCAGGGGTAGCAACCGAGGCAGCGGCAGCATCGGCTGCTTGAGCCTCTGCCTTCTGCTTCTTATGAGCTAAGAATCTAGTTTGAGATTCAGCATATTGACGCTCCCACTCTTCGCGCTGTGTTTCATATCCTGGCTGCCATTCCTGCGTTGAAGCATCAAAGCCTTCAGGATAAATAAAGTTTCCGTTTTCATCATAGCGCGCTGGCATTCCATATTGAGTTGGATCAAAAGCTTCAACTGCAACATCTTGTCCTTCATTAGCTTGCTTAAGTGAAAGTGAGATGCGGCGACGCTCTAGATCGATATCAATGATCTTTACAAAGAGAGAATCTCCAACTTGAACTACCTGCTCTGGAATTTCAACATGGCGCTCTGCCAGCTCTGAGATGTGAACTAGGCCTTCAATTCCATCAAATACCTTTATAAAGGCGCCGAATGGAACTAGCTTAGTAACTTCACCTGGCACTACTTGATTAATAGTGTGGGTTCGAGCAAATGCCTGCCAAGGATCTTCCTGAGTTGCTTTGAGAGAAAGTGAAACTCTCTCACGCTCAAAATCAACTTCAAGTACTTCAACAGTAACCTCATCGCCAACGGCAACAACTTCACCTGGATGATCGATATGTTTCCATGAGAGCTCTGAGACGTGGACAAGGCCATCTACTCCGCCAAGGTCTACGAAAGCGCCGAAGTTAACTATCGATGAAACAACACCCTCACGCACTTGACCCTTAATCAACTGATTAAGAAATGTTGTGCGGGATTCAGATTGGCTCTGCTCCAAAAATGCTCTACGTGAGAGAACTACGTTGTTACGGTTCTTATCAAGTTCAATAATGCGAGCTTCAATTTCTTTTCCAATATATGGCGAGAGGTCTCTAACACGGCGCATCTCAACTAGCGATGCTGGAAGGAAGCCTCTAAGGCCAATATCAACAATTAATCCGCCCTTAACAACTTCAATTACCGTACCTGTGACAACTTCATCGCGCTCTTTCTTGCCTTCAATATCAGTCCAGGCTTTTTCATACTGTGCGCGCTTCTTAGAAAGTATTAAGCGACCTTCTTTATCTTCCTTCTGCAGTACTAGCGCTTCAACGCGATCTCCAACTTTAACCAATTCGCTTGGATCAAGGTCATGGCGGATCGAGAGCTCTCTAGCTGGAATTACGCCTTCGGTTTTATAACCAATATCAAGTAGGACTTCGTCGCGATCTACCTGGACAATAACGCCAGAGACTAGATCTCCATCATTAAAATTCTTTATTGTGCCTTCAATTGCGGCGAGAAAATCTTCTGCATTTCCAATATCGTTTAGCGTTATTTGAGTTGACAAGGTACTCCGTGGGGAATTTTTCTAGTAGGGCACGCGCAAAGTCCGACTCCATCTACTTGTAGATTTTCTACTAGCAAAGGGGCGCTTCCTACTACGTCCGAGGATGCACAGGAACCTTAAGCGAGGGGCATAAATCTACTTTCTCATGCGCTTATCGGTCAATTTGAGGCTAATGGGCTGCTAAATCCCAACTCTTTCCAAAGCCAATATTGACATCAAGGGGCGCCTTTAGCTCAAAAGCGCTTCCCATCTGCTTTCTTACCAAAGCTTCCATGGCCTCATGCTCGCCCTTGGCAATTTCAAAGATTAATTCATCATGGACTTGAAGTAATAGCTTTGAAGATAAATTCTCACTCTTCATAGCTTTTTCAACATTTAGCATCGCAACTTTAATGATGTCCGCAGCAGATCCTTGAATCGGTGCATTAAGGGCCATGCGCTCTGCCATTTCACGACGCCCACGATTTTCATGGTTTAGATCAGGTAGATAACGTCTTCTGCCAAGAATTGTTTCGGTATAGCCTTTCTCCCGCGCAATCTTTACAACTTCCTTCAAATAATCTTGAATGCCGCCAAATCTCTCGAAGTACTTACTCATCAAAATACTGGCATCAGTTGGTGAGATATCTAATTGATTGGCAAGGCCATATGAAGATAGGCCATAGGCCAGGCCATAAGACATAGCTTTTATCTGCCTTCTCATATCTGCATCTACTTTTGATACCGGTACATCAAATACTTGTGCGCCAACAGTTGAATGCAAGTCCTCCCCTGTCCTAAAGGCCTCAAGTAGTCCCTTGTCATCTGATAAATGGGCCATGATTCTCATTTCAATCTGGCTGTAATCAGCAGTTAAGAGATCAACAAATGGCTCTTGAGCGATAAAACAGTTTCTAATTCTTCTCCCCTCATCACTTCTAATCGGGATATTTTGTAGGTTCGGCTCTGTTGATGAAAGTCGGCCTGTTGCAGTTGTGGTCTGCTGGAAAGTGGTGTGAATTCTGCTATCAGCTTTAGTTGAATTAAGTAGCCCCTCAACTGTAGTTCTTAGCTTTCCAACTTCGCGAATTCGAAGAAGTGATGCTAGAACTGGATGCTTTGTTGTTGAAAAGAGCCACTCTAAAGATTCGGCATCAGTACTAAAGCCAGTTTTGATCTTCTTCGTTTTAGGAAGCTTTAACTCTTCGAATAGAACTACCTGAAGTTGCTTAGGAGAGGCTGCATTAAATTCATGGCCCACTTCTTTATAAGCAAGCGAGGTTGCCTCTGCCTCTTCTTTTCCAAAGAAGTCCAGAAGTGATTTCATCTCCTTGCTATCAATAGCAATTCCAGTTGCCTCCATTGCAGCCAAAACATGCATTGTTGGCATCTCTATCTGGTTATATAGATCTAGGCAGCTCATAGCTTCAAGTTCTTTTGAAAGCACTCTCCAGAGCTCTTGAAGATAGCAGGTGACACTTGGATCCCAATCTGAAGTGAATAGGTCGCCAGGTGAGTTATCGAGCTCAATACCAAGATACTTTTGCAAAAGATCGCTAAGTGCAATCTCTCTTGAACCGGCATTGATTAAATAAGCCGCAACTTCAGTATCAACAGCTACCGCACTTAAGATTTTGGAAGAGATCGCTTGCTTTGCTCCATGGAAGATAAATCCTTTGAAGCTAGAAATCACATCTGCTACCTGGCCAATCTCAGCAACTAATACCGCCTCTGGCTCTACCGAAATTGCTGCCTGACTCTCAGAAAGAAGTAAACCCACAGGGCCTGTGCTAGAAGTGAGCGCTTTTTCAAATTCAACTCTATTTACCTCTCGAACGCTCACCTTTTTCGCGTCAATTTCTTTTACTTGCCCATCTTTAGCAAAAGGAGCAACCCTTGCTTTAAGAGCTTTAATCTCTAATTTATCAAAGAATTTATTCACCTTTGAAATCTCAACACCGCTCCATGAAAGATCTGCTAGATCAGGTGATAGTGGCAAATCACTTCTTAACTGAGTCAACTCACGATTAGTAATTACTGAAGGTAGAGCTGTCCGTAACGCCTCGCCTGCTTTACCTGGAACGGTATCTACTTTGGCAATTAAGTCTGAAAGAGAGCCAAACTCCTGAATCCACTTAGTTGCTGTCTTCTCACCGACCCCGGGAATCGAAGGCAAGTTGTCACTTGGATCACCTCGAAGGGCGGCAAAGTCAGGATATTGTTTTGGTGTTAGCCCATACTTTTCTAAAACTGCACTTGGTGTCATTCTTGCTAGCTCGGTAACGCCTTTTTTTGGATAGAGAACAGTTACTTGATCACTTACTAATTGAAATGAGTCACGATCTCCAGAGCAGATATATACCTCTGCATCGTCGCTAAAGTGCTTCACAAAAGTTGCAATTACATCATCAGCCTCAAAACCTTCAAGCTCAAAGTGTGGAATCGCAAAGGCATCTAGGAGCTCATTGATATAGGAAACCTGGGAGCGAAACTCCTCAGGAGTTGCTGCTCTATTTGCTTTATATTCTGGAAACTTCTCTGATCTAAAGGTCTTGCGAGATACATCAAATGCTGTTGCAATGTGAGTTGGCTTCTCATCTCTGATTAGATTTATCAGCATCGAGGCAAAACCGTAGATTGCATTTGTGGGTTGACCGGCAGAGGTGGAAAAGTTCTCAACTGGCAGGGCATAGAAAGCTCTAAAGGCCATTGAATGGCCATCGAGTATGAGCAACTTCTTCTTCATCGCACTTAATCTTAGGCATTGCCACATACAATTGCCCACATGACAGACTTCAATGAGATATTAAATGATCGTGGCCGCGGGGCCCTAGATAAGAAGATGGGAATCGAAATCACCGAAGCTAGCTCGCAGCGCCTAGTTGGCAGAATGCCAGTTGAGGGAAATACACAACCATTTGGCCTGCTTCATGGCGGAGCAAATGTTGTTCTAGCTGAAAGTTTAGGCTCGATTGGAACCCATCTACATGCAGGGCCTACTAGAAGAATTGTTGGAATTGAGATAAGTGCAAGTCACCATAAAAGCGCAACAGAGGGATATGTGACTGCGGTTGCAACAGCGGTAACCCTTGGAAAAACTCTCTGCACCTATAACGTAGAGATTACAAACGATAAGGGTGAGAAGACCTGCACTGCAAGAATTACCTGCCTTATCCTTGCTCAGCGCTAGTTAATCTAGTTCGTGCGCTCCAGTTCCAAGATAAGCAGATTTAACATGAGGATCGTTTAACAGATCCTTACCCTTTGCTTCCTTGGTGATATTTCCAACTTCTAATACATAAGCCCGATCAGAACGTTGAAGTGCTTGCTGAGCATTCTGCTCAACTAGAAGAATTGTTACCCCAATTTTATTAATCTGGGTAATGATGCGAAAAATATTGGCAATCATCTGCGGGGCAAGTCCCATTGAAGGTTCATCAAGAAGGAGCACTTTTGGCTTGGACATCAGCGCTCGCCCAATAGCAAGCATCTGCTGCTCACCGCCAGAGAGAGTTCCTCCGGCCTGAGTAGATCTCTCTTTGAGGCGAGGAAATAGTTCATAGACCGTTGCTAAATCCTCTGCAATCTCAGACTTCTTCATCTTGAGGTGGTATTTACCAAGTTCTAAATTTTCAAGAACGCTCATACCAGGAAAGATTCCACGACCCTCAGGAGCCTGAGATATTCCAAGTGAGACTCTCTGATGCGCCTTATATTTCAAAATATCTTCACCGTCGTAGGTGATACTTCCTGAGGTTGGATTTAATAACCCTGAAATGGTTTTAAGGAGAGTAGTTTTTCCAGCGCCATTGGCTCCAATGAGAGAGACAATTTCGCCCTGATTTACTACAAGTGAAATGCCTTTTACTGCCTCAATTTTTCCATAGGCAACGCGAAGATCATTAATTTCAAGACGCATCTTCAGGTACTCCTAAATAAGCCTCAATAACTCTTGGGTCATCTTGAACCTTGCGTGGTGAATCATCAGCAATTTTCTGTCCAAAATCTAGAACTACAACTCGATCTGAAACCTTCATAACTAGAGACATGTCATGCTCAATTAAAAGAACTGTGTATCCAGCATCACGAATCTTTCTAATTGTTGCCGCCAACTCAACTTTCTCTGCAGGGTTAAAACCTGCCGCTGGCTCATCAAGGAGAAGTAACTTTGGCTCTGCTCCCATTGCTCTTGCAATCTCAAGTCTTCTCTGCACGCCATAGGGAAGATTCTTTGCAAGGCGATCTGAGTACTCGCCAATTCCTATGAAATCTAATAGTTCTTGCGCTCTTGCTTTATCACGCTTTTCTTCGCGACGTGAAACTGGGAAACCGAATAAACCTGAGACTAAACCAGATTTTTTATGGGTATCAGCAGCCGTCATAACATTCTCAAGAGCAGTCATATCTCCCCAGAGACGAATGTTCTGGAAAGTTCTAGCCACTCCCCTTTTTGTAATCTTATAGCGCTTAACGCCAGCTAGAGATTTTCCATCAAAAATAATCTCACCTGAAGTTATTTGATATACGCCAGTAATTACATTGAATACAGTTGTCTTTCCTGCGCCATTAGGTCCAATCAGGCCAAGAATTTCCTTCTCTTTAACATCAAAGCTCACATCGCCAAGTGCGGTTACGCCACCAAATTTCATAGTGACATTCTTTAGCTCAATTAAGGATGTACTCATGAGGCATCCTTTTTCACAATTGCTTTTTCTCGCTTCTTTCTAGGAAGAATTCCATCTGGACGCAGATTCATCATGAGGACCAAAACCAAGCCAAAAACTAGGAGACGGGCATCTGATAAGAAGCGAATACGGTCAGGAAGATAACCAAGGATTACTGCGCCAAGAATGACTCCCCAGATATTTCCCATTCCACCAAAGACCACGCAGGCAAGGATTAATATCGAAATTTGAAGCGTGAAATTATCTGGAGCGATAAAGAGAGTCTTTGATGCATAGATAACTCCAGCAGCTCCGCCAACAGATGCCCCAAGGACGAAGGCCCAAACTTTATATTTAAATGTTGGAACGCCTAGTAACTCTGCTGCATCTTCATCTTGGCGGATAGATTCCCAAGCACGGCCAGCGCGGCGCGCAGATAGTCGTCTTACCATCCAGATAGCAAGCAAGATAAGAATCAAAAGAGTCCAGTAATAAATGCGATGGCTATCAAAAGCATATTCGATGCCAAATATCCCAGGAGGAGTTGGAATTCCTTGAATTCCCTCAGACCTTCCCAATGCTCCAAGATTTAGCGCAACAATTCTGACAATCTCCCCAAAGCCCAAGGTAATGATGGCTAGATAATCACCACGAAGCTTTAAAGCTGGAACACCGAGAATAATTCCAGAGAACATAGCCATAGCGATTCCAATTGGCAGAATCTCCCAGGTATTTAATTCAGTCTTAGTTCCAAGCAAGCCCATGGTGTATGCACCAATTGCAAAAAATGCCACATAACCCAGATCTAGTAGACCGCTCTTTCCAATAACAATATTTAGGCCAATTGCCATAAGAACAAACATGGCAATCGGATAGACCAGAACTGATTCGTAATCAGCTACTGGGGTATTAAGAAAAGTTCCTCCCATAAATGGCAGCGCAGCAACAATTGCAATTGCGCCCACGGCTATAGCCACGCGACCAACGCGTCCCTGGCTCTCCCAGATCTCTGCTCCCTTATCGCGAAGATTAAACATTATGCCCTCGTCTGGGTTAGAGCTTCACCGAATAACCCGTTCGGCCTGGTGTAGAGAACTAATACAAGAACCACAAATACTGTTACAGCTTTCCATTGAGTGCCAAGGAAGAAAGAGGCATAGGTTTCAAGCAGGCCTAGCGCAAGGCCGCCATAGAAAGCTCCCTTAATATTTCCAATTCCGCCCAAGATAGCAGCGGTAAATGCTGCAATTCCTAATTCAAATCCAATAAAAGCCGAGGTATTTTCATACTTTAAGGTGTAGAAAAATCCTGCTGCGCCTGTCATTAAGCCACCAACTAAAAATGTTGCAGAAATAACTCCATCTATATTTATGCCCATCAAGCGAGCTGCATTTGGATTCATTGATACAGCGCGAATTGCTTTACCCATTCGAGTCTTATTGACGAAGGTAATGAGAATTCCAAAGAGAACTAGAGCTGAGATTACGATTATGGTGTTATCTATTCTGATACCGGCGTCAAAGAATTGACCAAGAAACTTTTTTTCCATCGCCCTAGGACTTGCTACTGGCCTGGAATCAGTAAGTATTCGAACAGATTCTGATAGCACCATTGAGACCCCGATTGCTGAAATCAAAGGAGCAAGTACTCCAGAGTTCATCCTTCGCAATCTGCGATAGGCCACCATCTCAACTAACATGGAGAGAATGCCAGAAACCAACATCGAAGAGATTAGCGCTGTTCCAAGTATTAGCCAGAGGCGAAAGCCTGTTGCATACTCTGATGTTTGTGTGAATTGAAAGACATCTTTGATTATTATGATGGTTGCAAACGTTCCAACCATGAATATCTCGGAGTTAGCAAAATTGATCATACGCAGGACGCCGTAAACCATTGTGTAGCCAAGAGCTATAAGAATGTAAATAAAGCCCAAGCTTAAGCCGCCAAATGTCAGCGACCAGAACTGATCTAGAAAGTTTCCTATCAAGGCGCCTGATTCCTATCTAAAACTTTGAATTAGAGTTTCGGCAGGCCCTCTATTACGAGAACCTGCCGAAAACCATTTTTTCCTACTTTATTACTTTACAGCTCCTGTGAACTTGATAACGCCATTCTTGACTTCGAAGCCATTCATGACGCCACCAGCAACATCACCAAATTGATTGAACTTGATGGTGGTACCTGTAAGTGACTTGCCGCTATATGCCTTAACGCACTTAAGCATTGCATCGCGTGTTGAAACACCCTTTGCAATACAGCTTAGGAATACGTTTGTAGCATCAATGGACTCAGCAGCGTAAACGCCTGAGGCCTTACCCATCTTCTTTGCGAAATCCGCTTCAAGCTTTGCATCGATTTCAGCAAGTGGGACTGTTCCTGCAGTTAGACGAACACCTTCGAGAACTGATGCTGGAGCAAGAGTTACGAAAGTTGGGCTTAGTACGCCGTCGCCACCTGCAAGGATTCCGGTGTATCCGCTATCACGTAGCTGCTTGAAGAATGGTGCAGCCTGTGGGAAGTAACCGGTGTAAATAACAACGTTTGCGCCAGCGGTCTTAACCTTGGCGATTGTTGCAGACCAGTCAGTCGTCTTATCAGAGACGCTATCAAAGCCAGCTCCTTGACCTGCTGGAATTGTTGGCTTCATGTAATCAACTAAACCAACGCCATAAGCAGATTGGTCATCAACAATGTATACCTTAGGTGATGAGACACCCTTTGTCGCTAGTTTAAATAGCGCTGGTCCCTGAACCTTGTCGGTAGGAACTACACGGTGGAACACTGGGAAACCAATGTTTCCTGCCGCTGCATCGGTGATTGACACACGAGTTGCAGATGGTGAGACCATTGCCAAGTTGCGCTGCTTGTAATAAGGAAGCGCTGCAATAGTTGCACCTGAGTAAGCAGCTCCGACAAGACCAATAATCTTCTTGTTTGATGCGATTCCTGGAGCAACCTTTGCAGATTGTGCTGGATCGCCCTGGTCATCAGCTTGAACTACCTTGACTTTGTACTTACCTTTATTCTTTGCGTTAAAGAGTTTGATGGCATAAAGCATGCCAGCCAATTCATCCTGACCAACTGATGCTTCTTCACCGGTTAGAGGACCCTGAAACGCGAGGGTGATTCTCTTAGCTTTTGCATGCGATGCTGGTGCGAAGCCAACAAGTGACGACACAGCCAATGCGGCCGCTGCAGCAACCGAAATTAATCCACGCTTTTTCATTTAGTACCTTTCATTCATGATCATGCCCCCTGGGACAGGGAGGAGTGAAGGTTAGCCTTAGGTTCAACTGCAGGGCAACCGGGTTCATCGCTTGGAGAATTACATTCCTGTTACTTTTTGATGAAAAGCGAGGTGCTCCTACTTATTAGGAGCAGCCGAGGGGTCAATTACCGCCCTAGCCACCTCTTTCATGGAAATTCGCCGATCCATCGCTGCCCGCTGAATCCATGAGAATGCTTCAGGTTCTGAAAGGTTTAGCACCTTCATCAAAATTCCTTTAGCCCTGTCAATTAACTTTCTACTCTCAAGTCTTTCATGAAGATCACTAACCTCAAGTGCTAAAGATTTCATCTGCCTATGTCGGCTAATTGAGATCTCAATTGCTGGAATTAAATCATTAATTGTAAATGGCTTAACAACATATGCCATCGCTCCAGCATCACTTGCCCGCTCTACCAAATCTCTCTGACTAAAAGCGGTGAGCATTAGAACTGGAGAGATTTCAATTATCTGGCTAGCAGCAGAGATTCCATCGAGGATTGGCATCTTTACATCAAGGATTGCTAAATCAGGTTTTAACTCTTTTGCAAGATCTATTGCCTCTTGGCCATTGCTTGCCTGGCCAACTACTTCATATCCAGATTCACTTAGCATCTCAACCAAATCCATACGGATTAAAGTTTCATCCTCAGCAATTAGGATGCGATGCGCTCCAGATTTAATATTAGTACTCACGTGCCTCGAGTCGGATTTGAACCGACACTATGCGGTGTTTGAGACCGCCCTCTCTACCGTTGGAGTACCGAGGCTAGATTGAATTAAAGATTATTCTAGCGATAGGCAGGAGCCACGCCACTAACAGCATCTCCCACCTTATGAACGCGCATCGCATTGGTTGAGCCAGGAATTCCTGGCGGAGAACCAGCGACGATCATGATTAACTCACCAATAGCTACTCTCTTACTCTCAATCAAAATCGTATCTACCTGCTTAACCATCTCATCAGTGGTGGTAACTAAAGGGGTAAGAAGTGGCTCAACCCCCCAAGTAAGTGCCATCTGGTTATAGGTGGCGGTATCTGGAGTTAGAGCCAATATTGGAATCGGTGATCTAAGTCTTGACATTCTTCTTGCTGAATCTCCGCTCTTAGTAAATGCCGACAAAACCTGGGCGCCAATTGTTAGACCAACCTCTGTTGCTGCCTTTGTTATTGCCCCGCCTTTAGTTTTGGGGTTGTGTTGAAGAGCTGGAATCAAATGAAGCGCCTCTTGCTCAGTTTTTTCAATAATTCGAGCCATTGTTGCAACAGCTTCAATAGCAAATGCTCCAACGCTAGTCTCTCCTGAGAGCATCAAGGCATCAGCTCCATCAAGGACTGCATTTGCGCAATCTGTTGCTTCAGCTCTTGTCGGCCTGGAGCTATTAATCATTGAATCAAGCATCTGGGTTGCAACGATTACTGGCTTTGCATTCTCGCGAGCAAGGGTGATGCACCGCTTCTGTACAAGTGGAATATCTTCAATCGGCATCTCAACGCCTAGATCGCCACGAGCAACCATAATTCCATCAAAGGCTAGGACTATCTCCTCCAGGTTCTCGACCGCCTGAGGTTTTTCAATCTTGGCAATGACTGGAATGCGATGGCCTACCTCATCCATAATTTTATGAACATCATCTATATCTTTTGCAGATCTTACAAATGATAAGGCTATAAAGTCAGCGCCTGCTTTTAGTCCCCAACGCAAGTCCTCTATATCTTTCTCACTCATCGCAGGAACAGATACTGCAACACCTGGAAGATTTATTCCTTTGTTATTAGAGACAAACCCTGGCTCAATTACTTTTGTTATGACATTGCTACCCTTAACCTCGATAACTTGAACCGTGACTTTTCCATCATCGATTAGAATTAAATCTCCAGCTCTGCAATCACCGGTAAGACCTTTATAAGTGGTTGAGACGCGAGACTTGTCGCCAGCAATATCATCGGTGGTGATTGTGAAAGTATCTCCACGGAATAATTCATGAGGACCGTTTTCAAATCTTCCAAGGCGAATTTTTGGTCCCTGAAGATCAACCATTATCGCTACAGGCTTTTTAACTCTGGCAGCTTCAGCTCTTACTAGATCTAGGCGATTTTGATGTTCTTCATATCCGCCATGAGAGAGGTTAAGTCTGGCCACATTCATTCCTGCTTTGACTAGCTCAGAGACTTTCTCAACGCTCTCAACAGCAGGGCCCATAGTGCAGACAATTTTGGCGCGGCGCATGTGCTTACTTTATTGCCTTATTTGGCATAAGAGTAATTAACAAGGATTTAAACCGTTAGCGGTCGAGAAGTTGGCTCTATCGGCGATGGCAATTGCGTTTGTCCCATTAAATCTGCATCAACTGCTGAAGCTGCGCTTCGCCCCTCTGCAATCGCCCAAACAATTAGCGATTGACCACGCCCTGCATCGCCGCAGATATAGACTGAATCAACATTGGTGCGATATGAATTATCGCGAGCAATGTTTCCACGAGAATCAAGTTTTAACTCGAGTGCATTAACTAATTCATTCTTCTCAGGTCCAGTAAAGCCCATTGCAAGTAAGACCATATCGGCTGGAAGATTCTTTGAAGTCCCTGGAATTTTTTCAAACTTTCCATCAACATACTTGGTCTCGACAATTTTCAAGGCAGTTAATTGGCCATCGCTATCTCCAATAAATTCCTCGGTTGAAATTGAATAAAGCCTCTCGCCTGATTCCTCATGGGCGCTACTTACTCGATAAGTCATTGGGTAAGTTGGCCATGGCTGTGAGTCAGGACGCTCATCACTTGGCCTTGGCATAATCTCAATCTGGGTAACGCTTGTAGCTCCTTGGCGGATTGCAGTTCCTAAGCAATCAGCTCCAGTATCGCCTCCTCCCAAAATGATTACATTTTTGCCCTTGGCATTAATTGGTGGCTCAGAAGGTAATTCATTAAGAGCTTGTTTATTTCCCCATGGCAGATATTCCATCGCCTGATAGACACCACTAAGTGTTCGTCCCGGGATATCTAATTCTCGCCACTGCGTTGCCCCTACAGCTAAAACTATTGCATCATATTTAGCGCGAAGATCTGCAGCGCTGATATCAACTCCAACATTAACGCCTGCTCTAAATCTTGTTCCCTCTCGCTGCATCTGATTTATGCGGCGATCAAGGACTGACTTCTCCATTTTAAATTCTGGAATTCCATATCGAAGCAATCCGCCAACCTTTTCGCCCTTTTCATAGACCACAACGGTATGACCCGCTCTAGTTAATTGCTGTGCTGCTGCAAGTCCTGCTGGACCTGAACCAATTACTGCAATGGTTTTGCCAGTCATCCGATCTGGTTGAAGTGGCTTCACATTTCCAGTTTGAAATCCCTCTTCAATAATTCTTAACTCAACTTGTTTAATAGTTACTGGATCTTGATTTATACCTAGAACGCAAGATGTTTCACAGGGAGCAGGGCAGAGTCGTCCAGTAAATTCTGGGAAATTATTAGTTGCATGGAGGCGATCTAAGGCATCGCTACGTTCATTTCGCCAAATCAGGTCATTCCACTCTGGAATTAAGTTTCCTAACGGACATCCCTGATGGCAGAAAGGAATCCCACAATCCATACACCTTCCTGCCTGTTTCTGCAGAGATGAGAACTCTTGCTCTTCATAGACCTCACGCCAATCTCTGATTCGAACATCAACTGGGCGACGCTTAGGAACTTCTCTTCCAGTATTTAAAAAACCACGGGGATCAGCCATTTAGCGCCTCCATAATTGCATCATCTGAAGATTTTCCTTCACGCTCTGCCTTATCAATAACTGCCAGCACCTTGGCATAATCTCTTGGCATCACTAGTGAGAACCTCTTGAGAGCTGCTTGCCAATCGCCTAGCAATTCATGAGCAATCAGAGAGCCGGTCTCTGCATAGAAGCGAGAGAGTATGGATTCAAGTCTCTCCTCTTGATCTTTAGGGATAGATAGAACATCTACCATCTCGGTATTTACTAGAGATGGGATTAAGTCAAGAACAAATGCTCGACCACCTGACATGCCAGCTGCAAAGTTTCGCCCTGTCTTGCCAAGGATTACAACGCTTCCCCCAGTCATATACTCGCATCCATGATCGCCAACGCCTTCAACTACTGCTAGCGCGCCAGAATTTCTTACACAGAATCTCTCGCCAACTATTCCTCTTACAAAAATTTCACCTTGAGTTGCGCCATATCCAATAACGTTTCCGGCAATTACATTTTCATGGGAGGCAAACTTTGCCTTCTCATCAGGGCGCAGAATTACTCGCCCTCCAGATAAGCCCTTTCCAAGATAATCATTGGTATCTCCATAGAGGCGAAGAGTTAGCCCGCGTGGAATAAATGCTCCTAGTGATTGACCTGCAGAGCCATGGAAGGTGATATCAATTGTGTCATCGGCAAGTCCTTGGCCGCCATACTTTCTAGTAATTTCAGAGCCCAGCATCGTTCCCACTGTGCGATTCCCATTTCTAATTTTCATCTGCAGTCTGATTGGATTGCCATTTACTAAAGCATCCTCTGAAAGTCTTATTAACTCATTATCTAAAGCTGGCTCAAGCCCATGATCTTGAGTTACCGTATTTCTCCGCGCAGAGCTTGATGCGGGCGCTGGAGCGGTAAGTATTGGCGTTAAATCAAGGCCACTCGCCTTCCAATGCTCCACTGCATCAGTAGTTTCTAGGCTTTCAACTTCTCCCACTGCTTCGCTAAGACTTCTAAATCCTA
Source organism: Candidatus Nanopelagicales bacterium (assembly GCA_030832365.1). Taxonomy (GTDB): domain Bacteria; phylum Actinomycetota; class Actinomycetes; order Nanopelagicales; family Nanopelagicaceae; genus MAG-120802. The sequence goes on from JAURJF010000002.1 coordinate 34,948, forward strand.
GGCTTGCAAGAATCTCTCTTACCTCCTGAGCGATATATTCAAAGAAAGTTTCCACAAACTCTGGCTTTCCAGTAAAGCGCTTTCTTAGCTCTGGATTCTGGGTTGCCACGCCAACTGGGCAGGTATCTAAGTGACAGACTCGCATCATCACACAACCTGAAACCACAAGAGGGGCCGTAGCAAAACCAAATTCCTCTGCTCCAAGTAGAGCTGCAATTACCACATCTCTACCTGTCTTCATCTGTCCATCAGTTTGAACCACGATGCGATCTCTAAGTCCATTTAGCATCAGAGTCTGTTGCGTTTCAGCTAGACCAAGCTCCCAAGGCGCGCCAGCATGTTTGAGAGAAGTTAGTGGCGAAGCGCCAGTTCCACCATCATGACCAGAGATTAAAACTACATCGGCATGCGCCTTGCTAACTCCTGCAGCAACAGTGCCAACGCCAACTTCAGCAACAAGTTTTACATGGATTCGCGCTCTGTTATTAGCGTTCTTTAAATCATGGATTAGTTGAGCCAAATCTTCAATTGAGTAAATGTCATGATGTGGCGGTGGTGAGATTAAACCAACTCCAGGCGTCGAGTAGCGAACCTTGGCAATCCAAGGATAAATCTTATTTCCAGGCAATTGTCCGCCCTCGCCAGGTTTAGCTCCCTGCGCCATCTTTATCTGAATATCATCGGCATTTACTAAATACTCACTTGTTACACCAAATCTTCCTGAAGCAACTTGCTTGATTGCAGATCTTGCTGAATCTCCATTAGCTAGTGGAGTAAAGCGCTCGGGATCTTCTCCGCCTTCGCCAGTATTTGATTTAGCGCCAATTCGATTCATCGCAATTGCTAGAGTTTCATGAGCTTCCTGCGAAATTGAGCCATAAGACATAGCTCCAGTTGAAAATCTCTTAACAATTTCTGAGATCGGTTCAACCTCATCAATTCCTACTGGGGCTCTTAAGCCCTGCTTGAACGAGAAGAGTCCGCGAAGAGTCATCAAGGATTTAGATTGATCATCTACTCTCTTGGTATATCGCTGGAAGATGTCATAGCGCTTTGATCTTGTGGCATGTTGGAGAGCAAAGACAGTCTCTGGATCAAAGAGATGAGGTTCACCATCTCGCCTCCATTGATACTCCCCGCCAATTGGAAGTCGCTTAGAACCAGGAACTTCTCCCCCAGGTGGATAGGCGATGTGATGGCGCGCAATAGTCTCTTGAGCAATTACTTCAAGATCTACCCCGCCAAGGCGCGAGGTTGTTCCTACGAAATATTCATTGACCAAGCCTTGTGATAACCCAATTGCTTCAAATACTTGTGCTCCGGTGTATGAGGCAATTGTTGAAATTCCCATCTTGGACATAACTTTCAAAACGCCTTTACCCAATGACTTAATTAAGTTCTTAACTGCCTTCTCTGGAGTAATTCCCGTGATAACTCCTGTTAAGACTAAATCTTCTGCGCTCTCCATCGCTAGATAAGGATTTACAGCAGCTGCTCCATATCCAATTAATAGCGACACATGATGAACTTCTCTGACCTCACCGCTTTCAACAACTAAGCCAACTTTTGTTCTAGTTTTCTCACGAATTAAATGATGATGTACTGCTGAGGTTAAAAGTAGAGATGGAATTGGGGCATTTTCTGCATCCCCATCGCGATCAGAGAGAATAATGATTCGCGCTCCTTGGGAGATTGCCTCAGATACCTCTGCTCGAATCTCCTCAATTCTCTCCTGCAACCCCTGGCCACTTCTTGAAATTGGAAAGAGGCCGCGAATTACATAGGTTGAGAGCCCAGGATGATTATTATCGGCATTAACGTGAATTATTTTGGCGAGCTCATCATTATCAATAACCGGAAAGGCTAAAGAAATCTGTCTACATGATGCTGGACCAGGATCTAGAAGATTATGTTCTGGGCCAATAGATCCCCCAAGTGAAGTGACTAGCTCCTCTCTTATGGCATCAAGTGGTGGATTAGTAACTTGAGCAAAGAGCTGTGAGAAGTAATCAAAGAGGAGTCTTGGCTTGGCAGAGAGAGCAGCAATTGGAGTATCAGTTCCCATAGAGCCGATTGGTTCAATTCCACTCTTAGCCATCGGGGTTACAATCATTCTTAACTCTTCTTCGGTATAACCAAATGCGCGCTGTCTTCTTAAGACGGAGGAGTGCGGATAAATAATGTGCTCTCTTGCTGGCAAATCTGGAAGGCGAACAATTCCGGCATGGAGCCACTCTCCATATGGCGCGTTATCTGCAAGGCTCTGCTTGATCTCTTCATCTTCAATTATGCGACCAGATTGGATATCAACTAGGAACATACGACCTGGTTGAAGTCTTCCCTTTCTAATCACTTTCTCTTGTGGAATATCTAGCACTCCAACTTCACTTGCCAGCACTACTAAGCCATCATCTGTTACCCAATAGCGAGATGGGCGTAATCCATTTCGATCTAATACCGCGCCAATCTGCTTTCCATCTGTAAATGTCACGCAAGCTGGTCCATCCCATGGCTCCATAAGAGATGCGTGAAAACGATAGAACTCCTTTAATTTCTCAGGCATCGTTTCATGATTCTCCCAAGCCTCTGGAATCATCATAAGAATTGAATGTGCAAGGCTGCGCCCGCCGAGATAGAGCAGTTCTAATACCTCATCAAAGGATGCAGAATCACTTCCTGAAGGATCAACGATTGGAAATAGTCGAGATATATCGCCAGGGATCAGATCGCTTTCAAGGAGCGCTTCACGAGCTGCCATCCAATTTCGATTACCTCTTAACGTATTTATCTCACCATTGTGAGCAATGAATCGGTATGGATGGGCAAGTGGCCAAGATGGAAAAGTATTGGTAGAAAATCTTGAGTGAACTAGAGCAAGAGGTGATACCAAGCGCGGATCTGAAAGATCAGGAAAGAACTCCTCCAATTGCCCTGTGGTGAGCATGCCTTTGTAGACAATCGTTCTACTTGAGAGCGAAGAGAAATAAATTGAGAGCTCATGCTCAACTCTCTTTCTAAAGCAGAATGCTCTTCGATCTAAATCTAAATCACTAACTCCATCTTCGGATGAAACAAATATCTGCTCAAACTCTGGCATAACTGATAAAGCTGTTGCTCCAATAGATGTTGCATTAATCGGCAGCTTGCGCCAACCAAGAACTTTAAGATTCTCCTGGCTTGCAATCTGCTCAATTCGTGATTTATTTGCAAAATTCTTTGGCAAGAAGGCAACGCCAGCTGCATAACTAAGAGGTGATGGCAACTCAAATGGGAGAACTTCACGGAAGAATTGATCAGGGATGCAAATTAGAATTCCAGCGCCATCACCGCTATTAACTTCAGCCCCTGATGCGCCGCGATGCTCTAAATTCCTTAAGGCAATTAGCCCTTTTGCAATAATGTCATGAGTAGCAACTTTATTAAGGGTAGCCACCATCGCAACACCACAAGCATCATGCTCGTTGGCAGGGTCATAGAGACCCACTGCCTTTGGTAGAGATGAGAAGACCACTTATCGCTCCCATAAATAAAATTGGTTTACTTCGAGTTTTTTCTTTAATGATTAACTCTCAAAGTTACTGGGACAACGACGGCCCTTAGAGGGGAGTAATCTAGCAAGAACTAGCTTTTTTGGCGCGTGCTAGAGCCCAGAGATATGGGCAATCTGACCAACTGATGCTGTTATCGCCATTCCCAGAGCGCCGCCAAAGAGGATCCGAAGGGTTGGTCGCCATATCGTTGAACCAGAAGTCTTTGCGGTAATTACTCCAGCAATGAGCAGGCCAAGGAATGTAATAGCAACAATTGATGCTGCTTTCCCGCCAAGGCTTGGCGAGAGCGCTCCAATAAGAGGAATCGCTCCTCCAAAAGTAAAGCTAAGAGCAGAGGCGATTGCTGCCTGCATCGGGCGAGCCTTAGTTAACTCATATTGGCCTAATTCATCGCGTAAATGAGCCCCGAGTGCGTCATGAGCATGTAGTTCCTGAGCAACTTTCTCAGCTGTTGATCGCGATAAACCTCTTGATTGATAAATCTGAGTCAACTCTTCTAGCTCTCCTGCTGGATCAATTCGATGATGCTCTAGCTCCAAGATTCGATCTGACTCTTCAATATCGTTTTGTGATCTCACAGAGACATACTCTCCCACTGCCATCGACATCGCTCCTGCTGCAATTCCCGCTATTCCAACAGTTAAGACAAAATCATTTTTTTGTGCAGAGACAATTCCAATCATTAGCGCTGCAGTTGAAACTAGCCCATCATTGACACCTAATACGGCAGCTCTAAGCCAACCTGCTCTATGGGTACGATGCTCAGCATTTCTTATCTCTAAGTCAGATTGGCTCACGACTTTACTTTACACTCGATTCTCTCGGTAATTGATTCTGACGCAGATAGATTAGAGAGCCAAAGAGTAGAACTATGCTCGTCCAAACATTGAGCCTAACGCCGAGAATCAAATTAGCTTCATCAATCCTAATCGTCTCAATTAGAGCTCTTACTAGGCAGTAAAGGGCAACATAGAGAGCAAAGATTGAACCAGGAGCAAACTTCTTACCTGATCCCAGCTTTATCAAAATGAAGGCTGCAATAAAGCACCAGATAGATTCATAGAGAAATACTGGGTGAAATGTTTCAACGCTTGAATATCCAATAGGGCGATAAGCAGCAGGAATTTCAAGGGCCCATGGCGCATTTAGCTCCCGCCCAAATAGTTCTTTATTAAACCAATTTCCCCAGCGGCCAAGTCCTTGAGCTATTAGCAGACCTGGAGCTAGCGCATCAGCAAAGCTTGCAAAGGAAACATCGCCTCGAGATTTATTCCTGCGATATCCAATGTATGCGCCAAGAAGTCCAAGGGAGATTGCGCCCCAGATACCAAGACCGCCCTGCCAGATATAGAGGGCACTTAGTGGATCGCCATTTACTCCAAAATACGCCTGAGGAGAAGAAATCACGTGATAGAGGCGACCGCCAATAATTCCAAATGGAACTGCAAAAATTGCTACATCGCTAACTACGCCTGCTCTGCCACCAAGTGAGACATACCTTCTATTACCAACATATACAGCAGCTACGATCCCAGCGATGATGCTTAGCGCATAGAAATGAAAAGTTAGTGGACCAATCTCTATTTGAGATTGAGCTGGAGAAGGGATAGCAGCAAAGATCACTGCTTAGCTGCTTCGACCGCCGCCTCAAACTCCTCTAGTCTAAAT
>JAURJF010000030.1 GCA_030832365.1 Candidatus Nanopelagicales bacterium
CTTCTTTGAAATTTCCTCGCCCCATGAAGGGCCAACATTTTGAGTATCAATTGACTCAACCGAAACGCCAAATGCTGCAGCTAGAGCATCTTGAATCGCATTTGATTCCCCGGTATCTAATACGCCGGTCTGGATACGAATCTTCTCTTCACCTAAAGTTTGAATTATTACATTGTCTCTATAACCAGTAGATGAAACAGCCTCCCTTGCCTGCTCAATTGACCCAGTAGAGGTTGTAACAACAAAGGCTGATCCGCCCTCAAATTCAATACCAAGTCGCAGCCCCTGCGCGCCGAGTGCAAAGACGGAGAGAGCGATAAAAAGAGCACTTACTGCATACCACTTCTTGCGAGCGCGAACAATATTAATTGATGTCTCGCCACGATAGAGCCTTCCGCCAAGACCAGTTAGCTTCATCCCTTACGCTCCCTTGCTCACTAGAGTTGGAGATACAACTCCGATACTGCGCGGTGAAACACCAGAGTACTTACCTCCAGCTTGGAAATACTTATTCTTAGCAAGAAGTGTTACAAGTGGCTTGGTGAATAAGAAGATAACAACCAAGTCAACAAGTGTTGTTAATCCAAGAGTAAATGCGAAACCACGAACGCTTCCAACTGAGACAAAATAGAGAATAACAGCAGAGATAATCGAGACTAAGTCAGCAACGATGATAGTTCTCCGCGCTCTTTGCCAACCACTCTCTGCAGCAACTCGTAGGGGTTTACCCTCTCGCATTTCATCTCTTATACGTTCAAAGTAGACGATAAAAGAGTCAGCAGTAATTCCGATTGCCACAATAGCTCCAGCAACGGCTGCAAGAGTCAGAGTAAAGCCAATCCACTCGCCTAAGAGAAGGAAGAGGATCACCAATTGAGCGGCTGCTATTGCTAGAGATCCCACGACGACTAGACCTAGCGCACGGTAATAAAACATTGAGTAAAGCATTACCAGAATCAATCCAAGACCACCTGCGATAAGACCAGCTTGCAGCTGATCATTTCCAAGCGTTGGGGATATTTGTTGAACCTCTCCGCGATCAAAGGCGAGAGGCAGTGATCCATACTTCAAAACATTTGCTAGATCTTGCGCCTCAAGTTGGCTAAAACTTCCAGTGATCTGAGCGCTTCCACCTAAAATTGCTTCATTGATTCTTGGAGCAGAGACAACAACACCATCAAGAACAATTGCTACTTGATTCTGTGGCTCGGCAAGATTAACTACGCTCTGTGTGAGCTCTCCAAACTTACGAGATCCATCTCCTGTGAAATCAAGTGAGACAAACCAACCACTTGCGCTCTGCTGATCAATTGCAGCAGTCGCGCCTTTAATATCACTTCCAACAACTTGAGCCGGAGCAAGGATGTATCTTGCAACTCCATCTCTATCACATGTGATCATTACAGAATTGGCATCATCTCCCCCGCTACCAAGAGTTGACTCAGGCTTAGTGCAATCAAGTGCTTGAAATGCTGCCACTTGTTCAGGGCTAAGAGATGATCCTTCAAGCAAAGCGGCGTCATCGGGAGTTGGGATAGATCCTGCAACTAGTAATACCTGTCTAAATCTAAGTTCTGCTGTTTGACCAACAAGGTCTACAACTCGTCTGCCAGTCTCACCAGGAACAGAGATAACAATCTGTCTGTTATTTCCAGTTCCCTCGGCAGTTAACTCGGCCTCGACAACACCGAGTGAGTTTACGCGCTGACGGATAATGGAGACAGCTTGATCAATAGATTCGCTAGTGATCTCACCGCTCTGCCCGCCCTGAAGTCTTGGCTGGAGAGTCACGCTAGTCCCACCTCTTAGGTCGAGACCTAAGTTGATTGAGGTAGCACCAATTGCAAAGGCAACGCCGTAGAGAATAAGAGTGGATAAAACCGTCAGAGTTAAGGTTCTAGCTGGGCGGGGTTTTTTGACCTCGCCGGAGTTACGTTGTGAATTTCCGTAAGACATGGGGCGAAAGTCTAGGGCTCAAGCTCCTCACTGTCGAAAAGCCCGATTGCCACCTCCGGAGCTTTCTTGCCTAGATGGCGCCAAGCCGCTGGAGTAGCAGTTCTTCCCCTTGGAGATCTGGAGATAAATCCAGAGCGGACTAAAAATGGTTCAGCCACAGATTCAACCGTCTCTCGCTCTTCGCCAACGGCCATCGCAAGGGTGCCGAGGCCAACAGGTCCGCCATTGAATTGTTCTATCAATACTCTAAGAATTGCTTTATCTAATCGATCAAGTCCTATCTCATCTACTTCATACATTTTAAGAGCAGAGTTAGTTATATCAATATTGATACTGCCATCTCCATGTACTTGGGCATAATCCCTAACTCGACGAAGGAGCCTATTTGCAATACGCGGCGTTCCTCGAGAGCGCTTTCCTAACTCTGCAATTGAATCTTTACTAATATCAACATTTAGTAGGGATGAGCTTCGAGCAACGATATCTGCAATATCTGCTTCATCATAGAAATCTAGATGAGCGGTAAAACCGAAGCGATCTCTAAGCGGTCCAGGAAGAAGGCCCGCTCTAGTTGTTGCGCCAACTAAAGTGAAATGAGGAAGCGTTAAAGGAATCGCAGTTGCACCAGGTCCTTTTCCAACCACTACATCAACTCTGAAATCCTCCATTGCCATATAGAGCATCTCCTCTGCAGGTCTTGCCATTCTATGAATCTCATCTAGAAATAGAACTTCTCCCTCGACAAGGGATGAAAGTATTGAAGCGAGATCACCAGCATGGGTAATAGCTGGTCCACTGGTAATTCTTATTGGTGAATCCATCTCACTTGCCACAATCATTGCAAGAGTAGTTTTGCCAAGACCAGGCGGGCCCGAGAAGAGAATGTGATCTGCTGGCGCTCCGCGCTCTCTAGCTGCTCGAAGAAGTAAGTCCACTTGATCTTTAACGCGCTGCTGACCAACAAAATCTCTCAACGTCTCTGGCCTTAACGCTTGCTCTGCGCTAATTTCCTCAGGAGTAAGCGAGCTACTCATTATCTCTTCATCCATTAGCTATCTCTTCTGTCGCGATTGTGCGAGAGCAAGTTTTAACATCTCAGGGGTATCCTCGCTCGTTGGAGTTCTTCCAAAACTCTCAAGTACTTTATCAAGTGCGCTTTCTGCCTCTTTTTGCGAATAACCAAGTCCAGTAAGAGCGCCAATAACTTGAGTTCGCCAAGGCCCGCTTAGAGCAGATTTTGATTTATAGCTTGCTCCAAATTTCTCTTTCAACTCTAGAAGTATTCTTGAAGCAACTTTTTTACCAATTCCAGGAACTCTCTCAAGGGCTTCATTATCTTGCGAAGCAATTATGTTTCGCAGCGCATCTGGGCCATAAACAGCAAGGAGGGCGCTAGCAACTTTGGGTCCTATTCCAGTAACAGACTGCAACTCCTCAAAGAGGCTCTTTGCGCTCTGAGATAAGAATCCATAGAGGCTCCAGGAATCCTCTCTTACAACTAAAGATGTATGAAGTGATAATTCTCCCCCTACTTTCGATTCTGAGGCAATATCTGGCGCAACAATTACTTCATAACCAATTCCGTTTACAAGAAGAATGATTCGGTTTAGTCGAATCTCAAATACCGTACCTGTCATAAAGGCAATCATCTATTTCTTAGCCTTTCTAGATCTTGGTTCAGATTTTAGACGCTTTATTCGGCTTTTCTCTTTAGCTGTAGCAGTTGCTAACTTCTTAGCCCCAGCTCCTCTCCAATGGTTGCAGATAGCAAGAGCTAGCGCATCGGTGGTATCAACTGGCTTTGGGGCTTCTTTTAATTTCAAGATTTTAACTACCATCGCAGCAACCTGCCTCTTATCTGCTCGCCCAGAGCCAGAGACAGCTGCCTTAACTTCACTTGGGGTATGCATAGCAATTGGAACCCCTGCCTTTGCTGCAAGAAGGAGCGCAACCCCTGCTGCTTGCCCGGTGGCCATAGCGGTTCGCACATTTAGCTTTGAAAAAACTCTCTCCACCGCAATTACATCTGGCTTATATCGATTGATCCAAACTTCAAGTTCTGCACTTAAATGCATCAAACGCTCTTCTAATGGGGCATCAACGCTGGTCTTTATTACGCCGCAGGCAACTAACTTAAGATCTTTAACTCCAACTTTTTCAACCACACCAATACCGCAGCGCGTAAGACCGGGATCAACACCAAGAACGCGCATTAGCCAAGCCTATTAGCCAGCCAAGAAAGAGTTATGACAGGCTCGCCATTACCTCATCTGAAACATCAAAGTTTCCATAGACATTCTGCACATCATCGCACTCCTCGATAGCCTCAATTAACTCAAAGAGGGCCCTTGCATCATCTGCTCCAATTGGAATAGAGATTGAAGGAAGGAAGGAAACATCTGCTGATTCATAATCAATCTCTGCAACTTGGAGAGCCTGTCTTACTGGAACTAAATCTGTAGCGGCGCTGATAAGTTCAAAGCTCTCACCTAGATCATTAACCTCTGATAAACCATGCTCTAAGGCAGCCTCCAATACCAACTCCTCAGCAATGGCTTTATCGCCTTGCCTCTTCTTAACAATTACCACGCCTTTTCTTTCAAACATATAAGAAACTGATCCAGGATCGGCCATCGTTCCACCGTTTCTAGTGATAGCAACTCGCACCTCTGATGCAGCTCTATTTCGATTATCAGAAATACATTCAATAAGAAGCGCTACCCCGCCGGGGCCATAACCTTCATAGATTATGTTCTCCCATTGAGCTTGTGATTGACCTTCACCAACTGCTCTCTTAAGAGCGCGTTCGATATTATCGCTTGGAACAGAATTCTTCTTAGCCTTAGTTATTGCATCATATAAAGTGGGATTGCCATCAGGATCTGCCCCGCCATTTCTCGCAGAAACCTCAATTGCCTTGATGTATTTAGCAAAGGCTCGAGACCGCTTTGAATCTATTAACGCTTTCTTGCGTTTGATTGTGGCCCATTTGGAATGACCAGACATTATCTAAATCCCTGCCTTTGAACTTTCTTTACAGAGCTGATCTACAAAGAATCGATGGATTCGATTATCCCCAGTTAATTCTGGGTGAAATGCGGTGGCTAGTAGATGTCCCTGCCTAATTGCAACGGGATGGCCATTAAAACTTGCTAGTACTTCAACCCCTGCCCCTACTGACTCAACCCAAGGGGCCCTGATAAAGACCGCGCGAAAAGGCGCTCCGCCAATGCCTGCGAAAGTTAAATCTGTTTCAAAAGAATCTCCCTGTCTACCAAATGCATTACGGCGAACTTGGGCATCTAGGCCGCCAAAACTCTCTTGATCAAATCCGCCATCAAGGATTTGATCGGCAATTAAAATCATCCCTGCGCAAGAGCCGTAGGTTGGCATCCCTGAAGCGATACGAGATTTAATCAGATCAAATACTCCAAAAGCTTTAGCAAGTTTGGCAATTGTTGTTGATTCTCCACCGGGAATTACCAAGGCATCAACTGATTCAATCTCTTGCCTACTTCTAACCCCACTTGCGCTAACGCCGCAATCTCCAAGTGAGGCAATATGCTCAGCAACATCACCTTGGAGCGCTAAGACTCCAATCTTCACTGACCTACCAGCCCCGCTCTGCCAAACGATGTGGCGCCGGGATATCTGCAACATTAATGCCAACCATCGCTTCGCCCAGTCCTTTTGATTGCTCAGCTAGAACTTTTGCATCATCGAAGAAAGTTACTGATTTAACAATTGCTGCAGCTCTTCTTGCAGGATCTCCTGATTTAAATATTCCCGAGCCAACGAAAACCCCATCTGCTCCAAGCTGCATCATCATCGCTGCATCTGCCGGGGTAGCAATTCCACCTGCGGTAAAGAGCACAACTGGAAGTTTTCCTGTTGTGGCAACTTCTTTTACTAAATCATAAGGAGCTTGTAGCTCCTTTGCTGCGACATATAGTTCATCCTCGCGCATTGAACTTAACCGACGAATCTCATCTGAGATAGAACGCATATGAGTGGTGGCATTTGAGACATCGCCAGTTCCTGCCTCACCTTTAGAACGAATCATCGCTGCGCCTTCATTAATTCTTCGTAGCGCTTCACCAAGATTTGTTGCCCCGCAGACAAAAGGAATTGTGAAATTCCACTTATCAATATGGTGGGTGTAATCAGCAGGAGTTAAAACCTCTGACTCATCAATGTAATCCACGCCAAGTGATTGCAAGATCTGAGCCTCTACAAAGTGACCGATGCGAGCCTTAGCCATAACAGGAATGGATACGCTCTTTTGAATCTCTGTAATCATCTCTGGATCTGACATTCGAGCAACGCCGCCTTGGGCTCTGATATCTGCTGGAACTCGCTCGAGTGCCATAACTGCAACAGCTCCAGCATCCTCTGCGATGCGCGCCTGCTCAGCATTAACAACATCCATAATTACCCCGCCCTTGAGCATCTCTGCCATGCCGCGTTTAACGCGCGATGTTCCAGTCTGGGCTGCATTCTCTTTTGTCATGGGACGGATTCTACTTTGATTAGGCCATCTGGCGAATCGGATTAACCCTTGGCCGATTTAGGCAGATAGGTGAATTTAGGTTCATTATCAGTTAGGAAGAACCAGAGCTGCCCCGGGGAAAAATAGGCAGGGCTTCCATCTTCAAGGCTCCAAGTAGTTGGCTCACTTAAGCTCGCTCGATTCCATAGGGCTTTAACAACTCTCTGGTTGCGAAGTAGATAGCCATGACCACTTCCAATTACCTCACTCTTTGGCGTTATTCCACCAAATTTATCGCCATACTCTGATGGCGAGATATTTACTATTTGAATCACCATCATCGTTGAGCCTAGTTGAATACCAGATGAGGCAATGTTTGCTCTCCCATTATGGTTTAGCAGAAATTTTTTCTCACTATCGCTCCAAATCGCTTTATAACGAGCATTCGGCCACTCTATCTCTGCAGAAATTATCTTCTTGGCGCCTTCTGCTCTAGCGCCATGTTGCCACCCTGGCTTCTTTGCTAATTCAACATCTCCAGCCTTTTCAAGGAGAAGATTTGGTCTAACCATCATGGAGTAAGGAGAGCGACGAGATGGATCATTAAAGTAAATAGAGGGAGGATTTCGTTCGGCGCTTAGATTTACCAAATTTGCAGCAGAAATTACTGGGCGCATTTTACTCTGCGCTCCACTATAGAGAAATCCAACTTTTCCATACTCACCAAGTATTGATAGATCGGAGATACGAGCTGATCTGATAGGACCTAGTACCTCTGGATAATTTGAAGAGTAAATTCCCATAAGCCTTGTTAAGCCTGCTTCAACTTGAGTGATGTAAACAATGTCTGCTGCCTCAACTCCAGCTTGAGGACGGGCAGCGCTTGTGTCATCAAACTTAACGGCCAATACTTTTCCACTACTACCAGGAAGATTTGTATAGAGATTTCTCTCTATCTCTACCTTCTCTTCTGCAAAAGGAAGCGATACGCAGGAAGAAAGAAATAGAGAAAGAAGAGTGAGTAAAAGTATTCTTTTCATCGCTGCATCTCTACCAATGAATCATCTTCGAAGGCATATTTAACTGGTAGTGGGGCTTTGCCAGCTAGACGAAAGATGCGATAAATCAACTTTGATCTTCGGGCTCTGGCAGCTGAAACCCCTTCAATATGAAGTGAGATACCAACTTTTAGCCGCTCAGTTATCTGATCGAGTTCTTCGAATAAATCTGGGTATTTCTCAACCAACCAGCTCTCCTGTCGTAGGAGCAGAAGAACTGCCGTTAAAGAGCTCTCGGCTTCGCTACGAACTGAAATATCAGCAGCTCTTGCATGATGAGCAGCAAAGGTTAGTAGCAAGTTTGCCGCAGGATCTGTCTCAGGAAAGTGAGTTAACTCCAGAGCAAGTGAGGCTCTTCTCTGCAAAATAGCATCAAGGTTAGCCCAAGAGGTTTCAACCCTCTGATGAAGACGATCTAGCCTTGTTGCGCTAAAGGTGAGATACCAGATAACAAGTAAAATAATTAACGGCGCAATAAATATTGGTAAATCCATTACTCCTCCTCACCTCTTGTAAAGAGCCTGCTCCATGACCTTGCCTCTGACAGTAGCGTTACTTTCTCATCTTCTCCTCTGGCATGGAGATAGACATTCATAATCTCATCGCCGACCTGAGCCCAATCAAATCTCTTTGCATATTGACTTCCTAACTCAGAATAACTCCTTGCTAACTCTTTATCTTTAAGGAGTCTAATCAACTTCTCTGCAAGGTCAGAGGCATTCTCATTTTCAAAAAGTAAACCATATTTACCATCTTCAAGAAGTTGGCTAAATGCTGGAATATTACTCGCCACAATCGGAACGCCAGATGCCATCGCTTCGGTAAGGATTATTCCAAATGATTCACCGCCGGTATTTGGGGCTACATAGACACTTACTGACTTTAGAAAAGATGCTTTAGCCTCATCATCAATTCTTCCAAGAAATCTTATCCGTGAGCGAAGAGCTGGATTAACCCTCTCCATCGCCTCCATGCCATCTCCTGGCCCTGCGATAAGAAGGCGAACATCTGGGAGAGCAAGAGCGATCTTAGGAAGTGCTTCAAGGAGAATATTTAGCCCCTTGCGCGGCTCTGAAAACCTTCCAATAAATCCAATGGTTAGCTCCCTACTCCAAGCAGGATTAGCTTCTGCTCTCTCATAGAAGTGTGCGCTGATTCCATTTGGTATGACTACAGCATCAGTGTCTAGATGAATTCGCAGGGTTTCTCGAGCAATTTCACTAACTGCAATCCTTGCTCTTAGTTTTTCAATAACAGGTTCTAGAAATGGCGCGATAGCAAAGGTGACTTTCTGACGCGGGGCTGCTGCATGAAATGTTCCAACCAGTGGCCCTTCGGCAATTGAGCAGGCAAGAAGAGAAAGAGAGGGAATTGCTGGTTCGTGTAGATGGAGAACATCAAAATCTCCGCCAGCTACCCACTGCCTAACTCTTGATGCGGCAACTGGACCAAAGAGAACTCTTGCTACTGCTCCGTTATAGGGAATTGCAACTGGCCTTCCAGCGCTCACTACAAAGTTTTCGACAATTGAACTCTCATCACTTGCCGGAGCCAGAACAGAGATCTCATGGCCCTGATCTAGATAGTGATAAGCAAGATCTCTTATATGTGCCTGAACTCCTCCTGGAACATCCCAGGCATATGGCGAGATTAATCCGATCTTCATTCTCGCTCCACGAAATCACTATCAATGAATATGCGCTGCTGCATATGCCATGAAGTTGGATCTGCTTTTATCGCATCCTCGAATCTATTTGCCAATACTTGAGTAACACGGGCGATCTCGGCTTTTCGCTCTGCGCTTTTATCAACCTTTATTGGAGGGGCGCAATCAATAACGATTCCATCTTCAACGTATGAAACAAAGACTGTTACTAAATCGGCCCCTGTCTCTAGGGCAAGAATTGCAGGACCAGCTGGCATCCTTGCTCTTGCTCCAAAGAAATTAACATCTATTCCTGACTTACTTAAATCTCTATCAGCAACTAGGGCAACTAACTCGCCTTGATTTAGAAATGAACGAAGCTCTCCCATAACTCCAGCATCGAGATCTAGGATTCGAAGTCCAATGGATTCACGGTGCTTTAGAAACCTTCTAAAGAGTCGATCCGGCTTTAGATGCTCAGCAACGCTAATAACCTTAAGCCCTTGAGCGCAGAAAACCGCGCCAGCGTGATCCCAATTTCCTGCGTGTGGAACAGCAACTATTACTCCGCGCTTGCTAGCAACTGGCTCAAAAAGGAAGTTGTCGTTAATACTTCTAGCGCTACTTAAAATCTTCTCTCTATCCCAATCTGAAATCCTGAAGGTGTCGCACCAATATCTCATCCCAGATCTAAGCCCTGAAAGAACTAAATCTTCTAGCTCTGCCTTACTAGCATCTGGTCTAACTTGAGAGTAGTTGCGCCGGAGCCTCTGCACTCTCTTGCCATTTCTTTTATAGGAGAACTTTGCCAGAGAGCTAAAGAGTGAGTATGCGCTTTTCTCTGGTAGCGCTCTAACAAAGCTCCATAACGCGCTATAGAGAAAATAGGTTAACCAATCCTTGATCATCAATTCTTCCTAGCTGCGAGCTACAACTAATAAACGCTGAACTATAGTAATTAGCCCTAAAATATTAATCAGTAGCAATCCACCTGCCAGAGCAATATTAACTCCCAATCCGTAGAGCCCGGTTGCAGTTAAGATGATTATTAAGCGCTCAGCCCTCTCTGCGATTCCGACGCTACAAGCAATACCAAGTGATTCGGCTTTCGCTCTTATATATGGAATGAGAGCGCCCGTGATTAAAGCTAGAAGCGCCAGCAGAGCTAAATTCTTATTATCCCTTGATATGGCATAAGAAATCACTCCAGCATAGATAGCGGCATCTGTTGCGCGATCTAGAGTTGAATCTATAAGCGCGCCCCACTTAGTTGTTCCCTGCTCTGAGAGCCTTGCCATAGTTCCATCAAAGAGATCGCTTAAGGCAAAGAGTGAGACCAAGAGAGTTCCAAGAAAGAAATCACCTTTAGAGAAAAAATAGAGAGCGCTGACTGAGCTGCCAATGGCCCCAATAAAAGTCAGCCAATTAGCGGTAATCCCAATTCTTAACAAGAATCTACAGCTGGGGGTAATTAACGCTGTGACTGGCGCTTTAAATCGATTCTGAATCATTGAGTACATCGTAGGCTTTAGCCATGGACAAACCCAATATCTCGCCTGAGAAAAGTGGCGACATTCAGATTCTCTTGGCAGCAGATGCCTCGGCAGAGGCTGAAAATCTCGCCCCCCTACTCTCTAGAGATATCAAGGTAGCAACCCTTGATCCCAAGGGGACAAGTATTGAGGTTGCTCAGCAGTTAACTCAGGGAGTTAGCGCAATACTGCTTCTGGTTAGCGCTAAGAGCGGTATCTCCAAAGGGATGATTGAACTCTGGAATTATGCAATGGAGAGACAATTTCCAAGATTGGTTATTGTAAATAAGTTAAGTATGAGTGAGACTGATTTCGATGACATTGCACTTATTGTTAATCGAGTTCTAGAACAAGGCCTAACACCATACTTAGTCCTACATGATGAAGTTGGTGAACCTACTGGCTTGATTTCACTAGAGAGCAAAGAAGTTCACGACTACTCATCGGTTACCGCAAACAGATATATGGCAGATAGCGAGCTTCAATCACTTATCGAAGAGTTCGCCTCTGAATACGAAGATCAGCTATCAGCCTTTGAATCTGATTCTTTTTCCCAAGGGCTCTTGGTTCCAATACTTCCAGTGATGGAATCTAAATTAATTGGAGTTAGCGAAATCAAAGAGTATCTAGCCCAAATAGAGTGAAACT
>JAURJF010000031.1 GCA_030832365.1 Candidatus Nanopelagicales bacterium
ACAGGATAATCACTTACATATCCATATCCACCAAGAACTTGGACTGCATCGGTTGTTACCTTCATAGCAACGTCAGTTGCATAACACTTTGATGCAGCAGAGAAGAAGGTCAAATCACTTGCGCTATTTTCACTCTTACTTGCAGCTGCATATGTCAGCTGCCTTGCAGCAGCAATTTCCATAGCCATGTCAGCTAACATAAATTGCACTGCTTGAAAATCAAAGATTGGTTTGCCGAATTGCTTTCTTTCATGAGCATATTTAGTAGCAACTTCAAAAGCTCCTTGAGCTATGCCGAGTGCTTGCGCAGCGATAGTAATTCTGGTGTGATCAAGAGTCTTCATGGCAAGAGCAAAACCTGCTCCAATTTCACTAATTCTGCGATCATCGCTAATTTCAACATTATCTAGGTAGACCTCACGGGTTGGAGATCCTTTAAAACCCATCTTCTTCTCTGGCGCTCCAAATGAAAGACCAGGATCACTTTTTTCTACGATAAATGCTGTGATTCCCTTTGCGCCTTTCTCTGGCTCTGTTGATGCTAAAACCGTATAGAACTCAGAGACTCCAGCATTTGAAATCCACTTCTTACTTCCATTTAGAACCCAACCATCGCCTTTTCTTACCGCTTTTGTTTTCATTGAAGCAGCATCTGATCCAGCCTCTGATTCTGAGAGGCAATATGAAAAACCTTTTCCTTGAGCAAGTGGTGTTAACCAGCGCTTTTGTTGTTCAGGGCTTCCACCTAACATAAGCGGAACAGATCCAAGTTTATTTACTGCAGGAATTAGAGATGCAGAAGCACAGACTCTGGCAACTTCTTCGATGATTATTACAACGCCAAGTGCATCTGCTCCATCGCCGCCATATTCAGTAGGAACATGGGCTGCTGCAAGACCTGCGCCTTGAAGAGCTTCAAATGCTTCTTGCGGATATCTGGAATTAGCATCAACGTCATGAGCAAAGGGTTGGATTTTTTTATCAGCAAGTGAGCGAACGCTCGCTCTTAAGGCTTGGTATTCCTCAGGAAGGTCGAAGAGATTTTCCATGGCGCAATACTACTTATCTTGCGATGAATTGTTCTTGCGAGAAAGTTGCTCAAGATAGGCGTTATATTCGGCAAGATCTGTATTGGAGCGACGATCTGCCCTCTTAGCTTCCCTGGCATCACTTCTTACCCACTGAATGAAAGTTGCAACAAGGGCGATAACGATTGGTATCTCACCCATCGCCCAACCAATAGCAGCCCCCGCCTTTTGATCGCTTAGAAGATCTGTGGCCCAAACTCGATCCAATAACTGATAAAAACCACCATCAATTAATTCATTAGCTGACATTAAAGCAATTGAGAAGAAGGCGTGGATACTCATCGCTGCAAGCAGTATTACTACTCGAACTAAGTGATGAACTCTTCTGGGATTTGGATCAATTCCAACTATGACATGAAAGAAGAGCAAGCCGGCAGCAATGAAGTGAAAATTCATGATTAAGTGACCAAAATGTCCACTCATCAGATTTGAAAATAGCGGAGTGAAATAAAGTGCAAAGAGAGAGCCGTCAAATATTGCTAGCGCTGAAATTGGATGAGTTATGACTCTACTTGGCCGAGAGTGAAGAGCTTGGATAAGCATGCCTCGAATTCCTCGCTCAGATTTATCGCGACCAATAGGAAGAGTTCTTAAAGCAAGTGTGATTGGAGCGCTTAATATGATTGCAATTGGAGCAATCATGCTTAAAACCATATGAGCAATCATGTGATATTGAAAAGAGAAATGAGAGTAGAGACCTAACCCTCCACTTGTTGCATAATCTAGAAGTGAAATTCCAATAGCAAAAGAAATTGTTCTGCCAACTGGCCAGCGATCTCCCCTTCGAGCTAGGGCTACTACGCCTCGAATATATAGCGCAGTAGCAAAAATCAGAGCGCCTAGTGCTAAGCCGTTTGCCTCATATTCAAAGAACACTCTAGAGAGAGTGGGCTCACTCGGCATAGAAATTCCCACTAGCTCTCTGATGCGATCAAATTCAACTTCTCCACTTTCCTTTGGAGTAAAGCGATTAAGAATTGATCCAATCCCTAAAATTGCCGCCATCACTCCGATTTCAAATGTGACTAGAGCATTAACCGATAAATTCTTTCTTACTCTGCTTGCAATAATAAAGATAAGAAGTGTGAGTGCGATCTTTAGAGAAATTAAAGCGCCATATCCGCTAAACCAATCCTGACTCAAGCCAAGTCTTGTCCAAGCGTTAGCAAATCCAGTAAAAACTACCGTCATCGATGACCAAAGGGCAATGATTGAAACTCTAGAGAAAGCTAAAGTCTGTAATTGACTTGGCATTATCTTTAAAGCAATCACACTGCCAATCCAAAAGCTCAAGGCAATAACATGAATCACAAGTGAGCCGATTGCTAGTGAGTGGCTGCCTTGTGAGCTGGAATGACTTTGAAAAAGTGGCGCAGCAATCCCGCTAAGTGCCAAGATAAGAAGTGCTAGTGCGCCCCCATTTTTCTTTATTAGATTTGAAAAGATAAATACCAGAAGAGCCACTATGACTTGATAGGCCAACAATTTTCCAAGAGTTATCTGAGTTATAAATGATTGTAAGATATTCACTTTCAAGATTTCACTAATTCCACTACCAAATATTTCAGCAAGGCTAGATAATAAATAGCCAATAGAAATAACAAACCATAATCCGGAGATAAGCTTTAAACCCCGAAGTGTTGTTGAAGCGCTCTGCTCTAGACGACCCTGATTCTCCGGCAGTAGAAAGGCAAGGGAAATTAAAAGTCCAATTACAAGGACAGCGAGTGCGCTATTTGCTAGATCAAAGAACATGCTCGCCTGTTACTCCAATTCGCCGAAGTAATTCATACTCCCTAAGATTACGCTGTGCCGACATACCAATATCAATGTACCGCCTGTGAACATGCCTTCGAGGAAGTGCAATCCTTCACAGATGAGCCAATCTCTATTTGCCCTGAGTGTGGCAAAGAGGTTCGAAAGATTTACTCAAATGTCGGCATCGTTTTCAAAGGTTCTGGCTTTTATAAGACTGATTCACAAGTTAAAAAGAGTGAGGCGCCAAAGCCAACTCCAGCTGCAACCAGCACACCACCACCTACAAAGAGTGATTAATTCTTAGCTAGTTGCTAGTGATGCGGGGGCTTATCGTTCTTGATTTCATCTTCGCGAGTGATATCTATCTCGGTTTCTACTTCATCTGAAGTTATTGCAGGAAGTATCTCGCTCACGCCGTTATTATGTCACTATGTTTGAAAAACTTGGACATCTAATTGCTAAGCGAAAAAAGCCAATACTTGCTCTCTTCTTGCTCTCAACGATATTTGCTGGGGTTGTTGGCTCTCAGGTTTTCTCTCGCTTTGATACCGGCGGATACATGGACCCCAATAGTGACTCAGCAAAGGTCTGGGAGTATCTAGATGAAACATTTGAGGTAAAGAGTCCAGCAGTTGTTTTGGTAGTTGATGGAAAAGATAACTCTGTTGATGATCCAAGCGTGGTTGCAAGTGCAGAGAAAATTGAAGCTAGCCTTCGAAGTGAGCCCAGCGCCGAAAGTGTTCTCTCTTATTGGTCTGCAGGCGGCGCTCCTTCGCTTAAGAGCAAAGATGGAAATTCTGCGTTTATTTTCGTCTACCTAAAGTCAACTGACTTTACTGAGATAGATAAACTCGGCGGCCTCTATCAAGAAAAATACGATGGAGCATTTGATGGCATGGAAGTTTACGCATCTGGTGGCGCAGTCTTTGCAAATGCCATTAATGGCCGAATCCAAAATGATCTAAAAATCTCTGAGGCAATATCTATTCCACTTACATTTTTTCTTCTCTTATTTGTATTTGGAGCTATGGCTGCATCTGCTATGCCTCTAATTGTTGGCATTACAGCGATTTTGGGAACACTTCTAGTTATGCTCTTACTGACACTTGTTACCGATGTCAGCATATTTGCCTTGAATTTAACTACCGGACTTGGATTGGGCTTAGGAATTGATTACGCGCTATTAATCGTTAATAGATTCCGAGAAGAATTGGCTAAGGGTCTTGAAAATGAAAGTGCGATAGTAAATACGCTTCGAACAGCCGGAAAGACGGTCTTTTACTCTGGAGTCACCGTTGTTCTTACTCTCTTATCACTTACATTCTTTCCGCAGAATTTCTTAAAATCTATGGGTTATGCCGGCGCTGCAGTAGTAGCACTTGCCGTAGTTGGAGCGCTCATTCCTCTGCCAGCAATTTTGGCCCTATTGGGAACAAAAATTAATAAAGGCGTAGTTCGCAAAGGTGGAATAGTTCAGAAAGAAGATGGAAGATGGTCAAAGGTTGCAAGATTTGTTATGAGAAGACCGATAGGTGTAATAACTGCTTCTTTAGCAGTGCTCTTCTTGATGATCGCTCCAATAGCAAATATTAAATTCTCCCAAGTAGATAGTGGGGTTCTACCTAGAGGCGATCGGGCATATATCGCATCGCAATTTATTGCTGATGAATTTCCAGGCCAGGAGAGCAACCCAATTGAAATAGTTTTTCCAAATGGAGCTTCACAGACAAGTGAGATAAACGCATTTCTAAACCAAGTTTCAGCAACTCAAGGCATCTCTCGAGTTGGCCAAATTGAGTTAGTTGGTGAAAGTGCACGCGTGGTCGCAATCCATTCAATGCAGCCAAGAACAAGTGAGGGTGAGGCTCTAATTAAGGAGATTCGCAATCTGCCCGCACCTAATGGAACTTTGATAGGCGGCGCTGCAGCAGATTATGCAGATACGCAAAATGCAATCTCTAGCACTCTTCCTGCCGTTCTTGGTTGGATCATAATTACTGTGCTATTACTTCTCTTTGCATTTACTGGCTCAGTCCTTCTTCCGATTAAGGCCTTGATCTTGAATTTCATCTCACTTGCTGCAACCATGGGAGTTCTGACCTGGGTATTTATCGATGGAAATCTAAAGTTTCTTGTCGGAGATTTCATTGAAACTGGATCACTCGATACAAATACCATGGTCTTAATTGCAGTCGTTGCCTTTGGGTTATCTATGGATTATGAGGTCTTCTTACTCTCACGAATCAAAGAAGAACATGATGCTGGAAATTCAAATGTTGATTCTGTTGCTATGGGTCTACAGAAATCAGCACGGATCATCACCGCAGCAGCCTTTATTCTGGCGGTGGTCTTTGCTGCCTTTGTTATTAGCGGTGTGACATCAATAAAGATGATGGGATTTGGTGTTGCTTTTGCAATTCTTCTTGATGCTACTTTGATTCGTGCATTTCTGGTTCCAGCTCTAATGAGACTCTTTGGTGACTGGAATTGGTGGGCTCCACGCTCGCTCAAGCGCTTTCAGATAAATCACTGAAGTATTCTGCGCAGGTAGAATTCGCTAATGGATTTAATTGCAACCCTGCAATGCGTTGACCAGCCAGGCATCGTTCATGCGATGACAAGCTCTGTCCTAGCCTGCCAAGGCAACATCATTGAAAATCAGCAGTTCACAGATCCAGTAACTAATAGCTTTGTTATGCGCACGCGCTTTGAAACGAGCGCCTCACTTGATAGCGCTCACAAGGTGTTATCTGAGGGGCTTTCTAAATTCAATCCTGAGTTAACCATTAGAGATAACGGCTCACCCAAGCGAGCTTTAGTAATGGTTACTAAAGAGAGTCATTGCCTCCGTGATCTTCTCTATCTACTTGAACTTGGAGAGCTACCGATTCAAATCCCTCTAGTTGTAGGCAATCATGAAGAGTTAAAGAGCCTAGTTGAATCACATGGCATCAAGTTTAAATATCTTCCAGTATCTAACGAAAGCAAAGAAAGCTCAGAAGCTCAACTGCTCACACTGGTTGACTCTGAGAAAATTGATTTTCTCGTTTTAGCTCGCTACATGCAGATACTCTCCTCGGACTTCTGTGGCAAACTCTCTAATCGAATTATTAATATCCATCACTCATTTCTTCCAGGATTTAAAGGGGCTAAGCCTTATCACCAAGCACATGCAAAAGGTGTAAAGATTATTGGCGCTACTGCTCACTTCGTCACCAAAGATTTAGATGAGGGTCCAATAATTGAGCAAGATGTAGCTCATGTAACTCATGCATCAACTCCTGAGGAGCTAATTGCTATTGGCCGCGATATTGAACGCCGTGTATTGGCAAAAGCTGTAAAACTTTATGCTGAAGATAGAATATTTATTGTCGGAAATAGAACAGTAATATTTAATTAAGCGTGTCCTTGGCCGGAGTTGAACCGGCGACCTACCGCTTAGGAGGCGGTTGCTCTATCCACTGAGCTACAAGGACTTAGGTGAAAATAATTTCACACTCTATTCACAGATAATTACTTTCGTAATAAATGTGAAGTATCTAATGATAATTCAATATTTTTACGCGGTAAATTGCTTAATTCAATGCTTTCAGATAGCCTAACGCTCAATCTCGTTTGGAGTTGATTTCTAATCATGAAAGCCCTAGTAATAGGTGCCGGTGGCGTCGGAAGAGCGATAGCAAATATCGCTGTGCGAAGGCCTTTTATTACCTCAATGGTAATTGCAGATCGCACCCTGTCACGCGCCGAAGAAGCTGTGTATCGCGTTAACGACCCCCGCTTCTCTGCAGCTCAGGTAAATGCTGCCGAACTTGAAGACCTGCGCGAACTAATTCGTAAAGTCGATCCCGATGTAGTAATTAACGCCGTTGATCCTAGATTTGTAATGCCAATTTTTCTTGCATGCGAGATCGAAAATACTAATTACATCGATATGGCAATGTCTCTTTCAAGTCCGCATCCTCACTACCCACACCGCGAAACTGGAGTGAAGCTAGGAGATGAGCAGTTTGCAAGAGATTGGAATTGGGAAGAGAGAAAAATCTTTGCTCTAGTTGGCATGGGCGTAGAGCCTGGCATGAGCGATATCTTTGCTAAATATGCCAACGATGAACTCTACTCGCGAATTGATTCAATAACTGTTCTCGATGGTTCCAATTTAAGAGTTGAAGGGGCAGATTTTGCGCCCTCTTTCTCAATCTGGACCACAATCGAGGAGTGTTTAAATCCTCCGCTAGTTTGGGAAGATGGTCGCGGTTGGTTTACAACTGAACCATTTAGCGAGATTGAGGTATTTGATTTCCCAGAAGGTATTGGGTCAGTTGAATGTGTAAACGTGGAACACGAAGAGGTAGTTCTAATTCCTCAGAAGATTGATGCCAAAAAAGTTAACTTTAAATACGGTCTTGGAGCAGAGTTCATCCAGATTCTAAAGACCATCAATATGCTTGGAATGGATAAGAAAGAAAATGTGGATGTTCAAGGAGTATCAGTTTCTCCAAGAGATCTTCTTGCGGCATCTCTTCCAGATCCAGCAACTCTTGGATCAAGAATGAAGGGAAAGACTTGCGCTGGAACTTTAGTAAAAGGTTTAGACAAGTCAGGAAATCCAAAAGCTGTCTATATCTATAACGTAATTGATAATCAGTGGTCTATGAAGGAATATGGCGATCAAGCTGTAGTCTGGCAAACAGCCGTTAATCCAGTGATTGCTATGGAGTTAATTGATAAGGGAATTTGGAAGCCGCTCGGTATAAATGGCCCTGAGTGGTTTGATGCCAAACCTTTCCTTGATTTATTAGAGGAATATGGCACCTCTTGGCATATCAGAGAAGAAGATGCCAGTAATATCGTAAAGTAATGTCAAAGCCCATCGCTTTAATAACTGGCGCCACAGCAGGTATTGGTGCCTCCTTTGCTGAGCTACTAGCAAGAAAAGGTCATGATCTAGTAATTGTTGCTCGTGATTTAGAGCGATTAAATCAAAATGCTATTAAATGGAGAGAGAACTTCGGCGTTGAAGTGGAAGTTTTAGTTGCTGATCTAAGTCGTGATGAAGATATCAGGCGAGTTGAGCTACGCCTGCAAAATACTTCAAGGCCCATCGAAGCACTAATTAATAATGCTGGCTTTGGAATAAAGAAGAGCTTTTTTGTTAGTGAGATTTCAGATGAGATTGCCCTACTTGATGTTTTAGTAACCGCGCCAATGCGTTTAATGCATGCCATATTGCCAATTATGAAGGCGCGAAATAGTGGAGCAATAATTAATGTCTCAAGTATTGCTGGCTGGATTGCTGGTGGAAGCTATAGCGCTGCCAAGTCCTATCTAACAGTTCTAACTGAATCACTACATATCCAGCTTGCAGGAAGTAATGTAAAAATGTTAGCCCTAGCTCCTGGCTATACAAGAACTGAGTTCCATCAGAGGGGCGATATGAAGATGAGCGGATTACCGAACTGGCTCTGGCTCACCTCTGAAAGAGTTGTCGAAGAGGCTTGGAGGGCAGCTCTCAATGGAAAAGTTCTCTACGTTCCAGGAAAGCGATACCAAGTTATCTCAAAGCTAGCGAGATATGCCCCAAGGCCGTGGGTAAGGAAACTCGGTATGAACGTTCGCTCACGCGGTCAAAAGAAGTAGAAAACCTAACTTCTCAGTAAATTCTCTAGAAGTTTAAGCATTTCCCTCACCAAAAAGACAGGCTCCCCCCTTTAAGATGGTGCTATATAGGCTACTTACTTTTTAAGGAGAAAAATTGTGCGTACTTCACTAAAGCAACTTGGACGAGGCGCAACCCTATTTGCTGCAACCTCCCTACTAATGGCAACTACCGCTGTAATTCCAGCAGAGGCTGCTAATAAAGCTGGAGCAGCTTGTAAGAAACTAAATGCCAAGACAAAAATTGGTGGCGACAAGTATTTATGCGTTAAGAATCCAACAGTTAAGAAAGCAAAGAAAACTTGGGTTTGGGTTGGATGTATTGATTCAAATAAGCTCTATCTTGAGTCAAGCGCTCGACTAGTAACAATTACTGAGACTGCTGCCCAAGCAGCAACAATGCTCGATACTGAGATTGCTGCCCTTAAGGCCGCCGCTCCTACCGATGAAGCAGAGGCCAAAGTATTTGATCAGAAAGCAGCTGATGCCAAAGTCAAGCAAGCATCTGCGCTATTAGAAGCTAAAGCTAATACTGATAAAGCAACAAAAGAAGGCCCAACAACAACAGCTGGAAAGCAATACACAACTAACGCTTCTACTTGGACTAAGGCTGCACGGAGTTATGAACTTGCAGCAAAGAACTTTGAACGATCAGCTGCCAGCCTTCGCGACAAGATAGGTGAGGTTGAAAAGGCAGAGAAGCGAAAGGTAAATGTTCTCCAGACTGTTGAAAATACAAAGGCTGAAGTTAAGTCAACTCGCCAAAATAGAAAGCAGGCCTGCAAGCCTGGTCTATAGAGTTTTGGTTAGCCAACCCTAACTTTTGTTTTAGTAACTTTCAGCGCAATATTCTGGAGTGGGCTTTCTGCAGGTCCCTTAGTGACAGCGCCAGTAATGGAAAAATTCGCTAGATGATTGTCACATACCCATTTATTTCCATCTTTTCTTAAGGGGTAGCCCTGGTGTGTGCAGGCTAAATTCAAGGCCTTAAATGCTTTAGCGCCTTTACCTGTTCTCACTAATGCGATATCAATGCCTTGATTATTAGTGAATTGAACCACTCCACCAACTTTTTTCAAGGCCGGATTCTTTGAAAGGGTTACTACAACTTTTCCATTTGCTAGCACCTTGACACCACTTGCAGCAATAGCATTTTCAGGTATTAAACCAAGCGTCAAAACAGCAAGGCCACAAAGTACTGCCCGTCTTGATACATTTTTTTCGCTATCCATTCTCTCCCCTTTAATACCTTTAGATGATGAAAATCTATCTCCTTTTCCGCCCCCTTGCCATCGCAACTCTAATCACCTACCTATTTCTCAGGAACAATTCAGATGCCAGATGGGAGTATGACCTGGTCCTATTTAATCTAGTAGCGCTTCTTGCTGCTGCCTCGATTGCCCTGTCACCAATCCTTGATGATCCCTTAGGCAGATATGGAGTTATTGGCGCAATCATCTCCTGGAGCGCTGGGTCGATAACTTCATCGCTCGACTCTTTCTTTGGGATTAAGACGCTACTTGATCTTGATGTGCTGGCTCAGAGCCTCTATGCACTCTTTTATCCACTGGCGATATTTGGTCTCACTAGAGCAATTCGTTTCAAGGCAACCAGTAAATCCCTAGAGTTTCTAGATACTTCAATTATCGCAATTGGATACACCACGATATTAACTGCGCTTTTAGTAAGACCAGCAATGACAACTATTGAGGGAAGTATCTTTGAGGTATTCCTAGCTATTCTCTATCCAGTAGGAGATATCGTTTTATTAGTTTTAGTACTTCTCTTGGTTTTGAGACAGAGAATAAGCTGGCGAAATAGCTTACTTCTCATTGGAGCAACTACTTTTTTTCTCTCTGACTTCTACTTTCTCTATCAATCCTATTTAGGCGAATATGAATTTGGATCTCTAACTGATGTTGGCTGGTTGATAAGTTTTATACTTCTCTCTGAGGCATTTTGGTTTGCAAATAATGAGGAGCAGGCCCCTAGGAACTTTAATCCCGCAGTTGCAACAATTGCTCTCCTTGGAAGCTCTACCCTTCTTGCAATTGCAGTTCTGCAACCCTCTTATATCCCGCGGTTTTTGATCCTTCCCGCTTTCATAACCATCGCCCTCTCATTTCTACGCATGGGCGTTGCTATAAATGATGCTCGCAACATGAGTAATGAACAGATTCTGGCAAGGACAGATGAGCTAACTGGCCTTGCCAATCGACGCAAATTCATGGTTGATTGCCAAGAATTTCTTAAAAGTCCTGGCTCGCTATTGATTCTTGATTTAGATGGATTTAAGGCAGTCAATGACAGCCTGGGGCATGGAATTGGAGACCAACTCCTT
>JAURJF010000032.1 GCA_030832365.1 Candidatus Nanopelagicales bacterium
CTCCTGGCAAACTAATACGTCTTGTCATCGAACCCCTCCATTGGCAATTATTTCTCTGGCAAGTCTGCGATAAGAAGCAGCTCCAACTGAGGAACTGGCATAGGAAGTGATTGGCTCGCCAGCAACAGTTGTCTCTGGGAATCTAACGGTTCTAGCAATTGTGGTATCAAATACTTGAGTTGGGAAGGCTTCACTGATTCGCTCTAAAACCTCGCGACTATGAACAGTTTTTCTATCAAACATTGTTGGCAAGATTCCGAGAAGCTCGATATCTGGATTGGTATTGGCCTTTACTTTCTTGATGATGTCATCAAGGAGAGCCACACCTCTAAGCGCAAAATACTCACATTCAAGGGGCACTAGAACCCAGTGCGATGCGGTGAGGGCATTAACGGTTAGAAGGCCAAGTGATGGCTGGCAATCAATAAGGATGACATCGTAGAAGTCAGTGACAGTGGAGAGAACTCGCTTTAAAATCTTTTCACGAGCAATTACATTTACTAATCCACCTTCAGCGCCAGATAAATCCTCATGAGCTGGGATCATATCCATGCCAGGAACACTGGTTTTAAGAAGGAAATCTGAGACCTGCGTTGATTCATCCATAAGCAGGTTATAGACAGATCCCTCGATATCTCTGGTTGAAACATTAAGACCAATGGAGAGTGAGTGTTGTGGATCAAAATCAATTAGAAGAACTCTTCTTCCAAGTTCTGCAAAAGCTGCGCCGAGATTAATCGTTGTTGTGGTTTTACCAACCCCACCTTTTTGATTAACAACGGAAATAATCTTGGCATCGCCATGTTCTGTTAATGGCGCTGGATATGGAAAATCCTTAGCAGGCTTTCCCAATACTGATGAAGATGTGACAATTTCAGAATCAGCTTTTGAAAATGTCGATTTAGCGTTCAAGCGAGATATCTCTGAAGCACTTTTTGCCATGTCCAGACTTTAACCACCGCTTATCGCGATATTGGCTGCGACACGCATAGACTTGCCAGACTATGAATGAAGTTTCTGCGCAACCCTCAAGTAATACTTTAGCCTCCCCTGCGCAAAGTATTAGTGAGGGAAGAGTTGCGGGTTTCTCAGTTCACTTAGAAAACTTCGATGGACCCTTTGATTTATTGCTTCAACTTATCTCAAGGCATCGGATGGATATCACCGATGTTGCAATTGCCACAGTAACTGATGAATTTATTAGCTATATCCGCGAACTTGAGAAAACTGAAGCCGGCTGGAAATTAGATCACGCCAGCGAATTCGTAGTTGTTGCCGCTACTTTATTGGACCTAAAAGCAGCTCGGTTATTGCCATCTGGCCAGATCGATGATGAAGAAGATCTCGCACTTCTTGAAGCTCGCGATCTGCTCTTTGCTCGCCTCTTGCAATATCGCGCCTTTAAGGAGATAGCTTCTATCCTGTCGGAGCGCATCCTTGAACAGGAGAAGACCTTTGCCAGATCTGTCTCACTCGATCCAGTCTTTGCAGCTCTACTACCTGAGGTTTTAATAGGCGTTACGCCAGAGAGATTCGCAGCGATCGCAAACCGCGTTCTAACTCCTAAAACCGCACCAACGCTCTCTGTTGAGCATCTACATTTACCCTTAGTTAGCGTCGCTGCCGAAGCCCTTGGGGTGGTATCAGCTTTAAGAAGGCATAAAACAATGAGTTTTAGGGCCCTAGTAAGCGATGCGGCAAATACCTTAGTTGTGGTTGCAAGATTTCTAGCTCTCCTTGAACTCTTCAAAGAGGGTTCAGTCAGATTCGAGCAGGTAGTTGCTCTAGGAGAGCTGCAGATCACCTGGGTTGGAAGCGTTGAAGGAGAAATTAGAGTTAGTGATGAGTTTGATCGACCAGCTTTAATTGAATCAGGCGAAGACGGGGTAGAAGAAGGGGGCGAAAATGTCTAATCGCGAACTGGAACGTTCAATTGAAGCTATCTTGATGGTTGTCGAAGAACCCGTCTCAGAAGTAGTCCTCGCCCAGATAATCGAAGCTCCAACAGAGCAGATACTTGAGTCGCTCAATGCTCTTGCAACCTCCTATGAGGAACAGGCAAGGGGCTTCACTCTCAAACAGATCTCTGGCGGGTGGCGCTTTTACAGCCATCCTGACTTGGCGCCACTAGTTGAAAAATTCGTTTTGGATGGCCAGCAAGCTAAACTGACACAAGCAGCTCTGGAAACACTTGCTGTAATTGCATATCGCCAACCGATTTCAAGGGCTCGAGTCTCAGCAATCCGCGGGGTTAATGTAGAGGCGGTTATGAAGACTCTTGTGACTAGAGGGCTAGTGGAGGAGTGCGGAATTGAGCATGAAACTGGAGCGATTCTCTATCGAACTACCCACTACTTCTTGGAGAGAATCGGACTCAATCGCGTTGAAGATCTTCCGGCTTTAGCACCCTTCTTACCTAATATCGATGGCTTAGATGAGGTAATTGCTTCTCTTACTGAGTGAGTAGGATGGGCCGCTATGGCCGAACTAGTAAGACTTCAAAAATTTATGGCCGATTGTGGCGTAGCTAGCCGCAGAGCCTGCGAAGAACTCATCGAACAGGGCCGGGTTAAGGTTGATGGCAAGGTAATTCGTACTCAAGGACTCAAAATAGATCCGATAAACAATAAAGTTGAAGTTGATAATGAGACAATTACAGCCGTAAAGAACAAAACTTATCTCGCGTTTCATAAACCATTAGGTGTTTTGTCCACCATGTCAGACCCAGAAGGTCGCCCCTGTCTAAGTGATTTTTTTCTTGACTGGCAAGAGCGCCTATTTCATGTAGGGCGCCTAGATAAAGAGAGTGAAGGTTTAATCATTGTTACCAATGACGGCCAATGGGCTCATGAAGCCACACATCCATCTTTTGAGGTTAAGAAAACCTATCTCGTTGCCACAGAGGAAACTTTGCCAAGGGCAGCATTCGATCTTCTCTCTAGAGGAGTTGAATTGGATGATGGTTTAGCTCGCCCCTTGGCAGTCAATCGTTTTGGTGGCTTTATTGAAATCGTCATTCATGAGGGAAGAAATCATGTGGTTAGAAGAATCTTTGATGAGATTGGATTTCCAGTTACTCGCTTGATCAGAACAGCCTTTGGCTCGATAAAGCTGGGCGAGCTACCTAGTGGCAAATGGCGAGCGCTAAATGAAGTTGAAATAACAAATCTATAAATTGCTTAAACGTTTAATAGTCTTAACCATTTATTGACTTTAACAAATATTGCTTTATCGATATAACCTTTTTTGAACAGTTATAAATCATGGATATATCGACATTCTTGAACCGATTCTGCGTGCCTAAAGTCGATATATTGTTATTTGCCCTGAACTTTCTGCCTTCGCTAAATTGTCGATAATCTCTAGCAAGATCGCTAAAACGGAGATAGCTATAAGTCGATAAAACACTATAACGGCTTCCCACGAGAGAGAGGGCAAGACGGGTAAAATCTGAAAGTGTTCGTGCGAGCAATACGAGGAGCTATTCAGATAGACCGTGATGATCCGGTCTTGATGCAAGAGGCTGTCGTCGAACTAGTTTCAAAAGTTCTTGAGGCTAATCGACTCACTAGTGCCGATCTGATCTCTCTGCTATTTACCTGCACCCCAGATCTGGTTAGCGACTTTCCGGCTGCTTCAGCCAGAGCCATGGGCCTTGAGAAAGTTCCTTTAATCTGCGCGGTTGAAATGGCTGTGCCAACAAGCCTCCCAAGAACTATTCGTTTGATGCTCCACTGCCACACAGAGCTGAACCAGGATCAAATTTCACATATTTACCTTCGCGGCGCGGTCACTCTTCGCAAAGACATTGCTCAGTAATGAATGCGCAGGCTTCTCCTCAGATTCAGTCAGTAAAGATCGTAGGTGCTGGCTTAATTGGCACTTCAATCGCGCTAGCTCTAGCGCATCAAGGGGTATTTATATCCATAGATGATGCGGATCAGAAAGCTTTGGCTCTTGCCAAAGATCTCCTGGCGCCGTATTTAAAGGCAGAGGGCGAAGGGAGAAGAGAATTTGATCTGGTTATCATCGCAACTCCGCCAGCATCTGTTGTGAGTGCGCTAAAGGTAGAATTTTCTACCAACTCTAAATCAATATTTATAGATGTTAGTAGTGTTAAAACTAACCTTATACTAGAGATAGATGCATTACCGGCTCTTGCAGAGCAATTTGTTGGAACTCATCCAATGGCCGGCCGCGAAGTTTCAGGGACATCTTCAGCTCAAGCAGATCTCTTCAATGGCAGAGCGTGGATTATTACTCCAACTACCAACTCTTCGGAGCGCGCCATTGCAATGGCAAAAGCGCTAACTCAAACTCTTGGGGCAAGTAGTTATGAAATGAGCGCCAGAGAACACGATCATTTAATGGCCAGAATCTCACACCTTCCTCAAATCGCATCCACGCTAATAGCAAGTGAAATTCAAGAGTTAGGCGCAGGTCTTGAGCTTTCAGGACAGGGCCTTAGAGATATGACCAGAATTGCTGGAAGTGATGGGGCGCTTTGGAGCGAGATACTTTTGGAAAATAAGGATGAAGTTCTAAGCACTCTAGATCAATTCATTTCAAAAGCGCTGGCACTCAAAGGCGCAATTTCTGAATCTAAACAAGAAGCGATTAAGACTCTCTTTCTCAAGGGAAATTCAGGACGAGCAAAAGTTTCTGGCAAACATGGCGCTAAGCCAAGAAATTATCTTCATCTATTGGTAGTCATTAAGGATGAACCAGGAGCTCTTAGTCAATTGTTTACTGAATGCGCTCAAATCAAAGCCAATATTGAAGATCTATCGATTGAGCACTCACCCGGTCAAGAAAGTGGTTTAATCACACTAGCCTTCTCTCCTGAAGATGGCGAGCGAGTTGAAGCTCACCTAAAGAAACAAGATTGGAAGGTTCATCGCCGATGACAGTAGTAGTTGCGATGGATGGTCCCAGTGGATCTGGAAAGTCATCCACTGCAAAATCTATTGCAAAGCGAGCTGGTTGGTTATATCTAGATACTGGCGCGCTTTATCGCGCAGCTACATGGCTTACAATTGATAAAGCTATAGATAACGCAGATGAATTATTGATTGCGCTTAAAAGCTCTCCGATACTTTTTAAAACCGATCCAAGTAATCCACTTACATTCTGTGGGGGAGTAGATGTATCTGAGGCGATAAGAAGCGCCGAGGTTACTTCTGCTGTTTCAAGGGTTAGTAGTTGGCCAGAGCTTAGAAAAGAATTGGTAGCGTTGCAGAGAGTTATTATTGAGAGCGCTAAGAATGGAATTGTTGTTGAAGGCAGAGATATAGGAACTGTTGTCGCCCCTGGTGCAAATCTAAAGATATGGCTACAAGCAGATATTAACGCTAGAGCAATAAGGCGAGATTTAGAGGATAAATCAAGGGGTTTAGAGAGTAGCTCGCCAGATAGCGTTGCTGCATCTTTATCAAATAGGGATCAAGTTGATAGCACCCGCGCAGTATCTCCGCTTAGAAAAGCAGAGGATGCCATCATTGTTGATTCAACGAATTTAACTCTTGATGAAACTGTTGCCTATATCTGGAATATTCTAAAGAGCAGAAGCCTTATCGGCCTTCCAAGAGCTGTGATAGTTGGCAGACCAAATGTTGGAAAATCCACTCTAGTTAATCGCATCATTGGTTCTCGTGAGGCGATAATTGAAGATACCCCGGGTGTAACAAGAGATCGAGTTAGCTATGAGGCAGAGTGGAATGGCAAAACCTTTATGGTTATCGATACTGGAGGATGGGAGCCAACCTCTGAAGGTATTGCTCTTAAAATCTCAGATGCTGCAGAGTCTGCCATCTCAGATGCTGATCTGGTTCTCTTTGTAGTTGATGCTCAAGTTGGCCAACAATCAGATGATGACGCTCTGATCTCCGTGCTTCGTAAATCAAAAAAGCCTGTGATGTTAATTGCCAATAAAGTTGATTCTGAGAAAGATGAACTAGATGCGCATTCGCTATGGAATCTTGGTTTAGGTGAACCACATTTTATTTCTGCAGCCCATGGAAGAGGTAGTGGTGATCTTCTAGATTTAATCGTTTCACAGCTACCAGAGGTTGGGGCGAGTCGAATCGATGATGGATATCGCAGAATTGCAATTGTTGGCAGACCAAATGTTGGAAAGAGCAGCCTTCTAAATTCTTTTGCTGGCTCTACTCGCTCGCTAGTTGATGATGCAGAAGGAACAACAAGGGATCCAGTAGATGAGCTAATTGATCTCGGCGATAAAACCTGGCGCTTTATTGATACTGCGGGAATTAGGAGAAGAGCCCATCAAGCCTCAGGCTCTGAGTATTACGCAGCCCTTCGAACTGAACGGGCCATCGAAAATGCCGAAGTGGTCATCATGATTATCGATGCCTCAACCCCCATTACTGAGCAGGATTTAAGGATCATTACTATGGTTGAAGATTCAGGAAAAGCTTTAGTTATTGGGCTAAATAAGTGGGATCTAGTTGATGAAGATCGGCGAGTAGTTCTAGATAAAGAAACTGAGCGAAATTTCGACCAAGTTGAGTGGGCCGAGCGCGTCAATATTTCAGCCAAAACAGGTTGGCATAAAGATAAATTACTACCAGCTATTCAAAGATCTCTGGAAAGTTGGGAGTCAAGGGTTCCTACCGGCAGGCTTAATTCTTTCCTTGGTCAGCTAATCGGGAGTAATCCACCTCCTATTAGAGGCGGAAAGCAACCTAAAATTCTCTTTGCCACTCAAGCTGGTATTGCTCCGCCCACCTTCATTGTCTTTGCAACAGAATTTCTAGAAGCCTCCTATCGTCGATTTATTGAAAGACGCCTACGGGAAGAATTTGGGTTTTCAGGCTCACCAATTAGAGTCTCTGTTCGCATAAGAGAGCGTTAAGAAGGAAAGTAAGTAGTATCTGTCTAAGTTTTTGCGGGACGTAGCGCAGCTTGGTAGCGCACATGGCTGGGGGTCATGTGGTCGGAGGTTCAAATCCTCTCGTCCCGACGTGCTTACCATTCCAAATCTATTAACCATGGCTCGCGCCTTGGGTATTCCAGTATTTCTCTATCTTGTGTTAGTCAAAGAAGAGATGGGCCTTGCGATTCTCACCTTAGTTATTGCTGGAGCTACTGATTATTTTGATGGAAAACTTGCAAGAGCTTGGAATCAAGAGTCTCGACTAGGCGAGCTAATGGATCCAGCTGTTGACCGCCTCTACATAATCTCGGTTCTCATTGCCATGTTTGCAACCCAAGTTGTTCCGCTATGGGTATTAGCTTTGATTGCCGGCAGAGATATCCTGCTAGGCATTCTTCTAATAGTGATGAAATCAAAGGCAATTCCGCCTTTTAAAGTTACCTATCTAGGAAAGGCAGCAACCTTTAACCTGCTATATGCCCTTCCCTTACTGCTACTTACCGATTCCACTTCAGGGTTGATCTCTGATGCTGCCTACATCTTTGGATGGGGCTTTGCAGGGTGGGGTATTGGGTTATACCTATTAACTGGTTTAAGTTACGCTCGCTCAGGTATTAAGAGCTTAAAGAGGGGATAGTTGTGGCAAACGTTCCAGATCAGTTGAAATACACCAAAGAGCATGAGTGGGTTAGTGAAGTTTCAACTAATCGTTATCGGGTAGGAATTACTGATTATGCTCAGGTAGCACTTGGCGACATTGTCTATATTCAATTGCCAAAACTTGGCGATGAGATAGGCGCCGGCAAAGTTTGCGGGGAAGTGGAATCAACTAAGAGCGTCTCTGAAATCTATGCCCCATTAAGTGGCAAAGTTGTCTTGGTTAATGAATCATTAGATAGTGCTCCAGAGACTTTGAATAAAGAGCCTTATGGTCAGGGGTGGATCTTTGAAGTCGAGATTTCTACTCCAAGTGAGCTAGAGAGCTTGCTCTCAGCGGGGGATTACGCCTCACTCACCGCTTGACTCACCCCTTATCTCGCGCCTAGTGTCAGCCTCAAGAAAACGGTGAGGCTCTCTAGAGTCTTAGCCTTTGGTAGACAGTAAGGAGGCGCGATGGAGCAAGAAGATAACCAGCGCGACCTAACCCGAACTATCAATATGGGCTCACTAAGACCAGTTTCAGATCAGCTCTCAATGCTGCTTGATAAAACCAGCCAAGAAGAGCGAGATGTAATCAACGCACTTGGCGAAGGCTCTGCAATGTTAATTTCGCTAAGCGGTCCGGGAAAAGGCGCTCGCTTTTTAATTAACTCAGATAGAACTGTGATTGGTAGAGCAGTTGATTGCGATATTTTCTTAGATGATGTAACGGTATCTAGAAAGCATGCTGAAGTTATTAGAAGCGGCAAAAACTATAGCTTCAAAGATAGCGGAAGTTTAAATGGAACTTATCTCGATGGAAAAATAAGTGAGCAGGCAGAGCTACAAGATGGATCAGAGCTACATATTGGAAAGTATCGTTTGCATTTCTTTATCGGGGGAAGGGTTAGAAGATGAGCGTTCCAGCCAGAGCGTATTTAAGTATTGGTGAGGTATTAGGAAAGTTGCGTTCAGATTTTCCAGATGTAACTATCTCAAAGATTCGCTTTCTAGAATCAGAGGGACTCATTGAGCCGCAGAGAACGCCATCGGGGTATCGCAAGTTCACATCAGTTGATTTAGAGCGCCTGCGCTATGTTCTCCTTGCCCAGCGCGATCAATATCTGCCGCTAAAAGTTATTAAGGATAACCTCGATGCTCTTGATAGAGGCCTTGAACCATCATCTAGCGTTAATGGCGCTCCAATAGCTCGCCTATCAAGTGTAGATAGCGCTCTTTCTGCCTCTGCCTTTATTGAGCAGAGTGAGATGCGACTTTCAAGAGATGAACTCATTTCAAATTCTGGAATTAGCGAAGAGCAATTGGTAGAGCTTGAAGGATATGGTCTTATCGAACTGAAAGGTCGTCATTATGATGGCGATGCGCTAACTGTTGCAAAGGTTGTTGCTGAAATCTCTGGCTTTGGTATTGAAGGAAGGCACCTAAGAGCCTTTAAAACCGCTGCTGATCGTGAGGTTGGACTTGTTGAACAGGTCATTACCCCACTTCTTCGTCAGAAAAATCCTGATTCAAAAGCAAGAGCTCAAGAAGTATCTCGCGAGATTGCATCTCTTTCTGTAAGACTTCACGCCGCTCTAGTTCGCTCTGGTTTGAATCGCGCAAGATGAATTTCCACGCCCTTGATGTGATTGGGGTGAGAGTTGAGATGCCCTCGAATCAACCAATTGTTCTTCTTAAAGAAATCGGGGGAGTTAGATATCTGCCAATTTGGATTGGGGCGGTGGAAGCAACTGCTATAGCTTTTGCGCAGCAGGGAGTA
Source organism: Candidatus Nanopelagicales bacterium (assembly GCA_030832365.1). GTDB lineage: Bacteria > Actinomycetota > Actinomycetes > Nanopelagicales > Nanopelagicaceae > MAG-120802. The sequence goes on from JAURJF010000032.1 coordinate 9,315, forward strand.
ACACCGCCAAGGCCGCTCACCCATGATCTTATGAAAGATCTCTTAGCCTCGCTACAAGTATCAATTGATTCAATACATTTAACAGAGCTGAAAGATGGAATCTTCTACTCACTTATTAATCTTCAAGGGGGCGTGATTGTCTCTTCTCGTCCTAGCGATGCGATAGCAATTGCGCTAAGAACTGGCGCTCCAATTCTTGCAAGCGAGGCTCTTCTTAGTGATGCCGGTATTGAGATTCCCGATCAATCAGATGATGAAGTTGAAAAGTTTAAAGAGTTTCTTGATCAGATTAATCCAGAGGATTTCCTGGGATAGGAGTAGAGATGTTGGCAAGGCGCCTGGCTTTAATTCTTCGCGTAGGCGCGATCGTTTTTGCCCTTTCAGCTCTCGCTCTTGTTGCCGCTCCGCAATCATTTCTCGAGTTTCTTAAAATAGAGAGAGGCCCAGTTGGCTATGGCGAAGAATTAGTCTGGGCGATGAGAATGATGGGCGTCTGTCTTCTCATAGCTTCAGTGATGATGCCTCTAGTTGCTGCCTTTGCTCCAGAGCGAGCTCTTCGTCAGGTCGGGGTTTTGATGGTTGGAATATGTAGCCTTTTAACTCTGCTTACTTTTCTTACTCCCGCCCCATGGGGGATGGGCAAGGTTGCCTACGCTCTTGTGGGAGCCCTCTTTACTCTGGCCTATATCTATGGGTTGAGAGGAAGAAGGCGAAACCATTAACCTCAACTTCAGGTTTGGAGAGTGTCGGTCATTGATTCCAAGCATCGCTGGCCTTACCGTTACTTCCTTACCCGCAGAACTTCCCTGATTGAATTGCGAGGCTGACTTATGGAGAAGAATCAAGAGCTCTCTCAAGAACTTGGTTAT
>JAURJF010000033.1 GCA_030832365.1 Candidatus Nanopelagicales bacterium
TTTGGCTTAACTTTCAATAGAGCGCTACGAATCGTCATCTCAGCAGCCTCCTCTAGGTTTAAGGCCCGCGAGTAGGCAAGGCGAGGATTATCCGCAACTACTACACATCCATGGTTTTCAAGAATGACAATATTGCAATCTTTAAGGGCAGTTGCAGTTGCCTCTGCCACCTCTTGAGTTCCTGGAGCAATCCAAGGAATACGGATAATTTTTCGCAAGTAATAGAGATGATCAGTTGTCACAAGCTGTATCTCCTCATCAATTGCTGCTGCAAAGATACTTGCCTGAGGATGCAAGTGAATACAAGTATTTATATCCTTTCTAGCCCGGTAGCTCTCTAGATGGACGCGATACTCTGATGAGGGCTTTGCTGATCCTGTTGCAAGATTTCCATCAAGATCCATCAGAGCAAAGCTGGCCTCATCTAACTGATCAAGCTCGCTACCAGTTCTAGTTATTAAAAATTCTTTGCCACCCTTTAACAACATGGAGAGATTACCCCCAGAGCCCACAACTAATCCCCTATCAACTACTGCTTTACCAATTTTGATAAGCGAGGAAATTTCGCTCTCTGAATTAAGTGAATTAATCTCTGAGACCATAGTTATCCTCCAGCCTTAATCTCAAAGATATAGAGCTCTGAAGTGATCATATTTCAACTCCAGCTGCGAGGTTATAGACGCATTTCTCAGTAACTATTGCCGTTATATATCTAGCTAAAGTCACATCAAATGCTGGGTTATAGCTCTTAGCCCCTAGCGGAGCCACAGCATTTCCAGCAAAATGGGTGACCTCGCTATCTGCTCTAAATTCAATCACTATCTCATCTCCACTCGCAAGCGATCTATCAATTGTTGACTCTGGGGCAACTACTAGAAATGGAACGCCAGACTCTTTAGCAGCAACTGCAACTCCAAGAGAGCCAATTTTATTTGCGCTATCACCATTTCTAGCGATTCGATCTGCTCCAATTAATACTGCATCGATAAGTCCTGAGAAGAGAGCGCTTGCTGCAGCTCCATCTGGAAGAATCCGATATTTAATTCCTGCCTCACTTAACTCCCAGGCAGTTAAGCGAGAGCCTTGAAGCAGGGGGCGAGTCTCATCAGCAAAGACTTCCTCGATATATCCCTGCTCACTTAGCTCTCGAATTACTCCAAGAGCCGTTCCCCAATCACTCGTTGCCAGAGATCCAGTGTTGCAATGGGTAAGGATGCGCAACTTTTTTTTGCCACACTTTTCTAATAGATAGGCAGCCCCAAGTTTTCCCATCGCTCTATTTGCAAGACCATCAGCGCGGCTAATAGCTAGAGCTGATTTCAAAACAGAGGAGGGGCCATTAACTAATTCTGGAGTAACTTGATCAACTCCCCAGGCAAGATTGACCGCGGTAGGGCGAGCAGCTCTTAAAGCAGAAATTGCGCTTTCTATCTCTTCCTGGCTCCAGCCTTGCTGCTGGCTGCGAAGGGCAATTAAGGCCACCCCAAAGGCTCCGGCAACTCCCAGAGCTGGAGCTCCGCGAACCGCCAGAGTTTGAATCGCTTCAATTAATTCTTGGTGAGTTTTTATTGTAAGGATTTTCTTCTCATGGGGAAGCAGGCGCTGATCGATCAGAGTAATTGCCCCATCGCCCTGCTCGAGAAAATCGATTGTTCTCACCCAAGCAGTCTAAAGCCAGAGTTGATACTTGGGAACCAGAGTTTTTGGGTAAAGGTGAAAATAGGTCACGAAAATGTGATGGGACACGGAGCCTTTGGTATCGGCCAGCATTTCTCCTTCAATTCTGGCATGGATAGGATTCCCGTATCAGTGAGCCTCCCCGAAATAGTCATATAAATGAACTTATTTCTCCACTGGTAATCGATCGATTTACCCTCGGGCATACCTCATTGCCAGAGATCTTTGAGAGGAGATTCATGATTAAGCGCGTGATATCTGTAGTAGCTGTAGTTGCACTTACAGCTCTAGGTTTTGCGGCACCATCTAAAGCAGCATCGGAGAGTGATTGCGGTACCGGAAGACTTTTCTGCATCGGTTTAGTAACTGATACTGGAAAAGTTGATGACAAATCATTTAACCAATCTGCATGGGAAGGCGCAAAACGAGCAGCTAAGAGAAATGGCGGTTTCGCTAAATTTATCGAAACAACAGATCCAAAAGACTATGCCACAAATATCGGCCAGTTTGCTGATAAGAAATACAATGTAATTATCGGCGTTGGCTTCCTAATGGCAGAGGCCATGACTGAAGCTGCTGCTGAGTATCCAAAAATTAAGTTCATTGGAGTAGATCAATTCCAGGGAGCAGCTCTTCCAAATCTAACTGGACTAGTTTTCCCAGAAGATAAGGCTGGATTCCTTGCAGGATATCTAGCTGGACATTTAACAAAGACTGGTAAGACTGGCGCAGTTCTTGGAACTGACCTTGTTCCACCAGTTCGTTACTTCGGAGAGGGATACCGTAACGGCGTTGCATATGCCGCTAAGGAACTTAAGAAGAAGTATCCAGCAACTAAATTGATTTATCACGCTCCAGATAACGCATTCAATGACCCAGCATGGGGTGGAACAACTGCTCAGCAGCTTCTCTCCCAGGGTTATGACGTCATCTTCGGCGCAGGTGGAAACACTGGAAACGGTGCACTACTTCGCGTTGCAAAGAAGAAAGGTGCATATTGCATCGGCGTTGATAGCGATCAATGGGGAACACTTCCTGAGGCTCGTCCTTGCCTTGTAACTTCAGCAATGAAGTTAATCGATAAGGGCGTTGCTGCAGTGGTTAAGACCATTGTTAATGGAACTGATAAGGGCGGAAACTACTTTGGAAAAGTCGGACTTGCTCCACTACACGACTTCACAAGCAAGGTTCCTGCTGCATATCAAGCTAAGTTGAAGGCACTTACTCCGAAGGTTATAAAAGGAAAAGTTAAGACCGGAGTTAAGCTCTAAGACTTAAGTTAAGGTTATAAAGAAAGGGAGATACGCTTTTAAAAGAGGCGTATCTCCCTTTAAATCAAGAGAAGAAGTTTTAGATTCAAAAATCATTGGAGTCATTCGTGGATGCAAAGCAAGGCAAGAAACTTGATTTCAGCCCAATTTTAGTTCCACTATTATCAATTCTTGTTGCCTTAGCATTTGGTGGCATCTTAATTTTTATCCAAGGGATTAATCCACTTTCAGCTTATAGAGTTCTATTCACTACTGCTTTTGGATCCTTTGATGGAGTCGCAATTACTTTAGCCAAAGCCACGCCTTTAATTCTTAGTGGCCTGGCAGTCGCGATTTGTCTTAGAGCGGGTCTATTTAATATCGGAGCTCAAGGCCAATTAATCTCTGGAGCGCTTGCCTCTGCATGGGCTGGATATACCTTTGTTGGTCTACCTGCGCTAGTTCATATTCCACTAGCTTTAATCTTTGGCGCATTCTTTGGAGCGCTAGTGGCTTTAGTTGCAGCGGTGCTAAAGGCTTACCGCGGAGTTCATGAAGTCATTACAACTATTATGTTAAATAGTATTGTCATCGCGCTCTCTGATTATCTAACTAGTAACCCTTTTAAAGAGCCAGATCAGCCCCTTACTAGGACGCCAAAAATTCAAGAATCGGCCAGGATGCCTGATTTATTAGGCCTGCCATTGGGATTCTTTTTAGCTATAGGACTTTCCATTACGCTCTGGTGGATCATGAGAAATACCACTACTGGTTTTAGCATTGAAACAATTGGAAGAAATAAAAATGCGGGATGGTATGCCGGAATCTCGGTAAAGAAAACCATCATGTTAAGCATGTTAATTGGTGGAGCAGTCGCTGGCGTTGCTGGAGCAGTTGAAACATTAAGCATTATTGGAAGATTTGAGCCAGCCTTTAATGCAGGGCTTGGTTTTGATGGAATTACTGTGGCCTTACTTGGACGAGCAAATCCTCTTGGCGTTATCCCTGCTGCAATTCTCATCGGTGGAATGCGAGCAAGTGGCTCTACCATGCAGTTTGAAGTAGGAGTTGCTCCAGAGTTAGTAGATCTACTTCTTGCGCTGATTTTATTCTTTGTTACTGCGCCACTTCTTGCTAAATTTTTTAAGAACCGCAAAGAGAATGTAGCGATGACTAGCGGTTGGAGTAATTGATGAAACTACGCACTAGCCATTATTTGATCATTGCATTTCTTGCAGCCTTCACTTATTTCTATAGTAAGGATGGATTAGTAGCGACATCAGTTCTATATACCGCAATTCAATTCGCACTTCCCCTAGCACTTGCCGCAATGGTTGGAGTCATGTGCGAGCGAACTGGAGTTGTAAATATCGGTATCGAAGGAACGATGCTGATCTCAGCCTTTACAGCTTTTTTTGCTGGAGCTATTTTGAAAAATACAGTACAAGGAATGCTAGTCGGGGTATTTACCGGGGCGATGATGGGGCTGCTATTAGCCTTAATGGCAGTTAATTGGAAAATGGATCAGATTATTGCTGGAGTTATCATAAATATTTTGGCTGCAGGTATAACTTCCTTTTACTATCGCCAGAATTATTCAATCCCCTCAACCCTTGACCCTATTGATCTTCCAGTTATTGGAGCCTGGCCAATTCTTGGTCCAGTTCTATCTTTCCACGGCCCAATTACCTACTTTGGAATCTTCTTTATTTTAGGTCTCTGGTTTGCGCTCTATAAAACTTCTTGGGGTCTGCGCTCAAGAGCAGTTGGAGAGCATCCATCAAGTGCTGATACTGCGGGAGTTTCAGTAAGCAGACTTCGCTATTTAAATGTCACTGCTGCAGGAGCTGTTGGTGGGCTTGCTGGCTCATACCTTGCTCTTGAGGCAGTTGGAATATTTGAGCGAGGATTCACTGCAGGAAAGGGCTTCACCGCTCTTGCCATCATGATCTTTGGCAGATGGAATCCACTTGGCGCACTTGCCGCTGCGCTATTTTTCGGATTAACTCAAGCGGTAACTAATCAGCTAATGATTGATGAAGTAGTAGAAATTCCTCCCCAATTTATAAACATGCTTCCATATATTCTGACAATTGTTGTTCTAGCAATCTCGGCTGGAAAAGTCCGCCCACCAGCTGCTGAGGGCATTCCTTATGAGAAGGAGAAGTCATGAAGACTCTTCTAGAAATTGAGGGTGTAAGCAAGAGCTTTGGTTCAGTCATTGCCAATGAAGATATCTCACTTACAGTTAGAGAGGGCGAGATTCTTGCTCTCCTTGGTGAGAATGGCGCTGGCAAGTCAACGTTAGTTAAAGCAGTATTTGGTCTGGTCAAGCCTGATACTGGCACTATAAAAATTAATGGCACCGTAATGGAAAGTGGTGATACCGCTGCAGCAATTGCTAGTGGCGTAGGAATGGTTCACCAGCATTTTCAATTAGTTCCAGTGATGAGCGTTACAGAGAACATGATCCTAGGAGATGAACCTAAGAAATTCGGTGTTGTAAATATCAAGCAGGCAAAGAAAGAAGCTCTGGCTCTTTCAGAGAAATATGGTCTTGAAGTTGATCCTGATGCCATCATCGAAGATCTTCCTGTGGGAATGGCCCAGAGAGTTGAAATTCTTAAAGCCCTTAGACGCGATGTTAAGTTGCTAATTCTTGACGAACCAACAGCGGTATTAACTCCCCAGGAAACTGATGAACTCCTTGAAGTTTTGAGAAATCTTGCCAAGCGTGGGGTTGGGATTCTATTTATTACCCATAAGCTGCGTGAGGTTATGGCAGTTGCTGATCGAATTGCTGTTCTTCGTGGTGGGAAGCTAATGGGTACTACTACTCCTAAGGAGAGTAGTGAATCAAAACTTGCCCAGATGATGGTGGGCCGTGAGGTCGTTCTTCGCGTTGAAAAGAGCGTCGCAAAGCCTAAAGAGGTCCTTCTTTCGATAAAGAATCTACGAGTTAATGATGATAGAAAACTCGAATCTGTTAGAGACCTCTCCCTAGAAGTTCATGCTGGAGAGATTCTTGGTATTGCAGGCGTTGAAGGAAATGGCCAGCGAGAATTAGTTGAAGCAATTTGCAGTATGCGTTCTCGCTTAAGTGGCGAGGTAGTTGTCAAAGGCAAAGCAATTCCAAACTTAAATCCACGGGCTGCGCATCTAGCAGGCGTTTCTCATATTCCTGAAGATCGTGAGAAGCATGGATTAGTAACTTCTTACTCCATCGCTGATAACTTAGTTTTAAATAGATTTGACCAAGCACCATTTGCCAACGGCTGGATTAGAAATTTAGAGGAAGTTGCAAGCAATGGTGAAGCCCTCGTTGAGAAATTTGATATCAGGGCTCCAAATGCTTCCCTCTCAGCCGGCTCACTATCTGGTGGAAATAAACAGAAAGTTGTTGTTGCAAGAGAGTTAAGCCAACAGCTAGATGTAGTTGTTGCTGCTCAACCAACTAGAGGCGTTGATGTGGGATCAATTGAGTTTATTCATAACCAATTGATTGCTGCTCGCGACGCAGGCGCAGCTGTTCTCTTAGTCTCTGCAGAGCTTGATGAAATCCTCTCCCTTGCTGACAGAATTGCAGTCATCTCTAATGGCAAGATTGTTGCCATATTTAGTTCTAAAGAGGCGGATCGAAATACCATCGGCCGTTTGATGGCTGGCCTGGCATCCTGATTCGATGCCAAAGACGATTGGATTAATTGCAGGCACTGGCTTTTATGACCTACCTGCTTTGAAAGATGGTATTTCTAAAGAAATCGATACTGCATATGGAAAAGCTTGCGTTATCAGCGGGCAATTAAGCGGTGTAAACCTAGTATTTCTAACCCGTCATGGAAGCGGCCATAGCATTCCACCTCATCTGATCAATTATCGAGCCAATATCAAGGCTATGAGTGAGTTAGGCGTTACCGAAATCATTGCAATCAATGTAGTTGGAGGAATCAATTCCAAGCTATCCCCCGGAGATCTTTGCCTAATTGATGACTTTATCGACTTCACCTCTGGTAGACAGCACACCTTCTCTGATGGATCAAAACCTGGAGTTCAACATGTTGATCTCACGCGCGCATATGATGCAAAAATACAGAGCGCTCTTCGCCAAAGCGCTAAGGAGTCAGCAATTTTGCTTCATGAAAATGGAGTCTATGCCGGCTTTAATGGACCTAGATTTGAAACCCCTTCAGAGATTCGACTAGCAGCACTTGTTGGCGCGACAGTAGTTGGTATGACGGGATGCCCTGAAGTGAGTTTGGCAAGAGAGCTTGGTATTGCTTATGCCAGCATTGCGCTAGTTGTTAATCCGGCTGCAGGATTAAGCGAGGCTGAGATAACAATGGATGAGATAAATAAAGCCCTTGAAATGGGTAAGTCGAAAGCTTTAACAGTTATTGAAGGTGCGCTAAAGGTTTTGGCTTCAAAGTGAATGATTTTGATTTAGTGATTGATAATGCAACCTACATTGTCACATCTGATAGCAAAAATCGAGTTCTGAAAGATTGTGCTATCGCAATTAAAGATAAGAAAATTGTTGCAATTGCAAGCGCAGGAACTTTAAAAGGTAGCAAGACCTATGATGCTAAAGATAAATTAATTGCGCCAGGATTAATCAATACCCATACCCATCTGGCAATGTCACTACTGCGCGGCTGGGCAGAGGGAGTAAATCTTCAAGGATTTCTAGAAAGGGTCTGGGCAGCAGAGGGATTGATTATGAATCCAAAAAATGTTGCCCTCGGAAGCCAACTTGGCGCATTGGAATCTCTGCTTGCAGGAACAACAACCACCCTTGATATGTATCTCTATCCGGATGCGGCTCACAAAGGAGCAGCAAGCACTGGAATTCGCCATATAACTGGCCCTCTTTTCTTTGATTTCACTGGCCTTGATGGCCTTAATTGGGAAGAGAGATTAGAGATAGCAAAGAAGTGGGAGCAAGTACTGCAAGAGGTTGGTGGACCAGATGTTCCTACCTATCTAATGCCCCATTCAACCTACACCGTCTCACCTGATCACCTAATTGAAATTGGGAAGTTAGCAAAGCAGATGGGAGCTTCGATAAGTATTCATATATCTGAAAACCTTGGAGAAAATGATGACGTAGCCAAACGTTTTGGTAAATCTCCAACTGCTCTATTACAAGAAAGCGGAATCTTAGAATCTCATACTTTATTAGGACACGGTGTTCACCTATCAGATGAGGATATTAAATTATTAGTCGAGGCAGGCGCAGCAGTTGCTCATTGCCCTGGAAGTAATCTCAAGTTAGGAAGTGGTATTGCTGATATTAAGAAATATCAGAGCAGGAATTTATCTGTAGCACTTGGCACTGATGGTTGCTCATCAAGTAATGATTTGGATATGTGGGCGGTAATGCGAGTAGCTGCAAACTTATATTCCCAGAGTAATGGCCCAGAAAACTTAAAGGCAGTTGAGATTTTTCGTATGGCAACAATTGAGGCAGCAAAAGCTTTAGGACTTGAGAGTTCGATTGGAAGTATCGAAGTAGGTAAGAGCGCAGATCTAATCTCAATAGATCTAAATAAGGCCCATCTGATCCCGCTCCATGACGTATTTGCTCAGCTTGTCTTTGCTGCAGGTCGTGGCGATGTAAGCGATGTCTGGGTCGACGGGAAACAAGTAATAGCAAATGGATCATCGACCTTAATTGATTTCTCTCAATTATCTAAGGATGTAGACGTTGTAGTTCAGACCCTACGCAAGGAATTTAATGAACAAGGATGAATTGATAGCAAAACTTGATTTGCAACCCCTTGAAGGTGAAGGTGGTTTATATTCAACGATTTATCGAGATGAGTTAAGCAATGCAATCTACTTTATGGTGGTCTCCCCCGATTTCTCAGCCTGGCATCGCCTGCCCCAGGCCGAGCTCTGGCTTCATTTATCTGGCGATCCCCTTCTTCTTCACACTATTGAAAATGGTCAACTAGTCAGTAATCAACTCGATCAAGAAGGAAAAACTCTTGCCTACCAGGTACCAGCTAATACCTGGATGGCAGCAGAGTCTTTAGGGTCTTACTCGCTTCTGAGCTGCTTTCTAGCTCCTGCCTTTTCAACTATGGAATTAATAGGCAAAGATGAGTTAATCTCTCAATTCCCAAACATTGCCAACCTACCGGAGCTATTTCATGAGTAAGCAGAGATCTATTCTCATCACTGGAGCTGGCGGGCTAATTGGAAGTGCGCTTTGCAAAACCTTTATCTCTGCAGGCTGGAGGGTAATTGGTCAGGTAAATAGCTCTAAAGGCATTGACGGTATTGAGGTAATAAAAAAAGATCTCTCTATAGCTTCAAGTGGTACTGAGTTAGTTGAACAGATTGGCTCAATAGATTGCGTAATTAATAACGCTGCTGATCAATCACTTCTTGACCTTAAGCATTATTCATCAAGTAAAGCACAAGAGATATTTCAGATAAATCTACTATCTCCTATCGAGATAATTCTTGCCGCTAAATCCAAAGGAGCTACATTAGCTATCAATATTTCATCTATTGAGGCTTTAAACGCCAAAACAGGTCATGAAATCTACGGCGCATCAAAGTCGGCTTTAGAGTCAGTTACTCGATCACTTGCTCTATCTCTAGCGCCAATGCGAATTAATGGAATTAGATTAGGTCTTATTGGAGATAGTAAATTAGAAAGTAGGTGGCCAGAGGGTTTTTTCTCTTGGACCAATACAGTTCCTGCAGCGCGCATTGGAAGCGCTGAGGAAGTTGCCAATCTAGCGCTAGCAATAACTAGTGAAACTTTTAATTTTGCATCTGGAAGCATTATTGATTTTGATGGCGGCAAGAGCGTTCATCCCGGCTGGTAGTTATCCCTGTTTTAGCTCAAGACGGGCTTGCTTTATTTGACTCTTTAAAGCGCTAGTAACTGCAATGTTAAAGGTGATACCAACCCCGCCATTGGTAGCGTTATATTCCCGGCCATAAATACCTTCA
>JAURJF010000034.1 GCA_030832365.1 Candidatus Nanopelagicales bacterium
CTCTCCTCGATTTTCTTAACTCGCGCTGTTGCGCCATCGATTGCAACAACTTGGACTTTTTCACCAGATGAAATCTTTTCACCCAAAGTATGAGCGCTCCAGATCTCACCACTTAGCTTGACTTGACCACCCAATTGATCCACATCGGTAGTAGTAAAGGCAGTTGCTCCTAGTAGAGCATCAACATTTGTGGAACCCTCTTGGCCTTGCTTCTTCATATGGCGCAGGGCAATTGGGCGAATTCCGACAAGTGAGATCAGAGCAAAGAGAGCAAAAGAGACGCCTTGAATGGCAAGGGATGCTCCAAGTAAGTTACTTACTCCAGCAGCAAGGGCAGCAAGTGCAAGTGAGGCAAATAAGAGATGGACAACTAACATCTCGGCAACCAAGAGCAGCCCAGCTACTACAAACCAGATCCATGGATCCATTGCTACCACCTAACTAATCTATGGTTGGGACTTTATCAGAGTAGCCCTTGGTAGTGGAGATGAAGTTTTTAAGCAGAAGTGAACTACTTAATCTCTGCCTTATTTATTGAATTTCCTGAGAACTATGGCGGAGAGCAACTGCCTCTATGTCACTATTGGCAGATGAGAGCGATAAGTGCCTTTGCCAGAGCCGCTCACTTTGGCCCAACAATGCTTATCACCGCCATCTCCTTTCTTCTAGCTTTAACGCTCTGGTGGGAGGGGCCGGCATATCTAATTGCTTTCACCGTATTTCTAGGCCAGCTCTTAATTGGCTGGAGTAATGACATCTATGACTATCAAGATGATCTAAAACATAACCGAGTTAATAAACCTTTAGTTAGCGGACAAGTAACTATAGAAAATCTTAGAAGGGCCACATTTATCCTCCTTCCCTTTGCAGTAATTGCTAACTTACTTGGACCACTTGGCCTTAAAGGCGGAGCGGTCTATTTACTAGGTGTTGGCTGCGGTATTGCCTATAACTTCTATTTTAAGTTCCGTATTACATCTCCTCTTGTCTACTTCATCGCCCTTGCAGCGCTTCCGGCAAGTATTTTCTATGCCGTTGATAGAAATCCACCACTCTGGGTATTAGCAACAGGCTCTCTTCTTGGAGTTGCCTTTCACTTTGCCAATGTCTTAAAGGATCTAAGCGCAGATAGAGATAGCAAGATTGGCGGCCTCCCGCAGCGAGTTGGCAAGAGAGTTTCAATACTGATCATTTTTATACTCTTAATCATTGTCACTGCCATATTAATTAATAGCCCAATTAGCTCTGATTTAAGAAGTGAATTTATCTAAACTCTCAATACACAAAAGGCGCAAGTGGGCAGTAACCTTGTGTCATGGGTCTTAAAGGCTTTGGCCTAATAAAGCTAGTACTTCTTCTATCCTTACTCCTCTCAGCTTGTTCAACTGAGCCAGATCAGAAGGATCAATCTAATTCACAAGCAAGTCAATGTAGCCAGGAAGAGATCGCTGGCGGCGCTGCTTGGATCACTGGTCAATTAAATGCCTTTGGTAGCGCTGAACCAAGTGCTGCTTACAATTTTGCCTCAGAGCAATTTCGACAAGGTGTATCCCTAGATAACTTTGTTGCAATAATCTCTGGCCAATATAGCGCTCTACTAACTCTAAAAAGCTTTGAGATTGGCCGCTGTGTTGCCCTAGATGATGGCTATGTATTTCAGGTGGATTTAATCGATAATCAAAATAAGAGCTTTACCATGCAATATGTCCTTTCAAAAATAGATGGGCAATGGGGCGTAGATGCTGCCACAATTGTCGAGAATAAAGTCGATCCAACTCTTTAGTAGCACCACGCTAATTAAACAGAAATAAGGAGTGATAAAGGATGCCTAAGGGATCTCTAGCGCTAGTTGGCTCTGGTGAGTATCTGCCAGCGATGGCCTCTTTAGAGCTATCTCTTATTCAAGATGGTGTTAAAAATGGCAAGAAGGCGCGCTTCATTCAAATCCCAACCGCGGCAGGGCAAGAGAGCGCAGATCGAATTGCGTTTTGGAGAGAGCTTGGAAGGGCGCAAGGCGAGCGCTTAGGGATAGAGGTTGAATTCCTAGAGATATTAAGTAAGCAAGATGCGCAAGATAAAGAGCTAGCAGAACTTATTGCAGATAGCGCCCTTATCTATCTCTCTGGAGGAGATCCACATCATCTAGCAGAATCACTTGCAGGCACCCCAGTATTTGATGCCATCTATCAAGGCTGGAGTAGCGGTTCATCACTTGCAGGCTGCAGCGCAGGTGCTATGGCGCTCTCAACTCATATTCCAAACTTTAGACTTAGTAAGAAGAGGCCAACTCAAGGTTTTAATCTCCTTACTAACATCAGAGTCATTCCTCACTTTGATCGCTTCTTTAGATGGATTCCAGAGAGCGCAGCAAAGGTATTAATGAGCGCGCCAGACGAGACCATATTGATAGGAATTGATGAGCTAACTGCGCTAGTAAATCGAAGCGGAGAAAGTGATTGGCAGGTAATAGGAAGTGGCTTAGTTCATATCTTAAGCGGCGCCCCTAGCGCTCAATTAGCTAATAGGGCAAGAATTACTCTCTAACATCAAATACAGTTATCACATGTCATTTGTTATGTATTCAACCACTTGGTGTGGTTATTGCAAGAGGCTAAAGTCGCAATTAGCAGATCTTGGCATCAGCTTTGAAGAGATTAATATTGAAGAGGTTGCCGGAACAGCTCAGATTGTTGAAAAGGTAAACGGGGGAAATCAAACCGTTCCAACCCTAGTTTTCTCAGATGGAAGCGCTATGACTAATCCATCAGCAAAACAAGTGCAAGAAAAGCTTGCTTCGCTTTCCTAAAACCCGTAATTCTCTAACCACCTCTTGTATTATCTAGCCTATGGATGAAAACAATCTAATTAATTCTTGGAATCAACAACGCTCTATTAGAGTCAAATCTCAATTAGCTCCCACAATTCTTCTCTCAGCAGTATTAGCGCTCTGTGCAACAGGTGCTATTACCGGTGATAGCGATCAATATCTAAAGCTATTTCTAGTTGGTCTTGTTGCCTCAGGGGGAGTCTTCTCAGTAACAGCGATGGTGGCAGCAGTTAGAGATAGCCTTTCTGTAATTGATTCACTTAAGGCCCTTAAATCTGCCTCAGCCTTATCGCAATCAATAGCCAAATCAGGTTCTCAATTAAAGGCTCTAGCCCTTCTCTTTATGGCGATGAGCACCTTTAACTTTGTTGTACTCCTACTCTATTTATATAGCTAGGCCTTGATCTATCTTGCTCTTTAAGCAGCCAGGGCTAAACTAACTCTTGACTCACCCCCATTGAAAGGCGATAAATAAAATGGCTTTCACCCTTCCACCACTTCCATACCCCTATGACGCTCTAGAGCCTCATATCGATGAGGCAACTATGAAGCTTCATCATGGCAAACATCATCAGGCCTATGTTGATAAATTAAATGCAGCAATTGCAGGAAGTGAATGGGAATCAAAGAGCCTTGATGAAATTATGCTCTCACTTGATAAAGTGCCAGATAAAATTAAAGCAGCGGTTAGAAATAATGGCGGCGGCCACTACAACCACTCCCTGTTTTGGCAATGGATGAGCCCAACTGGTGGAGGCGAGCCAACTGGCAAAGTAGCAGAGGCAATAAATTCCAAGTTTGGATCTTTTGCAAAGTTCAAGGAAGAGTTTGAAGCAGCAGGGATGGCTCGCTTTGGCTCTGGTTGGGTCTGGTTAATTCAAGATGGAAGTGAGCTTTCAATAACCACCACCCCATATCAAGATTGCCCAGTAAGTGAGGGAAAGAAAGTACTTCTAGGAAATGATCTCTGGGAGCACGCTTATTACCTCAAATACCAGAATAGAAGACCCGAATACCTCGCTGCCTGGTGGAGCGTAGTTAATTGGAACAAAGTCACAGAGCTCTTTAATTAATAAGGAAAAATAAATGATTAACAAGAGTAGAGGCGCAGCTTTACTAGCCTTTGCTCTTGTTTTATCTCTTATTCCTTTCTCTGCTAACTCAAATTCTCATGGCGCAGGTCCACAAACCCCACCATGTGGAATATATAAAGTAAAGAAAGATGAAGTTATTGCAGGGGTTAAATTTCCAAAAGGAAGCTATCAAATAAATGCCTTTGGCATATCTTGCTCTAAAGTCCTTGGTAAGAAAGGGCTATTTGCCAAATTCCTAAAGTTAAAAGATAAAGATCCACTACCAAAGCCTTGGAAGTATCTATCTGATGCTGTGGGAGCTCCAAAGTTTTCATCGGGGCCAGGAGTTGGTTTTAGAGTTCAATCAATTTCACAATCAAGACCAACGCCAACACCAACGCCAACACCCAGCCCCACTGTTACACCTTCTGCTACGCCATCACCAACCCCAACAGTTTCTGCTACCCCAACCCCTTCGCCAACCCAAACGGTAAAAGATATTGTTTATAAACCACCTACTGAACCGAGTGAAAATATTGAGTTATGCAAGATTAAAGATGTAAGTAAAACGCGAGGAATGACTGGGGCAGGTTTTCCAGAGTGGAATGCAATGACAGCAAAGTCTGGAACTGTTAAATGGGCATTGATCCCTATCGACTTCTCAGACTTTCCAGGTGAGGCGAATTTTAGGGCTCGAGTTGATGATCAGATGAAGCTACTAACAGAGTGGTTTGATGTAGTTAGCGAAGGAAAATTTAAAGTCCAATGGGTCGTTGCTGATAATTGGGTAAGGCTCCCAGGTAAAAGTAGTGATTATGTAATTCCAAAATCTGTAAACGTCAATAATGCTGCAAACGGACCAAAGATATTTCAAGATGCCATGGGTGCATCAGATCCAGTTTTTGACTTCACCAATATCCAAACAGTTAATTTCATTTTGCCAAAGGGTCAAACTTTTATAGGAGAAGGCACTCAAGGATTCCCTTGGGATCAGGTAGTTAAGGATTTAAGAACAAATGAAGGGCAAATAGCTTCTTACTCCATTCCGGGAGCATTCTTTGATGCACCAGAGCGAGAGTATTGGTCTTATTGGGCACATGAGTTTGGCCATGCAATTGGATTGGGCCATGTTGGCGGTTGGAGCGAGCTACCAATCAACACTTTTAATCCTTTTGACATTCTTGGAGGACAAGATGGGCCAACCCGTGAACTTAGTGGCTGGATGAGATTTTTCGGCAGATGGATTCCAGACGAGCGGGTATTTTGCAGACAGGCTAGCCAGATAAGAGAAATTGAGATGACGTTAGCGCCATTAAGTGGAAGCCAACCAGGGCTAAGGCTTGCAATACTGCCAATCTCACAAAGTAGAGCTGTCATTATTGAATCACGCAGGTATACCAAGTTCTCTTGTGGAATTGATACAAAAAACGGTGTTCTGGTTTATATCTATGATGCTACCAAAGGCCATGGCGAAGAATTTTTGATTCCACAGGCCCCAACTACAAGACCAATTGAGAGTCATAACGTAGGCAAGAAACCATGTATGGCTTCAGCATTTCCCGATCCACTTCTCTATGAAGGTGAAAAAGTCAGCGTTGAAGGGCTAACAATTCAGGTGCTTTTACATGGAAATTACGATCGCATCAAAATAACTAAAAATTCATAGATCAGACGAAAAGTAGCTTTATAGTGCTACGGCGATATTTAATCTTTTTGGAATTACTCACTGTATAACTTCCAAAACCTAAGGATTTCCACAATTTAAAAAAGATGCTAATTTCATTCAAATTGTAAGTGTAATTATTGCCATGTGGCGCGGATATAGTCGTAATTGGTAACACACAGGTTTTCACCAGACTTGAATTACGGGTTCGAGCCCCGTTATCCGCTCCCGTAGTCGGTGTATCATTACGCCAATCAAGTCTGGTGAAGTGAGTGTCGTATAGGACACCGCAAAGGGCCCCAATATTTAGGGGCCCTTTTCTTTTTTTCAGCTTTATCCAAATATCTTTTAAAGTCTCACTCAATTACTTACTGCCGCTCTCTCTTATCTGATCAATTAAGCCCATCACAAATAAGCTCTCAGAGTGAGGGGGAATCCAGGCAGGTTTTCCCAATATGACATCTGATACCGCTTCAACCATCAATTGGTAGGCATCAACGCTTTCAAATGAGTAAATCTCATCATTAACTAAAAGCGTTGATGGCTCATTCCAATTGGTGAAGGCCGCACCCTCTAGGAATTTAATACTTCCCTTACTTCCAGAGATGCTGATCTCCTGGCTTAGCTGCCCAACAAATGAGAGATTAAAGTTGAATCTAACGCTGCCATTAATAAGCGCACTGCCCTTTGTTACTAGATCAACTCCGCTTGGGCCAATATCTTGGTTAGCCTTAAGGAGCTCAACTCTTGCCTCACTTCCAAAGAGCGATGCAATTAGATGTAGTGGATAGGGGCCAAGATCAAGAAGAGCTCCGCCGCCAAGTGCTGGATCAAAGCGATAATTGTCTTTATTGTTATTTACATAGGTAAAGGCGGCATCTATCTGAGTTATCTCGCCAATTACTCCCGCTGCAATCTGCTCGCAAGCTTTAATTAGCCTTGGATGCCAGCGAAACCAGATCGCTTCAACAAGTAGAGAGTTACTCGCCTTAGCAACTCTTATTAACTCTTCACTCTCTTGATAATTCATAGTTAGCGGCTTCTCACAGAGAACTGCTTTGCCTGCCATAAGAGCTCTACTAGCAATTGAAGCATGGACGTTGTTGGGAAGGCTGATATAGATAGCCTCTACTTTTGGATCATTGATTAACTCATCGTAGTTATCATAAACACAGCTAGGTGAAAGGTTTAATGCTTTTGAGATATCTCTACTAGCAACAGCATATAAATTGGCATTACTAGCGCTTCTCAACGCAGGAGCAAGAGCCTTTGTTGCAACAACGCCTGCCCCAATAAAGCCCCAATTAACGCTCATCGCTATCTACCTATAGCTTTATTAGCTCTGGCTTTATCGCAATTGCATTAGATGCAGCTGATTGCTCAGCCTTTGCCATAATCTCAACAACATTTCTTGATTGCTCAGCTTTAATCTCAAGCTCAACTCCATCTAGGAGTTGATCAGCAACTGCCTGATGGAAGGCATATGGCTCTGCCTTAATCTCCTCTAATAGCTCAACTTCTCCACCTTCTTTAATCAATGAAATTATCGCTGGCAGATCTGCTGGAGTATCACCAGCTGCGCTATTCCAATTACCAACAAGGGCCCCCTTAGTCCCAAGGGCGTAATACTTAGGCTTTCTTGCTGCAGCAAGATCTGAGTTGATAAATATCGCCTGCTTTGAATCGGTAAAGGTAATTACCACCTGAGAGTGATCAGCATTTGTGATGTGGTGCCAATGGCGCTTCTGATTAAGCCCTGAGATATGAGCAATTGGTGAGCCAATTAGCGTCACTATCTGATCAATAAAGTGAGCCCCCCAATCAAAGATAGCTCCTCCTGAGATAAGAACATCTGAGTGCCAGAGCGAGCAGGGTTTCTTATAGCCACCAACAAAGCTCTCAATATAAAAGAGATCACCGATTAGCCCATCGTTAATAGCTTTTTGCATAGTGAGAAAATCTGAGTCATATCTCCGGTTCTGATAGACGCTAAGCAGAAGTGATTTTGATTTTGCAAGTGCAATTAACTCATCACACTCGTTAGTAGTTAGCGCCATAGGCTTTTCAACAATTACATTGATTCCAAGTGCTAGAGCCTTTTTTGCCCAAGTGAAGTGAGTATTTGGGGGAGTTGAAATGATCACTAGCTCAAGAAGGCCTGATTGAAGCATCTGATCAGCGTCATCAAAGCTTTTAGCACCTGGTGAGATCTTAAGAGCTGCCTCTATGCGATCTGCTTTAGCATCACAGACTGCAACTGTAGTTAGACCGGCAGTAGAGGCAATCGCTTGATTATGTTCATCACCGATTGCGCCATAGGCAAGAAGTCCAACCTGAATCTGCCTATCTGCCATAGCTATCTGCCGCCCCTTGCTAAATTGATGAGAATTAATATTGATTAAAAGAAGAGTTAAAGCCTATCTCTATCCCTAGATATCATCCATATTAAGCAAGGAGGTTAAGTAAATCTCTATCTTCTAGGGCTAAATTGATCTAAAAATAGCTAGAAGATGAACTCTTACTTCCTCTTGCTTGAGCCATTCTTAGCAACAAGAAGAATTACAAGTATTGCAAGGGCCACTAGAAGTAATTCCATCTCTAAATGCTACTAAAACAAGTAGCGCTCTATCTAGTTATCAGGTGAGAAATCAAGGCCCTCTGGGAAGCAACTTCCGCCCCCTGCTTATAAGCCTGCTATCTATTAAGCTTTATCGAGTATTATCATTTTTCTAACTTTAGTAAGGAGAAGATAATGAAGCCAGAGACGCAAATTGGTATGAGGCTGCAGAGATTAAATAGATTAGCTGGCATTACCCATCTAATTCAGGGCATTGCCCTTCTTTTTATCCTCAATCCTGAGAGCAAGATTCCAGTAATAACAAGATTCTTCACCGATACACCAGAGGGGATCCGCCCTGAGAGCGAGCTGCTCTTTGAGTTTCCAATTGCGCTAATTGGACCGATCTTCCTGCTTCTCTCAGCCTTTGCCCACCTTCTTATCTCCTCGCCATTTTATGTGCGCCGCTATGAAGCAAATATCGCCTCTGGTATTAATCCTGCCCGTTGGTGGGAGTACGCAATTAGCTCATCGTTGATGCTCGTTGTTCTTCTTATGCTCGGTGGTCTCATAGAAATCTCAACTGTCGTATTTATCTTCACCCTTAACTTCATCATGAACCTAATGGGTCTCATGATGGAGAAATACAATCAACTTACCGAGAGAACAAGTTGGCTTCCATTTAATATCGGCGTCCTTGCTGGAATTGCTCCTTGGATTATGGGCGGTCTCTACTTCTGGGTTTCAACCAATAACATCGCCGATTCCATTCCGGTCTATGCGCAGTTCGGCTTCCTTCTGACCTTCCTCTTTTTTAATAGCTTTGCCATCAACATGTGGCTGCAATACAAGAAGATTGGCAAGTGGAAGGTGTACGCATACGGCGAGAAGGCATACATAGTCTTAAGCCTTGTGTCTAAGTCAGCACTCGGTTGGATAATTGTTCTTGGAACTATGGGTGTTTAGTCGTTCCTAATTTATCGTTAGCGTCATTGGACCCTAAGAAACTACATCACGATTGCGCTTTGGCATCCTGTGCTAGAAGCCGACAAACGGCCAAAATACCCAGATGCGAGTAAGCTTGTGGATGATTCCCTAAGCCTTGCCCAGTAATTGGATTCACTTGCTCTGATAAGAGCCCAGTATTACCAGCCAAAGCCAAGAGCGAATCTAGAAGTTGCAGAGCATCTTCTGCCGATCCCATCCGAATATAGGCGCCTGCAAGCCAAGTCGCGCAGATATGCATGGCGCCCTCACCATTAGGCAAGCCATCGTCGAATCGATACCGATACACGCCGCTCTGCTCACGAAGGTGGCGTTCAACGAAGGCAACGGTTCCCATTATCTGCTCCATCGATGCCGGATAGCCTTCTAAGAGTCCGTGAAGCACTGATGCATCTGCTTCAGGTTGGTCGTAAGCAGCAGCGAAAGAATCCAGCTCTTCACTCCACCCAGATGTTGAAATGTCATTGGCGATTTCGCGACGCAGGTCGACCCATTCTGAATTGGATTTACCAATTCGCTCAGCTATAGAGATTCCTTCATGCACGGCAATCCAGCACATCATCTTTGAATAGGTGTGCTGTCGCGGAATATCGCGGATCTCCCAGATGCCATGATCTGGTTCACGCCAACGTCGACGCACAGCGTCGACCATGCGACAAGTGAGATGCCATTCGTCAGCCGTAACTTCGCCACGTCTCGCTGATAGCTCATCGATGAGTAGACAGACTGCGCCAAACACATCTAACTGCA
>JAURJF010000035.1 GCA_030832365.1 Candidatus Nanopelagicales bacterium
TAGGACAATTACTTGGCTATCACTATTAAGGGTTGCAATTGGTCCATGCTGATAATCAGCGCTAGACATTCCTTGCACTGGAATGTAGCTAGTTTCTTGAATCTTTAGGGCAAGCTCTTTGGCATTGGCATATGCATAGCCCCGCCCGATAACAACAATTTCTCTCTTAGCATCGAGGGAGTTGGCAAAACTATCTACCTCGCTTAAGTTGGCTATGCACTTTTTGGATGAATCAACTAGATGTGACCTTACTTCTCTCTTATTGCCAATCCAGCTATCAACTAATAGTAATGAGGCTAGGAGCTCAGCTGAATAACTCTTGGTAGCAGCAACAGCAATTTCAGGCCCAGCGGATAGATCTATATGAATATTGCCAGCTTTTGCTAAAGGAGAATCTGAATTATTAGTCATAGCGATTAGAAGCGCTCCGCCTTCTTTTGAGGCGCTTGCAAATGCGAGAAGATCTGGGGATTTTCCGCTCTGACTCAAGGCAACTACTAAGGTGTTCTTAAAATCAAATTTAGCGCCATAGATTGAGACAGATGAAGGTGAAGCAAGACCAACTGGCAGCCCCAACTTAACTTCAATTAAAAACTTTAAATAATGCCCGGCGTTATCTGAGGTTCCTCGTGCCAAGATGATTACATTTGAAATATTTCTTGCTTTTATCTTTTCTGCTGCTTGTTGAAATTGTGCTTCAGAATTTATAAGTCTTGAGAAAACATCAGGGGTCTCAGAAATCTCTGAATACATCTTAAAATCTTTTACCTTCATTTATCTATCAACGCCCAAAATCATCTTCGATACGTTCAATGTCATCTTCCCCAAAATAAGTTCCAGTTTGGACTTCAATAAAGACCACATCGCTATCTCCAATATTTGCGATTCGATGCAAGCTTCCAGCAGGAATGTCCAGACTATCGCCCGCGCCAAGTGATGAAATTACGCCATTGATGGTCACCTGCGCATTACCTGAAACTATAAACCAATGTTCAGAGCGCTTCTGGTGGCGCTGATAGGAAAGGCGCTTTCCTGGACTAACCCAGATGCACTTCACCTTATGAGATGGGCTCTCCTGCAAGACTTCATAGCGACCCCAAGGGCGATCTGATTTTTCTAGCACCTTCGTATTCTAGTAGGTGAGCAAAATCGTTAGGCTCATCCCATGAGAAATCCAACACCAGCAGATAAATTCACATTCGGCCTTTGGACTGTTGGGTGGCAAGCCCGCGATCCATTTGGAGATGCCACTAGAGCAGCCCTTGATCCAATTCGCACAGTTAGTGAGTTAGCAAAGCGCGGGGCATATGGAGTCACATTCCATGATGATGACTTAATTCCATTTGGTTCATCAACATCAGATCGCGCAGCACATATTGCTCGTTTCAAAAAAGCACTTGATGAAAATGGGATGAAAGTTCCGATGGCAACAACCAATTTATTTA
Organism: Candidatus Nanopelagicales bacterium; assembly: GCA_030832365.1. Taxonomy (GTDB): domain Bacteria; phylum Actinomycetota; class Actinomycetes; order Nanopelagicales; family Nanopelagicaceae; genus MAG-120802. The sequence goes on from JAURJF010000035.1 coordinate 1,446, forward strand.
GCCATCCTGTTTTTAAGGATGGAGCATTTACTTCTAACAATAGAGATATTCGCAGGTATGCAATAAGAAAAGTAATGACAAATATTGAATTAGCTGTAGAGCTAGGCGCACATACCTATGTTTGCTGGGGCGGACGCGAGGGAGCAGAGACTGATATTGGTAAGGACCCAGTTATAGCGCTTGAGAGAATGCGTGAAGCTTTTAATATTCTTGGTCAATTTGTTATTGATAAAGGCTATGACATTAAGTTTGCAATGGAGCCAAAACCGAATGAACCTCGCGGCGATATCTTCCTTCCAACTATTGGTCATGCGCTCGCCTTTATTAATTCTCTTGCTCATCCAGAATTAGTTGGACTAAATCCTGAAGTTGGCCATGAGCAGATGGCAGGACTGAATTTTGTTCATGGAATCGGACAAGCCCTATTCCATAAAAAACTCTTTCATATTGATTTAAATGGCCAGCATGGCCCTAAATTCGACCAAGATTTAGTCTTTGGCCATGGCGATCTCAAATCTGCCTTCTTCCTTGTTGATCTGCTGGAGCGCTATAACTATGAAGGTCCTAAGCATTTTGATTACAAACCAATGAGAACTGAAAGCGATGATGGTGTCTGGGCTTCGGCAACTGCAAATATGCGTACCTACATAATCTTGCAGGAGAGAGCAAAAGCATTTAGAGCTGATCCAAGAACTGCTGCAGCTCTTGAGAAATCAGGGGTTAATGAGCTGCTTCAACCTACCCTTGCAAAGGGTGAGGGCTGGAAAGAGATTGCAGGAGAGAGTTTTGATGTCGAGGCCGCAGGAAAGCGCGGCTATCACTATGAAGAACTTGATCAGCTAGCCCTGGAATATCTAATCGGTGTTTACTAGAAACTATGCCGATAGTTGCAGGTGTTGATTCCTCAACCCAATCAGTAAAAGTTGTTCTGCGAGATGCTGATAGTGGTGAATTAGTTGCATCAACTTCAAGACCGCATCCAGATGGAAGTGAAGTTAACCCGCAGCATTGGTGGAAGGCTCTCTCAGAGGCTCTTGATGAGTTAAGTTCTCATAAGATTTCAGCGATTTCAATTGCTGGTCAGCAACACGGCATGATTGCACTTGATAAAGATGGGGCAGTAATTCGAGATGCCCTCCTCTGGAATGACACTCGCTCAGATAAGGCGGCCGAAGATTTAAATAGAGAGATTCCAGATATTGCGCTTCGCACTGGTTCTCAATTAGTTGCCTCATTTACTGCATCAAAGGTGAGATGGCTTGCAGATAGTGAGAAAGCAAATGCAAATAGAGTTGCTGCGATTGCTCTTCCTCATGATTGGCTCTCTTGGAAACTTTCGGGTGCTAAGTCGATAGAGACCTTATTTACTGATCGCTCTGATGCATCTGGCACCGGATATTTTGATTCAAGAAAAAACGAGTATTGCCTAGATATTCTGGCAACAGCAATAAGAACCAATCAGGAAATCATCTTGCCAAAAATCATTGCGCCAAATCAATTTGGAGCAACTAGCACTAATTCAATCCCGATAGCTGCTGGAGCTGGAGATAATGCAGGTGCGGCCCTTGGTTTAGGTGCATCATTAGGTGATTTAGTTATTTCACTTGGAACCAGTGGCACAGCTTTTGCTATTTCAAAGAGTTCAACTCATGACTCATCGGGCGAAGTTGCAGGCTTTGCAGATGCTACGGGCAATTTTCTTCCTCTTGCTTGCACCTTAAACGCTGCAAAAATCTTTAACACAGTTGCCAAAAGTCTTTCGCTCTCCTTTGAAGAATTTAGCTCCCTTGCTCTCTCTGCAAAAGTTGGAGCAGAGGGTCTAAGAATCATTCCTCACTTTGATGGCGAGCGGACTCCCAACAAGCCAAGTGCTAAAGGCTCTTTTCATGGAATAACGCATAGTAATTTCACAAAAGAGAATATGGCACGCGCCTCTATCGAAGGCGTTATCGCTGGAATGATTTATGCCGCAAAGGCTGTGGAGAGACAAGGTGTTAGTTATTCCAGGATTTTACTAATTGGAGGAGCTGCTAAGAATTCTGCAGTACAGCAGATATCTGCTGATTTGTTTGGAAGAACCATTCACATTCCGCCAATCGGTGAGTACGTGGCTGATGGAGCAGCGAAACAAGCAGCCTGGGCTTTAAGTGGTAAGGACGAAGTGCCTAGTTGGTCTCTTGGTGAAGTAAAGGAAATATCTCCTAAAGCAAGAATCGATGGCGTTATAGATAGCTACTTTGAACTTATCTCTTTGAGCCGTTAGAGCTTTCTTTCAGAAAAGTAACCGCTATTTCTGAAGCAAGCGCACTTGATCCAAAAGTTCTAATGATATTTTTAGGATTAAAGCCCCAGGTTGGCCATCCCATGTCAACAAATATTGCATCTGGCCTGCTTCGATTGATTCTATCGAGAGCCACTAATATTTTGTTATCTCTAAAAGCATCTCGAAAGGCCACGACCAGACAACCTTGAACGTGAGTTGAAAGATCGATATCACTTGATTCTAATTTAACCTTAACGCCCGCTCGCATAAAAGGCCTTCGTAATCCCCAGCCGACAAAGCCAGCCGCAATTGTTGGGTCGGCAGATAACTCGATTAAAGATATCTGATCCGTTGATATAGAGAGTTTGCCTTGATAATGAACTCCACGTTTAAACTTTGATATCTCTGGTAAGGATGCTGGAGAAAAATCTGTGGTTACTGGTGGCCTCCAGCTCCAGATTTTCTCTGCGTTATCCTCTATTGATTGACTATTGATATCTCCCCCTTCGACGGCCTCTCGAATTGCAACCAAACTATTTTCTACAAAACTTGATTGATCATAGAGACCAGAGAAGCAGAGCAAATCTGCACCAGCTGATATTGCTCGAAGAGCTGAGATTTGAATCTTCTTTGTCCCACCAAGTGCGCCCATATCTAAAGCATCTGTAACTACTAAACCATCGAAACCAAGATTTTTACGTAGCAACTTCCTTGTAATCAGACTTGAGCATGAAGCTGGGGAGGTAGAGTCAATCGTAGAGAGCACAATATGCCCCATCATTATTGCCTCTACTCCATCTCCAATTCCTGAAATGAATGGCTTGAGATGGGTACTAATCAATTCATCAATTTCACCAGATAGCTGAGGTAAATCGTGATGGCTATCCTCCAACACCCCTCCGTGGCCTGGAAAGTGCTTGATACAAGAGGCAATGCCAGCACTGCGCAAACCCTTGATTGCACTCACCACATGTCTGGCAACTAAATCTGCATCGCTACCAAAAGACCTAACTGCAACTATTGGATTGTCGCTTTGAGTCGCAACATCAGCAACAGGAGCTAAATTCAAATCAACGCCAATGGACTTTAATACTTTTCCTAATTCCCTAAAGGAGCTCTCTGTTAATTCCAGATCATTGCAACGCCCAAGAAGCGCAGGAGTTGGGAAGGGACTTCCTTCAGGAACAAAGAGGCGGGTTACATCACCGCCTTCCTCGTCTAAAGAGATAATAATATTTGGGGAGATAGCTCTAATCTTAAGGATTAGCTCGCGCGCTACATCTAAAGATGGACAGTTTGAACTAAATAGGGTTATTCCTCCAAGCCCGTTTTCAAGATATTTAAAAATCCAATCAGGTATCTCAGTGCCACCAAAACCCGGAGAAAAGTGGGCCAATATTGCTTTTTCGGTACCGTTAAATTTCATCCTTTAACAGCTCCCGCTGTCACACCTGTAGCAATTCGCTTCTGAATCAGTGAGAAGAAAATTACAACTGGAATAGCTGTGACTGTAGATGCCGCCATCAATGGGCCCCAATCAGTACCAGTTCTAGTTGTAAAACTAGCAAGCCAAACTGGAAGTGTTAAATTCTCTTGACTCTGCATAATTATGTAGGCCAACAAAAACTCATTCCAAGCTTGAATAAATGCAAATATTGCTGTTGCCACCAGTCCTGGAGCCATTAATGGCAAGAGAACATGGCGGTATGCCTGAACTCTCGTGCATCCATCAACTAGGGCAGCCTCTTCAATATCTGTTGGGATATTGGCTAGAAAACCCCTCAAAGTCCAAATAGTGAAAGGCAAAATAAATGCCACATAGGTGAGCGCTAATCCTCCTATGGTGTTTGTTAGTTGGAGTCGAGTCAATAGAAGAAATAGTGGAATTATTAGAGCAGAAAGTGGAAGCATCTGCACAATTAGAAGGGTTGAGATAAAGCTCCGCTTGCCGGTAAATTTTGTGCGCGCTATTGCAACACTGGCAAAAGTTGCTAAAAAGAGTGAAATAGCAACGGTTATTAACACCACAATTAAACTATTTCGAAGACTGGAATAGAAGCCCTCTCTAGAAAAAGCATTCTGGTAATTTTCAATGGTAAAAGATCTGGGAAAGATTGTTGGTTCAGTAGAAAGTACATCCTGACGATTCTTAAAAGATGTAGTTACCATCCAATAAACTGGAAACCCCATAAAAATGATGGCAAAAAATCCAGAGATGTTTGCAAAAATCGAACTCCTTTTATGCATTGTTATCCCCAATTTGAACCATCTTCTTGATGTAGAACCAAGTGACACCCAATAAGGAGAAGATCATCAGGAGGGCAATGGCAGCGCCCATTCCATATTCACTTAAACCAAAGGACTTTTCAAAGGCGTAAATTGCCATGGTGTAATACTCCGAGGCCGGTCGGTTATCAAGTAGGACCCAAATTTGGGTAAAGACTTGAAAGTCCCAGATGATTGATAGGCTAATAAGAATCACATAAATTGGAAGCAATATTGGAAGGATTACAGATCTAAATATTTGCCTGGAGTTGGCTCCATCAATAGCTGCTGCCTCCAAGAGCTCCTTTGGAACTTGGGTTAAAGCCGCGTAAATGCTAATTGTTATGAATGGAATAGCGCCCCAAACTACAACTCCTCCAATAATTGAAAACCCTGAGAAGGTATTGGTGAACCAATTACGTTGTGCAAAGTCAAAACCTAGACGATTTATAGTTGAAGTGATGATGCTAAATTCAAAGGAGAACATCCACTTCCAAATTGAAATGCCAACTAGTGCAGGTATTGCCCAAACCAGAATTAGGGTGGTATTTAAAAGCCATCGAAGTATGGTGTTCATTCGAAGCATTAAGTGGGCCAGCCAGGCACCGATTACTATTGAAGCTGCAACCATGGCAAATGTAAAAATAAATGTTCTACGTAGGACTATCCAGAACTCTGGGTCTTTTAGCAGTGCTTGAAAGTTTTCAAAGCCAACCCAAGTTGGAATTCCAGAGACAATTTCTGCAAGGCCAAACTGCTGAAAACTTAAGGTTATAAGTCGAAATACTGGGAAGCCCAAGATGAGAAGAATTACAGCCAGAGCAGGAGTAATTAAGAGATAGGGCCATAAATTCTTTTTTGGCCGTAGTCTTAATTTTGTTGCGCTAGACATAAGACCTCAAACCTACTTCCCAATAAATGAGTGGAGAGTGGAGCGCCCTCGACGCTACCACTCTCCTCATACCTCGTTAGGAGTTTTTTACTGCTAGTTCAGCAGTTTTGTGATCTCCGCAGATGCATCTTCAGCTGCTTGCGCAACTGTCTTCTTTCCTGTTGCGATATCAGAGAGCATGGTTTGTAGAACGTTTGCGTTCTCAACATTTACCCACTTCTCTGCTGCAGGAACGAACCAGGTTGAAGTAGCACCCTTAGCAACCTGAGCATTTCCACCCTTGACTAGAGTCAACATGCTGGTGTTGTTTGGAAGATTGCCAGCCTTGACAATCTCACGCATTGCTTGGCCGGAGGTGAATGACTTGATCCAATAGACACCCCAGTCAGGATTTTTTGCCTTTGCTGGGACGCCAAGATTTGATCCACCAAGGAATGCTGGCATGTATTCACCAGCGCGAATTGAAGGCATTGGGAAGAAAGCGCCCTTTTGAGGAGCAATACAGCATGTTTCCCATCCATTTGAGTAGCTCATCGCAACGTTTCCGCCTGCGAAGACCTCCCATTGACCACCCTCATCGCCAGACTTGTCGGCTTTGGAGTACTTATCAACAATATTTTTCCAGCGAGTTAAGCCTTCAACAGAAGCAGCTGAATCTAGTGAGCCTTTCCACTTTCCAGCTTCTTGGACTGCAATTGCGCCCTTTGAGTCATAGACAAAGCCCATTGCTGCATACCAATACTTACCTGGCATATAGACAGCAGAGAACTTGGAATTGGAAGCATTTGCTGCCATTAACTTATCTGCAGCTGCAGTAAATTGCTCATAAGTTCTTGGAGCTTTGATTTTTAGTGAAGTAAATAGATCAGTGCGATACATAACTGCTCGCGACCCAGCATAGTAAGGGACCGCATAGAGCTTGTTGTTATAGCTTCCAGCCTCTTCTAGGCCTTTGAGCCAGTTAGTGCTGTATGCAAATCGACTCTTTGAGCTACTTATATCCTTAAGAGCACCAGCTGCTGAATACTTGAGAACTTGAGTGTTACCAAACTCAAATACATCTGGTGTATTGCCAGCAACAAGGGCTGCATCGAGTTTCTTGAGTGAATCTCCCCAAGTCTGATATTGGATATCAACCTTTACATTTGGGTACTTTGAATTAAACATCTTATTTGCACGATCAACTGCTGCGGGCCAAGACTTCGCATCTCCTTGAATCCAGACAGTTACCGTGCCACTATCTTTCCGTGCAGCACTTGATGTGCTCGCGCCAAGAAATAGCGAGCTGATAAGTGCCATCGAAGAAATTACGGCGATAACTTTTTTGCGCGTAATGCGCATGAGGGACCTCCTATTAGAGCTACCTCCTGGGAAATCCAAGAGGTCTTAGTAGGTTGGTCTAGTCCAATTTTGGAGAAAATGCTAGTATCTGGCAGGTTTTTCTTGCGATTGTTATGGAATCGGTATCTCCTCCCCTAAAAAGGGGAGAAAAAGGGGGTGGGGGCTTTGGCCAAGGAGGAGTTCCTCAAACCTGTTCGCATCTCAGAATTGATTCGTGCGGACCTTTCAGAGCTTGCGATCCACGAGGTGATTCCCACAGAGAGACAGATGGCTGAACACTTTGGTGTCTCCCGGGTAACTATCCAAAAAGCACTGAAAATCCTGGAGCGCTCTGGTTTTATCTATCGTAGACAAGGTTCTGGAACGTTTGTAGCACCTCCGCGCGATACTCATCACCATAGCCTTAGATCTTTTAGCGAAGAACTTACTTTAAAGGGAATTGAGTATAAGACCGCTGTGTTAGATGTCAGGTTGATTGAAAGTTCTGAATTGATAGATGCAACCTGGGCAAGGATTAGTGAACCCTCATATCGAATTGAAAGAGTCCGAACAAACAAAAAGGTGGCTCTTTCTTGGGAAGTTTCATATGTGAAAGCACGATTTGCTCCTGGCCTTGATAAGAAACCTCTCTCAGGATCTTTATACAAACTTCTCTCAGAGAATTATGGACAGGTTGTAGAGAGCGCTGATGAAGAAATTTCATCTCTACTTGTTGAAGATGAAATTTCTACGAAATTGTCTGTATTAGCAGGAACCCCAGCAATTGAAATTCAACGAAGAGCATTCAATAAACGAGGTGACTGCCTAGAGATAGCAAGAGCAATACGACCCAGTGGTAGAGAGTTTCTAAAATATAGCGTTAGACGCTAAAGAATATTTCTTAAAACCTAATTTGCTGCTGCTCTATTAATTCGATCACGAATTGCAACTGCAAGGCCTTGACCTGTCGGTGGAATTATTCTTACCTTCTCCAAATTCTGACTATCTGACATGCGAAGAGCTGAATAAAGCACCCGCGCATACTCTTCAATACTTTTCGGCTCTGCCAAGCGAATAACACCCTCTGGGGTTGCTATTTCACTCATTGCAATCAAACCCTCACCACTTTGGATTTCACCGCCAATAATGACTTTTGCCCTTGGTGCATAGT
>JAURJF010000036.1 GCA_030832365.1 Candidatus Nanopelagicales bacterium
TCCATAGGAGATTTTGCGAACTGTAAAAGTCTCACGAACTCCAGATCCTTGACGGGCAATTACTAGTCCTTGGAAAATCTGAATACGGCTCTTGCTGCCTTCAATAACACGGACATGAACTTTTAACTCATCACCGGGACGGAAGTTAGGTAGGTCCTTACGGAGAGAGGCGGCATCTAGCGCATCGAGCACGTTCATTATTTTGTCCTCACAATTGGTCTTTACTTATCCTTCAGGCCTTTTCCAAGGGATTGGCCTAACAACTCGGCGTATCTTGCCATACCTTGAGGCTAAGTGCTAAATCCCTAAAAAATAGGGTAGAAAGTGAGCTATTGCCCCTGGATTTGGGCGCTAAGGGCGGCATGAAGAAATGGCCCAGCGACAATTACTGAACTCCTTGAAGAACCATCTCTTGCCTTAGTAACTGAAAAAGTCGCCCCAGCTTCTTGGGCGATTAGCGATGCCGCAGCATAATCCCATTCATTTACTCCCTCTTCAAAATAGGCATCAAGTGATCCACTTCCGACATGGCAAATATCAACAGCGCATGCACCAAGTCTTCTTAAATCTCTTACCTTTGGAAGAAGATCTTCAATTATCTTTGCTTGCACTTTACGATTATTGATGTCATATGCAAAGCCAGTACCTACTAAAGCTCTATCAAGATTTACTGGATCATTACACTTAATTGGCAAATTATTAAGGAAAGCTCCATTTGATTTTGATGCTTTCCAGAGTGAATTTGTTGTAGGTGAATAGACCACACCTGCTATAAATTCTTCCTTATTTTTTGCTGCGATACTGATACACCAGCCAGGTAGGTCATAGAGATAATTCACAGTTCCATCAATAGGGTCAATTACCCAAGTAATTCCAGATTCGCTCTCTTTATTTGCCCCCTCTTCACCAATTAATCCATCCAAAGGCCTCTGAGCAAGAATTTGGCTCACAATCAAAGCTTCACTTTGGTGATCTTTCTGAGTGGCAAAATCTAGAGCACCACTTTTTTCATCTAATTCAAACTTACTTGGTCTATCTAAGAGCAACTCCCCAGCGCTTAGCGCAATTTTCTCAGCAAGGGCTAATAACTCAAGGTTTAACGACATATTCCAATCTAATCATAGTTTCTTCGATGCCAAGTAGACTTCCTTCATGCTCACCTCCTACAAAAGATTGTTTGCCGTGCCTGGAGGTTGGAACTTCTCTTTTGCAGGCTTCATATTGCGTATGCCGATTTCAATGCTCTACATCGCAATTGTTCTCTTCGTTGTTGCCGAGACTGGCTCGTATGCCCTAGCTGGCGCTTTGTCTATGGTGGCCTCACTTGTTTTATCGGTAGCCACACCGCTCTGGTCTAGGGTTGCAGACCAAATTGGTCAAAATAAAGTTTTATCCATAACCGCCCCAGTACATCTAATTTTCCTTGGACTCTTTGTTTATCTAGTTAAGAGCGATGCTCCTACCTGGAGTTGGTTTACCTCAGCGATAATCTTTGAAGCCTTTGTTATTGGCTCAGGGCAGATGGTTAGAAGGCGCTGGATTCATGTTATTGGTGATGATCGAAAGCTAATTGATACCGCATATTCTTTTGAGGCGCTAGTTGATGAAGTGATCTTTACTAGCGGCCCAGTTCTTGCTGCAATCACTGCTTCCTACTTCTTTCCAGAGGCCGCAATTTTTACTGCAATGGGATTTATCAGTGTGGGAACGCTGCTCTTTCTCTCGCAGCGAAGAACTCAGCCGCCAGCCCATCCCCGCAAAGTCGGCGATGATCATTCATTGCTTATAAAAGATAGATTTATTCAAGCTTTATTTATTCCCATGATGGCAGTTGGAGCATTCTTTGGATCAACTGGCTTGGTACTTGTCGGGTATCTTGATGAATTTAGTATTCGTGAATATAGCGGTTTCTATATCGCGATCTGGTCCTTTAGCTCTGGAATCTCAGCATTTGTAAGTGGGTCTTTGCATTGGAAGATTAATGAGGCACGAAGATTCGTTATCTCAGTTTTTGCTCTAGCCCTTCTAACCCTTCCAATTTATTTTGCTGCACAGATATTTACTGGAAACTTAACAATTTTGGCTATTGCACTATTTATCAATGGCCTAGCAATAGCGCCGCTACTAACAGCCGGATTTGCTGTTGCTGAGCGCTCCGTTAGTCCTAAGCGAACCACTGAAGTTTTGGCATGGTCGATCTCTGCACTTAATCTTGGTGGGGCTATTCCTGCTGCAATCACTGGATACATCATTGACACATATGGCTCAACTGTCGCATTTATGGTGCCAGTTGCCTGTATGTTAATTGCTTTACTTTCGCTTCTACCATTTCTTAGCCTTTGGAAGGCAAAAGTAATTCAACTCTAAGCCTAATTTCCCGCAGATTTCAGTAATCTTATGGCAATCTTTACCCATGACTGACTTGCGCTTTATCTCACGCTCTCAAGATGGAGAGCATTTAGAGCTAAGTGATAGCGATGGAAATAATTTCTCACTAAGAGTTAGCGATACTTTGCGCGCTGCTGTCAACGAGCGTCGTTTAGCAACAGTAGTTGAGAGCGCTCCACAATATTCAATCAAAGAGATTCAAGCTCGCCTAAGAGCTGGCGAAAGTTTTGCTGAAGTTGCTCGCATCTCAGGATTATCAATTGAAAAAGTTGAGCGTTATGCAAGTCCAATATTGCAGGAACGCGCTTGGATTATTGAACTTGCAGAGAAGGCTTCACCGAAGGGAACATCCCTGCCCCTCTCAGAATTAGTTATTCAACGTCTTGCTCCTAGAGGCGTCAATATGAATCAAATCTCTTGGAATACCTGGAGGCTAGATGATGGAACTTGGCATCTAGTTCTCACCTATCCATCAAGAGATGGGCAATCTGAGGCAACTTGGAGCTTTGATGCAAATAAACGAACTCTCCACTCAAGAGATGATGGCGCTAGATGGATTAATGGTGAAGAAGTTTCACAGAAGAGCGCACCGAAAAATGATCGATTAAGTGATCATGGAGTTCTCTTTCCAATGGAGGGAGAAACTTCTCAGCCGCCTCGTTTAGTTGCGGTGAGAACTGATCCAAACCTTCTCGAGGAGACAAGTTCCGTAAAAGAGATCGCTCCCGATGCTAAGAAAGATGGCGTAACTAAGAGAATTTCAATTCCATCCTGGGATGACATTATGTTTGGGCGAGGCAAGAAGAAAGATGAGCAAGAGGAAGAGTAAAGACTTAAATGTCAGCGCTTAATAAAGGTATTGCAGTCTCAGCTTGAGTAGTTCCCCCATGATGTCCGACCATAGATAGTTGCAACTCTTGCCTCTCAGCCTCAACCATTATGAACTCGCCGTTGGCAATAGCGATCAAATCACCAATTCGATCCAGATTCTTATCTAATACTTCAGGGCCAAATAGATTTAAAGCAATGGCTTCTTGCCGAGTGTAGAGAGTCACTTTTTCTTTAAAGAACTCCTGCCACTGTGACTTTGTCTCATCTAAGCTACCTGGTTTTAGATATAGATAGCGCACTCTCGGCTCGCCCCCAAGTAAATCGACGTTCTTTAGCAAGTCATTTTCTTTTCCTAAAACTACAAAATCATCTCTATTAATCATTCCATGATCGGATGTAATCCATAGCCGGCTTCCTTTTGGCAAGTTTTCAATAAGTTTCAAGATTAAATCTGCGCTCTTTGTCATGGCATAGTGAAACTTCTCAGAGCCTAACCCCTCGCGATGCGAGGCATCATCAACATCATTTAGATATAGATAGGCAAAAGATCTAGTATTACTAAGAGCGCTCTTTGCTTGATCAACCATCTCATCTACCTGATTAACTCCATAGTAATCAGCGCCACGTAGAGCAGCCCTAGTAAAGCCCGTTTCTTGATAACGTTTTGCTGCAATGTGAGAGACCTTAACTCCTTGCTTCTTTGCTCGCTCAAATAAAGTTGCCTCTGATTGCCAGATGTAAGGATCTACTCGTTCATCCCATTTAAGAGCATTTAATAAACGCTCCGGAGTTCCACTATTTGGAACTCTCATTGTGTAACCAACCATTCCATGAACTCCAACTGCGCAACCAGTGCCAAGGGAGGTCAAACTGGCAGAAGTTGTTGAAGGGAAAGTAGCTTGCAATTGGCTATGGTTTTTAACCTGCGAAAATATTGGTAGCTCTTTACTAACTATCTCTAGCGCATTAACTCCCATGCCATCAACTAGAAGTAAGCACTCTCTCTGACCCTCATTATTGCTAAGCCCTAAAGAATTAATGCAGTTAGATACCCCAAGTGTTGCAAATATCGATTGAGATAAATCTGAGAGCAGGTAGGCCACTGCCCTATCTTTCCAGTAACCTTGACCTCTAATGATCAAATACTCAGAGGCGGTAGCTAAAGCCCTTGGAGATAAGAGCCCAATAGTTGCTCTGGAATCGACAATTATTACTCATGGACTCCCCCGGCCTAAGAATCTTGAGGTGGCCGTTGAAGTTGAGCAAATCGTTATCGAAGCCGGCGCAACGCCAGCAACAATTGCAATTATCGATGGCCAGATTCACATAGGACTAGAGCCTGATCAACTAACTCGCATCGCAAACGATGAAAATATCTTGAAGGCATCGATAAGAGATTTGGCAGTTATTTCTACTCAGAAAAAGAGCGCCGCTACAACAGTTGCTGCCACATCACATATTGCCAATATGGCTGGTATCTCCCTTTTTGCCACCGGTGGCTTAGGCGGAGTTCATCGTGAAGCATGGCAGAGCTGGGATGAGTCGGCAGATCTTCTAGCCTTAGCAAATACACCAGTTTTAATCGTCTGCTCTGGAGCAAAATCTATTCTCGATGTCAGCGCCACTTTAGAAAGACTTGAAACTCTATCGGTGCCCATTCTTGGCTATAAGACAAATAAGTTTCCTGGCTTCTATCTCACCGACTCTGGCTTTGAATTAGAACATAGAGTAGAAACGGCGCTAGATATTGCTCAAATCTGGAGAGCTCGAGGCGATGTTGCCATAAATAAGTCTGCCCTAATTGTTGCTAATCCTGTTAGTAACCAAATGGATAGGGCTCTACATGATCAACTTCTCTTCGATGGTCTTTCCAAAGCAAAGATAGATGGAGTAGTTGGAAAAGCTGTTACTCCATTTCTTCTAGATTACTTCCATACCAATTCCAAAGGTGAATCTCTAAGAGTAAATATTGAGATAATCAAGGCAAATGCTGCTCTAGCAGCTCAGATTGCAGTAGCCCTTAAATGACTATGGCTCAAATTCTCTGCATTGGCGATGCCATGCTTGATGTAATTGTTAAGATGCAAGGGCAGATGTATCTTGGTAGTGACACAGTCTCTCAAATCTCAACTCATGGCGGCGGAGCTGCAGCAAATACTGCTACCTGGCTCGCCTCATCTGGCCATAAGGTTTTCTATGTCTGTCGCATTGGAGATGATGCTGCTGGTCGAGTCATTGCCAATGAGTTTGATACTTGGAATATTGAATATAAGCCAGAGTTATTAAAAGAGCATAGAACTGGAATTGTGGTCGTGCTAGTTGATCAAAATGGTGAGCGTTCAATGTTTCCAGATAGAGGAGCAAATTCTGGTCTTAGCGAATTAGATCTGCCTGATCTCTCTAGATTTGGCGCTGTATTTCTCTCTGGCTATGCCCTCTTTAATCCCCTCTCCCAAGATGGGGTTCTAAGAATGGTCAATGAGATGAGAGAGGCTAATTTAGAGATCTTCTTTAATCCTGGATCAGTTGGAGTAATGAGCAATCTTGGGGTAGATGCCTGTCGAAAGAGATGTAATTTAATGGATCTATTAATTATGAATCAGGCTGAGGCAGAGTTTCTAACTGGAGAAAGTGATGTTAAAAGTGCGCTAAATGAACTCTCTCAAGATGTTGAAACGGTTGTTATAACTACAAATAGCCTAGGGGCAATGGGTAAATCAAGGGGGAAGCAGATAATAAATTCTCCGATTCTGCCAATTACTGCAATTGATTCCACAGGAGCCGGAGATGCATTTGCTGCCGGATTTATTGGAAGATGGATTGTATCTAAAGATTTAGAATCATCTCTAAGGGCTGGAAATTCATTCGCCAGTGGATGTGTCACAACTATCGGGGCTAGACCGAGCGTCAATCCCAAGTAATTCATACTTTACTTGGCAGAATCACGCCATGGCTAAATCAGATTCAGGTAAGAGCTCGGGCAAGAAAGTAGTAGCTGCTAAGCCAGGAGAGTTCCCAGGAAAAATTGTTGATATCGATGTCTCATCAGAGATGTCAGATTCATTTCTAGAGTATGCCTACTCTGTTATTTACTCCAGAGCACTTCCTGATGCCAGAGATGGATTAAAGCCAGTGCATCGCAGAATTCTCCACCAGATGTCTGAGATGGGGCTACGTCCAGATAAAGGCCATGTTAAGAGCGCACGAGTTGTCGGCGAGGTGATGGGTAAATTACATCCCCATGGCGATGGAGCAATTTATGACGCTTTGGTGCGAATGGCGCAGAACTTTTCAATGCGCCTGCCATTAGTTGATGGCCATGGAAACTTTGGTTCACTTGATGCTGGGCCTGCAGCTATGCGCTATACGGAGGCGAGACTTGCAAGCGCGGCGCTAATGATGGTCGAGGAAGCCGATGAAGATACCGTCGATTTTGGTGCAAATTATGATGGGCAGATATTAGAACCATTGGTACTACCTGCAGCTTTTCCTAATCTTTTGGTTAATGGCGCAACAGGTATTGCCGTTGGAATGGCCACAAATATGGCTCCTCATAACTTAGGTGAAGTAATACAAGCAACAAAACACTTGATTGAAAATCCTAGCGCGACCTTAAAGCAATTAATGAAATTTATTCCTGCGCCAGATTTTCCAACCGGGGGAAGCATTATCGGCAAAGAGGGCATCCTTGAGGCTTATCAAGGTGGCAAGGGCGCTTTCAAAGTTCGCGCCAAAGTTGAAATTGGCAAGGTAAGTGCTCGTAAATCTGGAATTACCATCACCGAACTTCCATTTAATATTGGCCCTGAAAAAGTTGTTGAGCGAATTAGCGATCTAGTTAAGTCAAAGAAGATCCAAGGCATCTCAGACATTATCGATCTAACCGATGGACAATCTGGAACAAAGGTTGTTGTTGAGGTTAAAAATGGCTTTGAGCCAGAGGCAGTGCTAGAAAACCTCTATAAGCTCACCCCGCTTGAGGATGCCTTCTCTATAAACGCTGTTGCCCTAGTTAATGGCAAGCCAAAGACTCTGGGCTTGAAGGAACTGCTTCAGGTCTTTATTGATCATCGAATTCAGGTAGTAACAAGAAGGTCTAATTTTAGAAAAACTAAAGCCTCTGCTCGCTTAAACCTAGTTGAAGGATTATTAAAGGCAATTCTCGATATCGATAAAGTAGTAAAAATCATTAGAGGAAGCGATGATGCAAATGAAGCAAAGGAATCACTCATAAAGAGCTTTAAGCTAAGCGATGAACAAGCTACCTATATCCTGGATATGCCGCTTAGAAGGTTAACAAAGATGTCAAAGATTGAATTAGATACTGAGGCTAAAGAGCTTAAAGCCACTATCTCCAAACTCACAGCTCTACTAAAGAGTGAAGAGGCCCTACGAAATCAAGTATCAGATGAGTTAAGTGAAGTTAGCGCCAAATACGCAACGGAGCGACGTACCCTAATTGCTTAAGCGTCAATTCTTTCGCGATCGATATCTGCAGTTGCTATAAATTCTTTTCTAGGAGCAACTTCATTACCCATCAATAGCTCGAAGATCCTCTCGGCGGCGGCTGCATCTTTAATGGTAATTCTTCTTAGTGTGCGCTTATCAGGATCCATAGTGGTTTCACGGAGCTGATCGGCATCCATCTCGCCAAGGCCTTTATAGCGCTGAAGTGGCTCTTTCCATCTCTTGCCCTGCGTCTTCAACTCGGTCAATAGTTTTTTCATGTCATCATCGGAGTAGGTGTAGTGCACCTCTCCCTTCTTGCCTCCCCCGCCAACAACTTCAATGCGATGAAGGGGCGGAATTGCAGCAAAGACACGGCCATCATCAATTAGCGGCTTCATATAACGATAGAGCAGAGTGAGCATTAAACATCTGATGTGAGCCCCATCAACATCGGCATCTGACATCAGAATGACTCTTCCATATCTAGCATCTTCTAGGGTAAATGATTTTCCAGAACCAGCCCCAATTACCTGGATTATTGCTGCGCACTCTGCGTTATCTAGCATCTGAGATAGCGAGGCCTTTTGAACATTTAATATCTTTCCCTTAAGAGGCAAGATTGCTTGGAACTCAGAATTTCTTGCAGCCTTAGTAGTTCCAAGAGCTGATTCACCTTCAACAATAAATAACTCAGTTCGCGAAACATCCTCAGAGCGACAATCAGAGAGCTTGGCAGGAAGTGATGAGCTCTCAAGGGCGTTCTTTCTTCGTTGCAACTCCTTATGAGCTCTCGATGAAATACGAGTTCTTGAGGCATTGGCAACTTTCTCTAAAACAATTAGCCCATTGGCCTTATCAATGCGTTTGGTGGTTGTGAAGAACTTCTTGAGTTCATCAGAGACTACTTGAGTCACAATCTTTGTCACTGCAGGAGTTCCTAGAACCTCTTTAGTCTGACCTTCAAATTGCGGCTCCTGCATTCGAACTGTTACAACTGCAGTTAATCCTTCGAGGATATCTTCCTTAATTACATCAAGCTCATTCTTTTTTAGAACTCCTTTGGCGCGGAGGAATTCGTTAAAAGTTTTCACTAAAGCCTTTTCAAAGCCTTGAACATGGGTTCCACCCTTTGGAGTTGCAATGATATTTACAAAGGAGCGAACTGTGCTCTCATAGCCATTACCCCACTTAATAGCGATATCAACGCCCATATCTCGCTCAACTTCTTGAGGCTCCAGATGGCCCTTTTCATCAAGAACTGGAACCGTCTCTTGGTAATGGCCTTGACCAGTTAAGCGAATTACATCTCCCACTGCTTCATCAGGCTGAATAAAGTGGCAATACTCGGAGATTCCACCTTTATGAAAGAAAGTCTCGGATCTCTTTTCTTTACTGCGATTGTCATTAACAATCAGAGTAAGGCCTGGAACTAGATAAGAAGTTTGACGAGCCCTGGTGTAAATCTCCTCTAAATCATGCTGTGCATCTTTTAGAAATATCTGTTTATCTGACCACCACTTAATTCTTGTTCCAGTAATCTTTGCAGAGACTTTTCCAATTATGCGAAGTCCTGACTTCGGTTCAAATGGTGCATTAGGGCCATCGCCATCAAAGATTCCAGCAACGCCGCGTTTAAATGACA
>JAURJF010000037.1 GCA_030832365.1 Candidatus Nanopelagicales bacterium
ATGCAAGTATTGGAATACATACAAATATTGGCGCTGCAACTGTGATTGTTAACTATGACGGCGTTGAAAAACATCAGACTGTAATTGGCGATCATGTAAGAATCGGCAGTGATTCAATGTTGGTAGCGCCAGTAAGTATTGGCGATGGCGCATACACAGCAGCTGGATCAGTAATCACCGAAGATGTTCCAGCTGGAGCGCTAGGGATAGGAAGAGCTCGACAATCCAATATCCTCGGCTGGGTCTTAAAGAAGAGAAAAGGCAGTAAGTCAGCAGAAGCGGCAGCCAAGAAAGAAGGGTCGAAATGAGTAACGAACTACGTCTCAGCTCCGAAAAACGTCTCCGCCTCTTTACCGGACGTGGATACCCTGAATTAGCCGATGAGGTTGCATTAGAACTTGGTATTCCAATTACCCCAACATCTGCATATGACTTTGCCAATGGTGAAATATTTATTAGATTTGAAGAGAGCGTTCGCGGCTGTGATGCCTTCGTAATTCAAAGCCATACCACTCCAGTAAATAAACAGATCATGGAACAACTAATCATGGTTGATGCGCTTAAGAGAGCTTCAGCTAAGCGAATTACTGTTATCGCCCCCTTCTATGGCTATGCCAGACAAGATAAGAAACATAGAGGTAGAGAGCCAATATCTGCTCGTTTAATGGCAGATTTGTTTAAAACTGCAGGAGCTGATCGTTTAATGACTGTTGATCTTCACACCTCACAGATTCAAGGATTCTTTGATGGACCAGTTGATCATTTGTTTGCGCTACCGCTTCTAGCAAATTACGTTGGTTCAAAAGTTGATCGCTCAAGGCTAACTATCGTCTCTCCAGACTCAGGACGAGTGCGAGTAGCAGAGAGATGGAGCGATTTATTGGGCGGAGCTCAGATCGCCTTCATACATAAGACACGTGATCCAAGAATTCCAAATGAAGCAATTACAGGACGCGTAGTCGGAGATGTCTCTGGACAGACCTGCGTAGTTATCGATGACATGATTGATACTGCTGGCACCATAACTAAAGCGATAGATGCTCTCTATGACGCAGGAGCTAAAGAGGTAATCGTTGCTGCAACTCATCCAGTATTTTCTGGCCCTGCAGCAGAGCGCCTAGCTAACTCCAGAGTAAAAGAAGTTGTGGTTGTAAATACTCTTCCGATACCTGAGGAGTCAAGATTTCCAACTCTTACAATTCTCTCCATAGCCCCGCTATTAGGTAGAGCAATTCGCGAAGTATTTGAAGATGGCTCTGTCACGAGCCTCTTTGATGGCCACTCCTAAAAGATCAAGGCTGCGCTGGCTCTCTCTCCTTCTCTGCGCACTCTTTACTCTTCCCCTTGCACCTGCCCAATCAAATGAGCCCTATCGCATAACTGTTATGTCAAGAAATATCTATCTTGGCGCAGATGTTGGGGTAGCACTTGATTTGATTCCTAACTTTCCAGCAGCTGCTCAATTTATGTGGGATCAGATGAAGCAGACAAACTTTAAAGCTAGAGCTCCAAAATTAGCTAGAGAAATCCTGCAGGATCGCCCTGAGATAATTGGGATTCAAGAGGCAACATCTTGGCGTTGTAAGAAGGATTTCTTTGACCAAGAAGTTGAAATCTATAACTTTCTTGATGACTTGATAGCTGCTACAAAGAGTGCGGGCCTTTCTTATTCAATAGCTTCTGCTAATGGCGTTAATGCCTTTAATCCAGGCTATTCAATTGCTGCTATTCCCTATCTAACTAAAGTAGTTGATCCAGAGGTATTTAATCCAATATTTGGTCAAGATAGCGCGGCCTGCGGCTTTGTGATTGGCGATGCTCTCTTAGTTCGAGATGATGTTAAATCTCAGATTATCCAAGTTGGAAATAGCGAATATGAAGCAAGTTATTCAATAGTCCCAGTATTAATGAAGATCTATCGTGGATATAGCTGGGCTGATTTTAAAGTTCAAGACTCAGTGGTTCGGGTAATTACAACTCACCTCGAATCAATCTGGGATGAGAATAAGATTCCAAATTCTGCTATTCAGGCCGGGCAGTTAGTTGCTGATCTTAAAGATGCCAAGATGCCAATTATCATCCTTGGTGATTTCAATGCAGATTATCGAGATCCAAGAGGAGTTGATGATCCAAATCCAGGTGAGCAACCAGTAGTTAGCGATATCTGTCCAACGCCTGGTGGAGCTAAGTGCAACGCTTACTCCACAATGATTGAAGCAGGATTTGAAAATGCATCACCTGATGCTAAAAATGCCCGCTACTTCACCTGGGGAGCAGCAGCGCTACTAGCTGGCCCTGATAAGAATCGAGTGAAGATTGCTAAGCAACTTGGTAATCAATATGGATTTACAGATCGCCTTGATTATATTTTCACCAAGAATGTTTATGCCACGGTGAGTTCGAAGATAATTGGCAATGTCTGGCCAGATGGCTCTGGAGTTTGGAATTGCGGTAGCAAGATTTGTTTTCCTTCAGATCATGCCGGAGTTGTCTCAACTATCGAATTACCAAGAATGGCTGGAGCGATCGATCCAGATCTAGATAGCCATGCAAGATTAGCCTTTACCCCTTGGTATTTATTAGTGGGAGTCATTCCACTCTTTCTCATCTGGCGAATTACTCGTCGTTTAAGGCGGTAGTTGAGCCCGGTTTTGCGCTTCTAATTGCCTTTAGGTAGCCTTCGCATCACTTAAGGCGAGGGGGAATCCCCCGTTATCGACGAAAGGCAAGAAAATGGCTGAAGTTTCAATTAAAGGCGCGCTCCGCAGTGAATTCGGAAAAGGCGCATCAAGAAGAATCCGCCGCGATGGCAGCGTTCCAGCAGTTATCTATGGACATGGTGAGAAGCCAGTACATATCTCCCTTCCAGCGCGCGAGGTTGGAGTAGCAATGAAGACCTCTAACGTTCTTCTAAATGTTGATTTAGGTGAGAAGCAAGAGTTAGTACTTCCTAAGTCAATCGTTCGCAATCCTCTTAAAGGAACTTTGGAACATATAGATTTAATTATCGTTCGCCGTGGTGAGCGCGTTATCGTTCACGTGCCAGTTCATGCACATGGTAAGTACGATCCAGAAGGTATTTTGGAGCATGTACATAACACAATTGAAGTTGAAGTAGATGTAACAGCAATCCCAGCATCACTTGACCTTGATATTGAAGGTTTGATGGCAGGGGATTCAAAGACGGCATCAGAGGTAACTCTTCCTGCAGGCGTAATCCTTAAGAGCGATCCAAAGATGACTGTTATTCATCTATCAGTGCGCGTGGCATTTGAAGAAGTTGTCGCTGTTGCTGCTACCCCAGCTGAAGGTGAAGCGGCCGCTGATGCTGCTCCTGCTGAAGGCGCACCTGCTGAGGAGAGTAAAGAAAAATAAAGGGCTAACCTTGCTCCATGTTTGGTAGATCAAACAAGGATAAAGGCGGAGCTTCTGCCAACCGATGGCTATTAATTGGCCTTGGTAATCCTGGCAAAGAGTATGAAAAGACGCGCCATAATATTGGCGCAGCTCTGATATCAGAGTATGCCAAGAAAGCTGGAGTTAAGTTCTCCTCTCATAAATCTCGAGCAGATATTGCTGAAGTTAGCATTGGAGTTGGCGCTCAACGAGTTTCTCTAGTTACAGCAACGCTTCGCTGCTATATGAATGAATCTGGTGGGCCGACAAGTTCTCTAGCTAACTTCTTTAAGGTCAGTAGCGATCACATAATCGTCGCTCATGATGAGTTAGATATTCCTTTTCAAGCAATACGAATTAAATATGGCGGGGGAGACAATGGCCATAATGGCCTAAAGAGCGTTACCTCTGGACTTTCTAGCTCTGATTACTATCGAATCAGACTTGGTATTGGCCGGCCAATTGGCGAACAAGATCCAGCAGACTTTGTTTTAAAGGCCTTCTCAGCAGCTGAGCGAAAAGATTTAGATTTATTCTTGCAAAGAGGCATTGATGCCATTGAGCTTCTTATTACTCAAGGAATTGAGAAGGCACAGAATTCCTTTAATAAGTAATCAACCAGTATTTCTTAGTCCTGCCGCTACGCCATTAATTGTTAATAATAAAGCTCTAGTGTTTAAGGGATCACTACTTCCTTCGCGCACTTTCTTTAGTAGCGAGATTTGTAGTAGATGCAGTGGAGCAAGATAAGCATCACGAACTTGAAGAGTCTGGGCCAGAATTTCTTGGTCGGCCAAAATATCTTTCTTGCCAGTTAGTAGCAATATCTCGCTAACTGTTAATTCAAACTCTGCCTTGATATCGTCTAAGAAGTGATGAAGTGATGGATCAACTAGGGCAGATACATATTTACTAGCCATCACTAAATCAGTCTTAGCAATGGTCATCTCCACATTGCTAATAAATGTTCTAAAGAAGTGCCAATCTTTGAGCATTGATGCCATGCTCTCAGCATGACCAGCTAAACGAGAAGCCTTAAGGCCGCTTCCCACTCCATACCAACCAGGGACAATCTGCCGTGATTGAGTCCAACCAAATACCCAGGGAATTGCTCGAAGTGATGAGAGATCAGCGCTTGCATCAGGTCTTCTAGAGGGGCGAGAGCCTAGAAAGAGATTTCCCAACTGTTCAACTGGGGTTGATTGATAAAAATAGTTAGCTAGTTCAGGATTTTCAACTAGTGAGCGATATCTAGTAAATGCTGCTGAGCTAACAGATTCCATAGCCGAATTCCACTTAGAGAGATCTTCTGAAGATTGGCGAGCAGAGCGATTAAGTATTGTTGCTTCCAGAGCAGCAGCTAGTGTTAATTCAACATTCTCTCTAGCAAGAGCTGGAAGGGCGTATTTATCAGAGATTACTTCGCCTTGTTCAGTCATTTTTATCTGGCCATCTAGAGTTCCCCAGGGAAGAGCAATGATGGCATCATAAGTTGGTCCACCCCCGCGGCCGACAGATCCGCCGCGACCGTGAAATAACCTTAACTTAACTCCATATTTTCCAGCGACATCTCTAAGTTTTCGCTGGGCTTGATGGATCTCCCACTGGCTTGTAGCAATTCCAGCATCTTTATTTGAATCGGAATAGCCAAGCATTACCTCTTGAATCTCGCCACGCAATTTCACATATTGGCGATAAAGTTGATTACTTAATAATTTATCTAAAATATCTCCAGCTGCTCTAAGTTCAGCAACAGTTTCTAGTAGAGGTGCTATATCGATATCAGCTCTTTTACCTTCAATATCGAAAAGTCCGGCCTCCTTAGCTAGATATAGCGCAGCTAAGACATCTTCATGGCCTTTTGTCATGGAGACTATATAGGTTTCAATTACTGATGGATCAAAACTTGCTTGTAGCTCTTTTATCGCAGTAAAGGTTCTAAGAGTCTTTCCATCTATCTCGCTTAGCTTTGAACTATCTCGCCTAGCCTGGGTGAGCTCTTTAGTAAGAAACTCAGCTTTATCCTCAGGAGATAGTTGTAGATAATTACTATCGCTAAAGAGTGATTGAATCACAGCGGCATGAGCTTGAGAGTGCTCTCTAACATCCATAGTGGCATGAGTCAGACCAAAGGCTGAGATAGTGCGTATGGTGCGCTCGAGTAAGCCTTTGGCTATCAACTCGCCACGATTTTGCATCAGTGAGTCATACATCAACATCAAATCATCAATTAGCTCTCTGGTATTTGCATAATCACGCCCCGCTTGATGCTCAGTGCGATTTTGGTGTCTACTTCTAGTTAATAACAAGCGATGACCAATTGCAGTGGCTTTAAGTCGATAAGGCTCTTCGACATTTATTCTTCTAAAACGAGGTTCAATCTCTGGCAGGTTCTCCAAATCTTTAGCAACTGAATCAAGTAGCTGCTTTGATGTTCCAGCAATCTTGGTTGAAACAGATAAGGCCTGACGAAGTTCATCCATAGCCTCAATTAAAACTCTTATGGCATGGCCCATCTGGAGCACAATGGCATCTTTGGTGACCTCAGGAGTTATGTTTGGATTACCATCTCGATCTCCACCAATCCAAGAACCAAACTTTAATACCGAATCTCTTGGCGAAACTTTGATGCCAAGTCTTGATATTTCTCGAGAGAAGTCTTCGAGAACTTCAGGAATTGTTAGTCGAAATAGATCATCTAGATAATAGAGAGCATTAATTGCCTCATCAAGTGGTTCTGGTCTACCAAGTCTTAACTCATCGGTCTGCCAGAGAAGATCTACAGATTCAGCAAGACGTTGGTCGCGAGCTGGGCTATCACTTTTATCTAGTAACTCGGAGATAGTCGAGAGCTTTCCAAGCACTGAGCGACGAGCAGCTTCAGTTGGGTGCGCTGTAAATACTGGGCGAACTTGAAAATTCTTTAGCCACTTTTCAATATCTTGACTTGTAAAGCCTTCAGAAGTTTTGCCAGCAACCAAGATGTTGTCGACAGCTCTACTTAACCAGGAGCCGCCTTTGATTCGCTCTTTTGCCAGAATTCTTGAACGGTGAACTTGTTCAGCAACATTTGCTAGATTGAAATAGACATTAAAGGCTCTCACTAGTTTTACTGATTGATCTGCTGATATTGATTGAAGGAGATCTTCGCCTCCGCCTTCTCTCACTGACTTTCTAACTAGCTCCACTAGATCAAGAAGTTCCTGCCCATCTTGGCGAGCTAGAGATTGGCCTAATAGATCGCCTAAACTGCGGACATCACTTCGAAGAGAGAGATTTTCTTCGGCAGAGGTAGGCACGGACACGGGCTAATAATGGCACGATAGAATTACACCGCGTTTTACAGATAAGCCCCTTTCATCTTGGAAGCAGCACCCCTGCCCGCTATGAAATCGGGGCTAATCGGCGTTGAGCCTGATTCAAGAGAGGGAGCGAATCTAAGTGAATGCAAAGCTAGCGGGATTTATCTCGCTATCTGAAACAACTCACCTTGCCTTGGAGCAGAGTGAAGTTGCGCTAATTGCTGCGACGCCAGCTCTTCCATTTTTGATTGCTGAAAGGAGTAAGAAGGCTCCGCAATTAGTGATTACGCATTCAAGTTCTAGAGCATCAGAGATTGCTCTGCAATTATCAGAGCTAGTAGATCAAGTAGCTGAATTTCCAGCTTGGGAGAGTTTGCCTCATGAACGCCTAAGTCCTAATAGCGATACTGTGGCAAGACGGATAGATACTCTGATAAATCTAGATAAAGCCAGAGTAGTAGTAACAACTGCAAGAGCTCTGCTACAACCAATTAATCAAGAAATAATCGAAATGCCGATGTTAAGAATTCAAAGCGGCAAGCAACAAAACTTTTCAAAGCTAATTCAAGAGCTAACTTACCGGGCCTATAGCCGAGTAGATATGGTGGAGCGGCGTGGGGACTATGCAGTAAGAGGCGGAATTATCGATCTATTCCCCCCACTTGCAGACCATCCTGTTCGTATTGAATTCTTTGGCGATGAGATAGAGGAGATCAAGTATTTTGAAGTTAGTGATCAGCGCACCTTTGCATTAGTTGAAGGAGCGCTAAATCTCATTCCTTGCAGAGAGTTGATTCTTACTCCTGAGGTGGCGAAGCGAGCAAGGCAGTTAGCAAGCAAGTATCCAGAGATAAGTGAGATCTGCAATAAAGCTTCAGAGGGTATTTATAGTCAAGGCCTAGAGTCACTACTTTCAGTCTTATCAAAAAAATTGGTGCCTCTTCTTGCACTACTTCCTAAAGGCTTTGAAGTAATAAGTCTTGATCAAGAGCGAATTGCTCTAAGAGTTAGGGACCTAATTAGCACCAATGAAGAGTTTCTCTCAGCTGCTTGGTCTAGCGCCGCCCTATCCCAAGGCAGTGAGGCAAGCTTTAATACACCGCTTCGCAACGAACTATCTACTGGAGGATTTTTAGAGCTAGATGAGGCAATTGAATATGCTGCAGATAATCAAATTATCTGGCGTTACTTCAACTCTTATGGAAGCTCAAATGATCTACAAATCAGCCAGTTTATTTCAGTTGAGCCATTTAAAAATAATTTTGAGAAGCTGATACAGCAAGTTAAAACTTGGATTAAGCAAGGATTTCTAGTCGTTATCTCCTTAGAGAGTATTGGCATTCTCGAGCGATATCGAGACATATTTGTAGATGGCGATATTGCTGTTGCGCTAGTTGAAAAGTTAAGCGCTGCTCTAGCGCCAGATAAGTTGTATTTAACTACAACCTTGGTTCACGATGGATTTATTGATCAAGAGCTTAAAATCGTTTTTCTTACCGAAGCTGATATCACTGGAAATAAAGACTTGCGCGCAACTACTTCACGGATGCCTTCAAAGAGAAAAGCAAGCATTGATCCTCTAGAGCTAAAGAGCGGCGATTATGTGGTTCATGAGCAACATGGAGTTGGTAGATATCTTGAATTAGTACAGCGAGATGTTGCTGGAATTTCTAGGGAGTATTTGGTAATTGAATATGCCTCTTCAAAGAAAGGCCATCCTGCAGATCGGATCTATGTTCCAACTGATTCGCTAGAGCAGATCACGCGCTACATCGGTGGTGAAGCCCCTGCTGTTCATCGCATTGGAGGTGGGGAGTGGATTAAAGCTAAGGGTCGAGCTAAGAAGGCAGTTAAGGAAATTGCTGGCGAGTTAATTCGTCTCTATGCAGCAAGAACTAGCTCTCCTGGATTTGCATTCTCACCTGACACTACTTGGCAGCGAGAGCTAGAGGACTCCTTTGCCTATATTGAAACTCCAGATCAATTAGTCACTATTAATGAAGTGAAAGAGGATATGCAGCGCCCCTATCCAATGGATCGAATTATTTGTGGAGATGTGGGATATGGAAAGACAGAGATAGCTATTAGGGCAGCATTTAAAGCCGTTCAAGATGCTAAGCAAGTGGCAATTTTAGTTCCAACCACTCTTCTTGCTCAGCAACACCTTGCAACCTTTACCCAGCGCTTTAGCGGATTTCCAATAACTGTTTCAGCTCTATCACGTTTTGCTTCAAGTAAGGAGATTAATGAAACGCTTGCTGGCCTTGCTAGCGGTGGGGTAGATATTGTTATTGGCACCCATAGATTGCTCTCAGATGATGTTGCCTTTAGAGATTTAGGTTTGATTATTGTTGATGAGGAACAGAGATTTGGCGTTGAGCATAAAGAGAAATTAAAGAAATTAAGAGCAAGTGTTGATGTACTAGCTATGTCTGCCACTCCAATTCCTCGAACTCTTGAGATGGCTATTACAGGAATTCGAGAAATGTCCACAATAACGACTCCACCAGAGCAGCGCCATCCAGTCCTTACCTATGTTGGCGCATATGATGAA
>JAURJF010000038.1 GCA_030832365.1 Candidatus Nanopelagicales bacterium
GGAGAAATCAACTTTCTTTCAGATATCCTGAAGCTAGTTATGAAGCGCCTCCTTGGACTTACCAGGTATGCAGTAGTTGTTCCTGCCCTTGCCTCGATTCTTGGCGCATTACTTCTTATGGCTCAGGGATCCTTTGCTATGGTCCTAGCTGTAATTGATTCAATTCAGAGTCAATATGGACTCAAAGAAACAATTGTTGAAGTATTAACAGCTATTGATGCCATATTACTGGGCACCGTACTTCTAGTTATTGGCTATGGCCTCTATGAACTATTCATCGATACTGATATTGATGTGCCAATGTGGCTTAGAGTTGAAGATCTCGATGATTTGAAATCCAAACTAATAGGTGTAGTTGTAGCCATTATCGCCGTGGTCTTTGTCGGTGTATTTGTTGATTCAAATCGAGCTGATGATGTCATTGCCTATGGCGTTGGCGCAGGCGCGCTCGTTGCAGGATTAGCTCTCTTTGCATTTGCTACCGGAAAACCGGGAAAGAAGAGTAGAGAGAAGCTCTAAAGAGAGGTTTTCTTAGAGCGCTCTTGAGCGTTTTGCTAGGCGCCAGTGCATAAAATAAATCGGTCCAGCAATGATTAAGGTAGTTAGTGAATTAACCATGCTTTTAACTGCTTGGCGCTGATTATTCTCGGTTAAATTCTCTTTGATTTGATCAGCGCTTAAAGCTGAGTCTTTAGGAACTGAGTAGGGATCAAAGTAACCAGGATCAGGCCAGAGGGCATCAACTATTCCTCGAACAACACTCACCAATGAAAATAAACAAGTTAGCAAAGTTACTAAACAGACTGCGTAAATATAAAGAGAGTACCAACCAATACGATCTTCCCTCTTGGCAACAGGTTGGCTTTGAGTCAGCACTGGAGAGCTCACCTTTGAAGTGGGGCTCTTTCGTTTAGCAACCTGCTTACTCTTAACACCTTTACCTGCCATAGCTTGATTCTGACCCTAACTGGCATGGTTTTCAATCAGCCGAGCCGATATTAGACTTGGTTATATGTTGCCAAAAATCATTCTCTATTACGGATTTGCTCCAGTTGCAGATCCTGAGGCGCTCAGGCTCTGGCAGAAGACTCTGGCACATTCTTTAAATCTTAAGGGTCGAATCATCATCAGTCGCCATGGCATTAATGGAACTTTAGGTGGGGATATGAGCGATCTAAAGAAATATGTGAGAGCAACAAAGGAGTATCCCGGATTTAAGAAGATTGATTTTAAATGGTCAGAAGGTGCTGGAGATGATTTCCCAAAGCTGAGCGTGAAGGTGCGAGATGAGTTAGTGACCTTTGGAATTCCTGACAATCTAGAAGTCAATGAAAAAGGCATCCTTGGAGGAGGAGAGCACCTCTCCCCTGAAAAAGTAAATGAGCTAGCTAAGCAATTAGGTGAGGATCTAGTTTTCTTTGATGGCCGTAATGCCTATGAAGCTAAAGTTGGCCACTTCAAAGATGCAGTTATTCCAGATATTAAATCCACAAAAGACTTTGTAGCAGAGTTAGATAGTGGCAAATATGATTACTTAAAAAAGAAGACAGTAGTCACCTACTGCACTGGCGGAATTCGCTGTGAGATATTAACGAAAGTAATGAAAGAGCGAGGATTTGATAAGGTTTATCAGGTAGCTGGCGGGATAGTGCGCTATGGAGAAAAATATGCAGATAGTGGTCTCTGGCAAGGCTCGCTATACACTTTTGATAAGCGAATGGTAATTGACTTTTCAGAGTTATCTGAGTTGATCGGAAAGTGTGATGCTTGCAGTGAGCCAACCAAGCAATTTCATAATTGCGCTAATGTTTTTTGCCATAATCTCTTTCTTCTCTGCCAAGAATGTGGCAAAGATAGAAAGAATCTGGAATGCATCCATGAGGGTGTTGTTACCTCAAGTAATCAGTAAGGACACTCCCACTCCTTGAGCAAATCGCTTTAGGCTGATTAGATAGCGCAATGGCCGAGTTCATCCCAAATCCCGCTAGAGGTAAAGAGGTCTACGACCTTGATAGAAAGTATGTATTTCACTCCTGGTCTGCTCAGGGTCAAATCACACCACTTCCAATAGCAGGCGGTAGCGGCTCATATTTCTGGGATTTTGATGGAAAGAAGTATCTAGATTTTTCTTGCCAACTAGTTTTTACCAATATTGGATTTCAACACCCAAAGGTAATTGATGCTATTAAGAAACAAGCGGACCTTCTAACAACTATTGCTCCACAAGCAGCAAATGAAGCGCGCGGAGAAGCTGCCTCCAGAATTGTCGCTCTGGCAAGTCCAAGCCATGAAAAAGTTTTCTTTACCAATGGCGGTGCAGATGGCGTTGAAAATGCGATCAGAATGGCTCGCATCCATACCTCACGCCATAAAATTCTCTCTTTCTATCGCTCCTATCACGGCAACACCACCTCAGCTATTTCAGCCACAGGAGATCCAAGAAGATGGCCAAATGAATTTGCCTATGGCCATGTTCACTTCTTTGGACCATACCTTTATCGAAGTGCTTTTTGGGCAAAGAGCGAAGAGGAAGAGTGTCAAAGAGCGCTCGAGCATCTAGAGAGCGTTATTGAATTTGAAGGACCAAAGACAATTGCAGCTATCTTGATTGAATCTGTTGTCGGCACTGCTGGAGTCTTGATTCCACCGAAGGGATATTTAGAGGGAGTAAGGCGCCTCTGTGATAAGTATGGAATCTTATGGATAGCAGATGAAGTGATGTCAGGATTTGGAAGAACTGGGAAGTGGTTTGCCTACCAACATTCAACTGCTCATCCAGATTTAATCGTCTTTGCCAAGGGAGTAAATTCTGGATATGTCCCACTTGGTGGGGTTGTAATCTCAAAAGAAATTGCAGAGACTTTTAAAGATCGAGTATTTCCTGGCGGCCTTACCTACTCTGGTCATCCCCTGGCTTGTGCTGCGGCGGTTGCAACGATTAATGCTATGAAAGATGAAAAAATCGTTGAAGCTGCAGCCCAAATTGGTGAGAAGGTTATTGGCCCCGCTCTGCGTGATTTAGCGAGCAAACATCGCGTCATTGGTGAAGTTCGTGGCCTTGGAACCTTCTGGGCCCTTGATTTAGTGACAGATCGCGTAAGCAGAGAGCCGCTTGCTCCCTATGGCGGATCATCTCCTGCGATGAATGAGCTAGTGGGTGAATGCAAAAAACTTGGTTTGATGCCTTTTACCAACTTTAATCGTATGCATGTAGTACCACCATGTAATATTTCTGAGGAAGAATTTAACGAAGGACTAGCCATATTAGATAAAGCATTTTCTCTAATTGATAAGTATTACACGGGAGCAAAATAGAGATGAGTGAAGTAAGAAGAATTACCCATCACATTAATGGGGCCTATTGGAAAGAGAGCGCTGCAAGAAGTGGGGACGTATATAACCCAGCAACAGGTAAAGTCACAGCAAAGGTTGATTTTGCCTCTCCAGAACTTATTGATCATGGCGTTAAAGTTGCTAAGAAGGCTCAAGAGCAATGGGCTCAAGCATCTCTTGCTAAGAGAGTTCAAGTTCTTTTCGCCTTTAGAGAAATCTTAAATGCTAGAAAAGAAGAGGTAGCAAAGTTAATTACTGCTGAGCATGGAAAAGTCTTATCAGATGCATTGGGTGAGGTAACTAGGGGACTTGAAGTGGTGGAGTTTGCCTGTGGTATCCCCCATCTATTAAAAGGTGCATACTCTGAAGGAGCTTCAACAAATATTGATGTCTATTCAATTCGCCAGCCACTTGGAGTTTGCGCCATTATCTCGCCATTTAATTTTCCAGCGA
Source organism: Candidatus Nanopelagicales bacterium (assembly GCA_030832365.1). Lineage (GTDB taxonomy): Bacteria > Actinomycetota > Actinomycetes > Nanopelagicales > Nanopelagicaceae > MAG-120802. The sequence continues at coordinate 3,787 of JAURJF010000038.1, forward strand.
TGGTGCCTATGTGGTTCTTTCCCATCGCTATTGCTGCAGGTAATGCAGTAATTATTAAGCCAAGCGAGAAAGATCCATCTACTATCAATCTCATAGCTGAATTCTGGAAAGAAGCAGGTCTTCCTGATGGCGTCTTTAATGTTATCCATGGCGATAAAGTTGCAGTAGATAGCCTGCTAGCTCATCCTGATGTGGCTTCAATTTCTTTTGTGGGATCAACTCCTATTGCCCGATACATCTATGAAAATGGCACTAAAAATGGCAAGCGAGTTCAGGCTCTCGGTGGGGCAAAAAATCATATGTTGGTCCTTCCTGATGCAGATCTTGATCTAGCAGCAGATGCAGCAGTAAATGCTGGCTTTGGCTCAGCTGGTGAGCGTTGTATGGCGATCTCAGCTCTAGTTGTTGTTGAACCAGTAGCTGATGAGCTAATTAAGAAAATTTCAGAGCGCATGACAAACCTAAAAACAGGAGATGGCATCGCAGGTTCAGATATGGGCCCCCTTGTTACCGCAGTTCATCGCGACAAAGTTGCCTCCTATATCGATGCAGGAGTAAACGCTGGAGCAAAGTTAGTTGTTGATGGTCGTAATCCAAAAGTTAATGGAGCAGCAGAGGGTTTTTGGCTTGGACCAACTCTCTTTGATCAAGTAACACCTGAGATGAGTATCTATAAAGATGAGATCTTTGGGCCAGTTCTCTCAGTAATTCGAGTATCAACTTATGACCAGGGCCTTGAGTTAATAAATAAGCATCAGTATGGCAATGGCACTGCAATCTTCACAAACGATGGTGGAGCAGCTAGAAGATTCCAAAATGAAGTTCAGGTTGGGATGATTGGAATTAATGTGCCAATCCCTGTGCCAACTGCTTATTACTCATTTGGCGGCTGGAAGAATTCACTCTTTGGAGATACCCATGCTCATGGAAGTGAAGGTGTTCACTTCTTTACTAGAGGCAAGGTAGTTACTAGCCGCTGGCTTGATCCAAGCCATGGCGGGATAAATCTAGGATTTCCTCAGAACGGATAAATCTCTCTTAACTCTCAAGAGCTCAAGTGCTGCAACTGTTGAGTCAAAGCCTTTATCTTCCTTACTTACACTTGCGCCACTTCTAGCGATTGCTTGATCTATGGTATCTACCGTCAAAACTCCAAAGCCAATTGGCTTTGATCTTGTAAGAGATACTTGCATAACTCCTTGAGTTACTCCCTGACAGACATAATCAAAGTGAGGAGTCTCCCCCCTTAAAACCACTCCAAGAACGACCGCAGCATCAAAGCCGTTATCAAGGGCTAGCTGGGCAGCTAGTGGCAATTCAAATGATCCTGGGACGAAAATAACCGGCTCTGGATCAATTTTCGCCTCTAGTAGCGCTCTTCTAGCTCCAGCGATTAAATCTGCGCAGATCTGCTCATGCCAACTAGCGGAGATGATTGCTACTCGAAATTGGCTTAAATCACCAAGTGATATTTGTGGAACTGCACCTGACATTATTTATGTCCCAGTCTCTCTTTTTTAGTTGCAACGTATTTTTCATTAAAGGTATTGATCTCACCTGAAAGAAATTGAAGGCTAGCTTTGATACCAGTCGAGATAAGACTCTCTAGCTTCTCTGGATTATTACTCAACAAAATTACCGAATTAATTCTTAAAGAGTTGAGAATCTCAGCTGCATCACCAAAGTCGCGTTCATCAATATTATGACCAAGAGCTAGATTGGCATCGACTGTATCAAGGCCTTGATCTTGTAATTGATAAGCCTTGATTTTTTCAGAGAGTCCAATACCTCGCCCTTCTTGATCTCTTAAATATATAACCAATCCAGAGCCAGCTCTTTCAATCTCATTCATAGCTCTCTCTAGCTGTGATCCGCAATCACAACGAAGTGAGCCCAATACATCCCCAGTTAAACACTCTGAATGAATTCTCACTAAGAGAGGTTGCTTTGAGTCAATACTTCCAAACTTCAAAAGCGCATGATCAACTCCGCCTCGACCAAGAAAGGTTGTAATCTGCCACTTTTCAATCTGACCACTGCTGCTTCGTGGAAGTTCTGCCCAATTAAAGTTAATTTCCTTCTGGCTATTAACTTTATTTGAAACATCCAGTGTCTTTAGGAGCTGAGAAATACTTAGGATCGGAATGTTTTGCTCGCTAGCGAACTTGATGAGATTTTCTCCGCGCATCATCGAGCCATCTTCATTAACTAATTCACTGATAACTCCAACATGGTTTTCACCGACCAGCTTGCACATCTCAACGATAGCCTCTGTATGTCCGCGCCTTGCAGCAAGGCCGCCTTCATGGGCAACTAGAGGAAATATATGACCAGGTCTTATGAAGTCCTCTGCTGTAGAAGTTGAGTCAGCCAAAGCTCTTATCGTGTTAGCACGCTCTTTTGCGCTGATTCCAGTAGTAATTTCGTGCTTGGCATCAACCGTCACGGTAAAAGCGGTGCGCTTAGTATCTTGATTCTGTTTAACCATAAGCGGAAGATGCAACTGCCTTGAGCGCTCCTCGGTCATTGCCACACATATAACACCTGAGGTGTAGCGAATCATAAAACCAATTTTCTCGGTTGTGGCAGCGCTAGCAAGTAAGAAGAGATCACCCTCATTCTCTCTATCGACATCATCTGTAACAATTACAAAACCACCGTCTCTGAAGACATCAAGTGCCTTATCTATTGAAAGACTCATCACTGACCTCTATTCATGAGGCGTTCGACATATTTAGCGATAACATCAACTTCAATATTTACAATGTCGCCATCTGATTTTTGAGAAAGATTAGTTCTCTCTAGGGTTTCTGGAATCAGCCAGAGCGTTAGTAGATCATCAGATATCTCACCTACGGTAAGTGATACTCCATCTATTGCAATTGAGCCCTGATTAACTATGTATTTAGTAAGGCTATTTGGTACTTTTACTACAAATTTGTTCCACTTCTCACCTACTGAGTTCTCAACAATACTTCCAATTCCATCGACATGTCCTTGAACAATGTGTCCACCAAGTCTTGAATCTGCCCTTGTGGCTAGCTCCAAATTAACAAAATCACCTTCGCTAAGTTTTCCAAGGCTTGTCACCTTGAGCGTTTGAATCATCACATCAGCTTTGAAACTACCTCCACTTAACTCAATTGCAGTTAGGCAGGTTCCATTAATGCTCACTGAATCCCCCGTCTTTATTTCAGGGATGAGAACACTCTCAATTTCAATCACAGCAGATTCAGCGCCTCTAGAAATAGAAACAACTCTTGCCTTATCAGCAATAAGACCTGTGAACATTATTTACTCACCGCCAAGAGGTGAAGCCTTAGATTCTTATCTTTATTTCCAAGTAAATCCGCAGCAATTAGCTCAAGATTCAGCCTTTGATTAAGACTCTCTATTCCAAGATTGCTAGCAAAATCAAGACCGGATCCAAGAAGTGTTGGCGCTTGGTAGAGGAAAACTTCATCAAAGAGTCCAGCTTTAAGAAATGCGCTATTTAACGTTGGGCCAGCTTCAATCAAGATCTGATTCCAGCTGCGCTCTTTAGCTAACTCTATGAACGCACCTAGATCACTATCTTTAATTTGGATTGTTTCAGCGCTCTTATCTAGAATCTTAGAATCTATTGGTATCTCTCGTTTTCCAAGGATTACTCGCACGGGTCGAAATTCAAAATTTTCGCGCTCGACATTTCTGACCGTTAGAGATGGATTATCAGCAAGGACTGTCCCAGTACCAGTGACTATGGCATCGCATTGACTACGAAGAATTGCTACATCAGATCTTGAAATCTCGCTTGTAATCCATTTTGAACTGCCATCTAGCGCTGCAATTTTTCCATCAAGACTAGCTGCAATCTTTATCGTTATATATGGACGAGAGTTATTAATCTTTCCAAGCCATGCTCTATTGGTGAAGGAAACTTCATCTTGGAGTAGCCCTTGCTCAACAATTATTCCTGCATTAATTAGCGCCTGCGCTCCCCCTTGGGCTATCGGGTTTGGATCGCTAAGGGCAAAAAATACCTTTTTGATCCCTGCGGCAATTATTGCCTTAGTGCAGGGCGGAGTCTTTCCCTGATGATTGCATGGTTCAAGTGTTACAAAGAGAGTTGCTCCTAATGTTTTCGGTCCAGCTTTATCAATTGCAAAAACTTCAGCATGTGCTCCGCCATTTTGGCTGTGATGAAAACCTTCACTAATAATCTGGCCATCATTGCCAATAATTACGGCGCCAACAATTGGATTCGGCGCGCTCTTTCCAAGACCAAGTTTTGAAATTTCGTTGGCACGGCGCATTGCAGATATTGCATCTATCATCATCGCCACCTCCGAATAGATTTCCGGGGTGCCCAAAAGAGTGCGCGCAAGGATGCACGCATTATGTTTCCTCTTATCCGGACTTTAACCGTCGGTCTTGGAGTTTCACCAAGTCCACCGCTAGCTGGATGCAAGCGGGTCGCAGACTTTAACTGCCGGTTCGGAATTACACCGACCCCGGAAACAATAAAGCGAGTCTAGCCGAGAATTATTCTCCGTCCCAAACGGCCATTTCAGCCTTAAAGGGATCAAGTCCCATTGGACCAAGGTTTAATACATAGGAGTGAAATTTCTTTAGAGAGAACTTTGATCCAAGTCTCTTCTTTGCATCTTCTCTTGCCTCCATCATGAAGCGCTCTCCAACTTTGTAAGAAATTGCCTGTCCTGGCCAGCCAAGATAGCGATCCACTTCACTTCGTGCAGAGATTTCATCAAGTAAAGCTCTTTCATGAAGAAGTTTAAATGCAGACTCCGCGTTCCAAACTTCACCATTAAAATCTTTATAACCACAATGCATTCCAATATCAACGACGATACGTGCCGCTCTTAGCCCTTGCGCTGAGAGATATCCCATCTCATAACCAGGATCTTCAAAAGCACCTAGTTCATCCATTAAGCGCTCTGCATAAAGCGCCCATCCTTCGCCATAACCAGAGACCCAGACTCTATTGCGCTGGAAACGATTTAGACGATCTGTGT
>JAURJF010000039.1 GCA_030832365.1 Candidatus Nanopelagicales bacterium
AGTTGCTAATCAAGGTAAGTAATTAAGATTCGTTGTTATATTTTCCAGTGACTTGGAAGTGAATTCTTCTAGAAACTGAAACTGCGTGATCTGCATAGCGCTCGTAGTAGCGACCAATTAGAGTCATATCGATTGCTGTTTCAATTCCATGAGGCCAAGATGGCTCAAGAAGGGCTGTAAATAACTTTCGGTGAAGTAGATCCATCTCATCATCATCCTTTTCAACTTCTAGCGCCTTATCAATATCTTTTGAGTTAATAATGCCGCCAACCTTGTCAGAGATTAAGCGAGCAACTTTGCCCATCTCTTCAATAGTAAGTAATAGCTCTGATGGAACGGCTGCCCCTGGATGGCGAAGTCTTGTTATCTTTGCAATGTGATGGGCCATATCGCCCATCCGCTCTAGATCTGCGCTCATTCTTAGCGCGGTTACTAACGCCCTAAGATCTGATGCGACGGGTTGTTGGCGAGCAATAATGTCAATGATTCTGGCATCAAGTTCATGTTGAATTTCATCTACGCGATCATCTGCTGCAATTACAGCTTCAGCTTCACTTAAGTCTGCAGTCAATAGCGCATGGGTTGCTTGAGTAACTGCGCTAGAAACTAGGCTCGATAATTCCAATAAGGACTGTGTGACGCCATCTAACTCATCTTGAAAGGCAGACCGTAACCAACTCATCTGCTAAACCTAATGGATTTAAGGCTAAAAGTGCTGGAGGGAGGTGAATAGGAGTCAAAGAAGCGGTGAACGACAGGTGAAGTCGATAGAGGTGACGGGCTATCCCCCCTTTCGTAGTATTGCTACATGAAGTTTCGAAGGCCGGAGGCAGAGAACTTAGAGGCCGTAGAAGTCCTTCCCCAGGTCTTACTTAAGACCCTGCAATCACTTGAGAGCGAATCTCTAATTATTGTTCCAGGTGAAAAAATACTCTTTCAGTCTCCAGGGATTACTAATTTTGCAATAGTAAAAGATGAGCGAATAACAAGTGAAGATTTAATGGCGCTAATTAGAGTAGCGCGAAGAACAAATGAAACTCACCGCAGTCGAATCGAGATAGCCAGGGGTCCAATCGGTGCAGGCAAACGTGAATTTGAAGTATCGGTCTCGCCGCTAAATGATGAAGGAATGGTTTTGGTACTTATCTCAGATCAGAGTGAGGCGAGGCGAATTGATGCGGTCAGGCGCGACTTTGTTGCAAATGTCTCTCATGAACTAAAGACTCCAATCGGAGCACTTGGATTATTGAGTGAGGCAATTCTTGGCGCTAAAGACCAGCCAGAGGCAGTGGTTAAATTTGCTAGCAGAATGCAGATTGAAGCTAAAAGATTAACTGACTTAGTTCAAGAAATTATTGATCTCTCTAGATTACAAAGCAGCGATCCACTCCAAAAGGCCTTTGCTCTCGAAGCTAGTGATGTGGTTCGAGAAGCGGTAGCGCAAGCTGCGCTCTCAGCTGAGTCAAGAAAAATAACTGTTGAAATTGGCGAGATTGAAGATGCAACAGTAATTGGCGATCGCGATCAATTGATTATGGCAGTTTTGAACTTAGTAGAAAATGCCATTAATTACTCGCCAGAAAATACCAAGGTTTCGGTGGTGGTAAAGATAAAGGATGAGTTATTAGAGATATCGGTAACTGATCAGGGAATCGGTATTGCAGAAGGTGAGCTGGCAAGAGTCTTTGAACGTTTCTATCGGGTTGACCCGGCCAGGTCTCGAATGACTGGTGGAACTGGACTTGGTCTTTCAATTGTTAAGCATGTAGCGCTAAATCATGGCGGGGATATAAAGGTATGGAGCAAGGAGGGAGTTGGCAGCACATTTACGCTCCAGCTTCCTATTGCGAAATCTCTTGAAGAGGAGCCATCATGACAAAGATATTGATAGTTGAGGATGAGCCATCATTTTCAGAGGCTCTTGAGTTTCTCTTAGGCAAAGAGGGATTTGCGGTAGTCACAGCTGAAAATGGCAGCGATGCGATAAAGAAGTTTGAACAAGGTGGGATCGATCTAGTCCTACTTGATTTGATGATTCCTGAAGTCTCAGGCACTGAAGTCTGTCGCCAAATACGAGCTAAATCCAAGGTTCCAATCATCATGCTAACTGCCAAAGACTCTGAGGTCGACAAGGTTGTAGGTCTTGAAATTGGCGCAGATGACTATGTAACTAAGCCATATTCAGCAAGAGAGTTGGTAGCCAGAATTAGAGCAGTGCTTCGCCGTAACTCAGGTGAGCTTGGTGAGAGTGATACTGGAGTGATGACGGTAGATTCTGTGAGAATGGATATTGAGCGCCATCAAGTCTCAGTAAATGGCATACCAATTTCGCTACCACTTAAAGAGTTTGAATTATTAGAGTTTCTAATGCGCAATGCTGGGCGAGTATTAACTAGAGGACAGTTGATAGATCGAGTCTGGGGCAGTGATTATGTCGGAGATACTAAAACTCTTGATGTTCATGTAAAGCGCTTAAGAGCAAAGATTGAAAATGACCCAGCTAATCCTGCGCTAATTCAAACAGTGCGCGGTCTTGGCTATAAAATGGAGTTATAGATTCCAGTATTAGCAACAACTAGGGCATCAAGTTCAAGCTTGCCGCTCTTGGCAAAGTAGAGAACTACCGGCACTCGATATCCAGGCTTAACTCCAAGGGATACAATCTTAGCTTTAGCATTTGCTGACTCTCCCTCAAAGATCATCGGCTTATTTTTAAGAAGCTGAACGTCACTTAAGAAGTCTGCTCTCTGTCCGCCAACTGTAATTGCCACTAATTGATCTACCTCATCGCTGTGATTGACGATAAAGCCAATAAGAGTTCCGCTTCCATCAGGAAGTGCAATAATTTTTACATTGCGAATCTTTAGATCGCAAATATCTTTCTCAACGCCATCAGTTACTTGCTTGATTAATCGAGTTGGAGCATTTCCACCAGCTGCGCAACCTGTAAGAAAGAAGCTAGCGAGGATTATCGTTGCAATAGCCCTTGACTTCATTGGGCAATAATGGCAGAAAGTGATTATCTAACGCTTACTTTTGCTGGTTTTCGTGATTGAGATAACTCTGATAAAATATCCCTCCAGCGAAAGGCAAATAATGTCATTTAAGGTCGGCGAAACCGTTGTATATCCCCACCACGGAGCGGCTCTCATAGAAGCAATTGAGACCCGGACCATCAAAGGCGAAGAGAAGATCTACCTAGTTTTAAAGGTCGCCCAAGGCGATCTAACAGTGCGAGTCCCAGCAGAGAACGTCGATCTAGTAGGCGTTAGAGATGTTGTGGATTCCTCAGGTCTTGAGAGAGTCTTTGGAGTTTTGCGCCAGCCATATACCGAGGAGCCAACAAATTGGTCCCGTCGCTATAAGGCAAACCTTGAAAAACTAGCATCAGGTGATGTTATTAAGGTCGCTGAAGTAGTTCGTGATCTATTCCGTCGCGATCTAGATCGTGGTCTCTCTGCCGGTGAGAAGCGCATGCTTGCTAAAGCGCGTGCAATATTAATTTCTGAGCTAGCACTTGCCGAGCACACTGATGAAGCTAAAGCTGAATCAATTCTCGATGAGGTATTAGCTTCTTAAACCGCTCCCTCGTTAGGGTCTTATGAGCCAGTTACCGAAAAGCGCCGCCATAATCGCCGGCGCAGGAATGGGCCATAGATTAGGCGCCGAAATTCCAAAAGCTCTAATACAGATTCAAGGCATCACTTTATTGGAGCGCGCATTTATCTCTTTATCTAAAGTTGTTGATGAAATCGTTATTACTGCGCCAGCTGGATATGAAGAGCAGTTCAAAGCGCTAGTTGGTCAGAGCGCAGAGGTAGTAACTGGCGGGGTATTAAGAAGTGATTCGATAAGAGTTGCCCTAAAGGCGCTATCACCTAGCGTTGAGAGCGTTTTAATTCATGATGCTGCCAGAGCCCTTGCAAGTAGCGCTTTGGCAGCTAGAGTTTTAGATGAGCTGCGCTCGGGTCAGAGCGCAGTTATTCCAGTTTTAAAAGTGATAGATACGATCAAGGAAATTGATAGAGATGGTTTCGTTAGAGCAACGCCGGATCGCTCATCACTTGTTGCAGCGCAAACCCCGCAAGGATTTAATCGCCAAGTATTAGAGCGAGCCCATGGCGCCTCAGATGATGCCACCGATGATGCTGCCCTTGTCGAAGCAATTGGTGTGAAGGTAATGACTATTGAAGGTGAGGCTTCAGCTTTTAAAATCACAACTAAAGAAGATATTGGCCAAGCGCTGCTACTTCTAAGCCCAAGTAATAGAAATTTCAAAGTTGGACTTGGCGTTGATGCCCATGCATTTTCAAGTGATCAAGATAGAAAATTATGGCTCGCAGGGCTGCTATGGCCAGATCAGATTGGCGTTGATGGATATTCTGATGGAGATGTTGCAGCACATGCAATCTGTGATGCTCTCTTTAGCGCAGCAGGTCTAGGTGATCTTGGTTCAAACTTTGGCCTTGATGATCCAAAGTATCAAGGAGCAAGCGGTGAGATGTTATTAAAAGAAGCTTTTAGCAAGATAACCAGCGCTGGATATGAGATAGGAAATGTCTCAGTGCAGATTGTTTGCAATAAACCAAAGATTGGTCCAAGAAGAGCTGAAGCAATCGAAGCTCTTTCAAAGGCCTTAGGCGGAGCCGAGGTCTCCGTGAGTGCTACTTCAACAGATGGTCTAGGTTTTACTGGGCAAGGACTTGGGATCTCCGCTCTTGCAACTGCGCTTCTAATTGAGAAGAAATAAGATGACAGATATGAAGAAGCTGCGCCTATATGACACGGCGTCACGGAAGGTTTCAGAATTTAAGCCAATAGTTGCTGGCCAGGCTTCAATTTATCTATGTGGAGCAACTGTTCAAGCATCTCCTCATGTTGGCCATATTAGAAGCGGAATCAACTTTGATATTTTGCGCCGTTGGTTAATTGCCTCTGGCTATAAGGTGACATTTATTAGAAATGTCACTGATATTGATGACAAGATAATTCATAACGCAGGACATGAAGATATGCCTTGGTGGGCACTTGCTATGAAGTATGAGCGCTCATTTAGCGATGCTTATCGAGCTCTAAATGTGATGGCCCCAACCTATGAGCCAAGGGCAACTGGGCATATCACGCAGATGATTGAGCTAATTGAAAAATTGATTGCTAATGGATCTGCCTACGCTCCAGGAAATGGCGATGTTTATCTTGAGGTTCGCAAATTAAAGTCTTATCTAACTCTTTCAAATCAGAAACTTGATGATCTACTAGTTGCTAAAGATGGCGAAGAGAATTTAAAGCGTGACCCAAGAGACTTTGCCCTTTGGAAAGGTGCAAAAGAAGGTGAGCCATCTTGGCCAACTCCTTGGGGTGAAGGCAGACCAGGTTGGCACATTGAGTGCTCCGCAATGGCTCATGCTTATCTAGGGCAAGTATTTGATATTCATGGCGGAGGTCTTGATTTAATTTTTCCACATCATGAAAATGAGATAGCGCAATCTGAGGCAGCTGGATATAAATTTGCTCGCCTCTGGATGCATAACGCCTGGGTGACAACATCGGGTGAGAAGATGAGCAAATCTCTTGGAAACTCACTAAAAGTTGATGAGGTATTAAAGAAAGTTCGTGGCATCGAACTTCGTTGGTATCTATCAAGCGCTCATTATCGCTCGATGCTTGAATTTTCATTTGAAGCACTTGATGAAGCAGTAGTTTCCTTTAAGCGAATTGAGAATTTCTTAACTAGAGCAAAAGAGTTACTAGAAAGCGCTCCAGAGATAGAGATAAGCCAAGAGTTAAGTGATGCGCTAAATGATGATCTAGCAGTGCCTCAGGTATTGGCGCAGATTTCAGAGTGGTTAAAGCTTGGAAATAGCGGACTTAGCGTCTCTGATAAAGCTCAAGTCGCAAAGTATGCAAGCTATATCAGGGCAGCGCTCTCAATTCTTGGCACCGATCCCTTTGATCCAGCCTATTCCAGCTCACCTAGCGCTGATTTAACTGGCGCAGTAGATGGACTTATTTCATTACTATTGGAGCAGAGAAGTGCGGCAAGGGCTAGAAAAGATTTTGCTGCAGCAGATCAGATCCGTGATCAAATTATCGCAATGGGTATCTCCATTGAAGACCGAGCAGATGGCGTGAGATGGAGTATCAATGGCTAAGCCAGATCGTAAACCACCAAAGAAATCAACAAGATCGCTTAGAGGCAAAGGACCAACTCCAAAAGCTGAAGATCGCCCATACCATAAGAAATATAAGTCAAAAGAGGATTCAACAAGAAAGCGCACTGAGAGAAAACGAATTGATTCTAAGCGCGGCCCTAAAGGTGAAAAGAAATTTGCCCAAAGGCGCGACTTTCGCCGCAATGAACGTGAGCATGTAGATACAGTTGCTGGAAGAAATGCTGTTCTTGAAGCGCTTCGCGCTGGTATTCCAGCAAAGGAACTCATCTTGGCAGTTGGCGTTGATGTTGATGAAAGACTTAATGAATCTATTCGCCTTGCTCAGAAGATGGCGATTGGAATCAAAGAGGTTGAAAGACGCGCAATTGAGAATATGACTGGCATTGCCAATCATCAAGGCATTGCACTTGTCGTTAAGCCATTTCAATATTCATCTCAGAAAGAAATTTTTGCAAGAGCTAAAGATCCTGCCCTCTTTATCGCTGTTGATGGAGTAACAGATCCAAGAAATATTGGCGCAATTGCAAGAAGCTCAGCAGCATTTAGCGCAGATGGCCTACTTATTCCAGAGCGACGCAATGCCTCACTCACAGCTGCTGCTTGGAAGAGCTCGGCAGGAGCTGCTGCAAGGCTTCCGATTGCTCAGATAACAAACCTAGCTAGATCTGTTGAAGATGCTAAGGCCTATGGCTGTTTTATCGTTGGCCTTGATGGCGATGCTGATACCAGCGTTGAGGAGATGGAGATTGCTGACCAGCCGCTCTATTTGATCGTTGGCAGTGAAGGTAAAGGTTTATCAAGGCTTATTCGCGAGAAGTGCGATCTCCTTGTCTCTATCCCCATGAGTAGCGCGGTTGAATCTCTAAATGCCAGCGTTGCCGTATCAATTGCGCTCTATGCAGTTGATAGAAAAAGGGCAATAAAGTAGAGGTTAACAATGTCTTATAACCGCTTTATCGCACTCGGTGATTCAATGACTGAGGGCATGCAGGATGAGAAGATAAAGGGCAATTATCGCGGCTGGGCAGATCGCGTTGCTGATGTTATGGCTAGCAATTATGAGAACTTCACCTATGCAAATCTTGCAATACGAGGAAAAAAAGTTGGCCAGGTATTAAGAGAGCAAGTTCCAGTAGCACTTGGTTTAGTTAATGGTCCAAGCACAATCATCTCCTTTCATGCTGGAGCCAATGATGTAATAAGGCCAAAGTATGATCCAGTAAAGACCTTTGCAGAGTATGACCAAGCAGTGCGCGCACTTATTAAAAGCGGAGCAACAGTTATGCTCTTTTGTGTCCTAGAGGATTCAGGTGCTAAGACTCGCGCAGCAAAGGTTTGGAAACTGAGATTTGAAGCATTTAATGCAAATGTGCGAAAGATAGCTGGCGAAGTTGGCGCTATTTTATTAGATCCAAATCAAGAAAGTTCCTGGCGCCATCCAGGTTTTATCCATGAAGATCGTCTTCACTTAAATTCTCTTGGACATTATCGTGTTGCTCAAGCAGTACTAGCGCGATTAAATCTTCCTCATGATTCAAGCTGGAGAACGCCATTGCCACCGCCAGTAAAACTGCCTTTAGGTGAGCAGATCAAGACAAATCTTCGCTGGATTATTCTCTATGGAATTCCCTGGGCGATAAGAAGGATTAGAAAGAAATCATCAGGAGATGGACGAAGCCCTAAATATCCAGCGCCAACTACTTGGAAGCCTTAAAAAGTAACTACGCTCCAGCTCCATTTATAAGTTCCAGGCTTAATTAGGTACTTAGCAAGGGTATCTGGCCCACAAGAGGCAGTCCCAATTCCGCGATGTGCTCCATCGATAGTAATTACTGTATTTCCACAAGGATCAACAAATACGTTATGGGTGGCATTTGCTAGATCTTCAGAGCGCATAGGGGTGACAGTGACCATTCTTGGTTTATCTAATTGGAAATAGAGTCCGTGGCCGCTTTGATTAGTCAGGCTAAACCAGCGCATCCCCATATGTCCGCCGTTTTCCTGTGGTTTAACATATGGCACATATTGCTGGTCAACAGTTGAGCTATAGCGATGAACCTTTCCAATCTTTCTATCTGGAGCAGTTTCATTTGGCCCAATTCCAAAGTAGGTGAAGTTATTTAGCGCTCCATCGACTTCAAAGTTGATACCAACTCTTGCTAGATCATTTAGTTCTTTTGGAAGAGTTACAGTTTCACTAACTCTAAATCCTGAATCAACGCTTTCAACAAGTTGAATATGCTTAATAGCAGTTCCACCTTGAGCCCTCCAGAGATTTGTTATCTTGGTATTAGTTGCGGTGCGAACTACTTTAGAGCTCTCTAGCTCTAACTTTCTAACGCCCCACTCATCCCATTTTTGGGAGATATGGCCAATCAAGTCGTTATCAGTTGGAGCTCTCCAGAGCGTTAGCGCAGGAGCTATCTGTCCAAATGGAACTTGAATCTGGCCTTGAGAATTAACGTATTGGATTTTGCTCTTAGCACTTTTTATCTTTGGTAGCGGCTTTGAAATAAGTGCTATCTGCTCCCAGGT
>JAURJF010000003.1 GCA_030832365.1 Candidatus Nanopelagicales bacterium
CCAAGTCCTTTCTATGTATTAGATGAGGTTGAAGCCGCACTTGATGATACAAATCTTGGTCGCCTGCTATCAGTGTTGGAAGAGCTAAGACAGGCTTCTCAGCTAATTATCATCACTCATCAAAAACGAACTATGGAAATTGGCGATACTTTGTATGGCGTAAGTATGCGCGGTGATGGAGTATCAGAAGTAATCTCTCAGCGCCTTCGCGAGATTGAAACTGAACCCGCTTAACTATGGGTTTATTTGGTTCTTTCTTAAGTAAATTCTCAAAATCCAAAGCAACGATTGAAGACCTTGAGCAGTTTAGAGAGATTCTTATCTCATCAGATATCGGGGTGAAGATAACTGAAGAGATTCTAGAGCTAGTTAAACGCGAGAAGAGCGAGGGGCTTTCAACGGCTATCGCTAACTCACTTAAATCAAAGTTAATCTCATCATCTAGAGCAATTAACTTATCAACTGTTGGGCCAACGGTAGTTCTAATTGTTGGAGTCAATGGCACTGGAAAGACTACAAGCGCAGCCAAGCTAGCTAATTACTATGCAAAGTGTGGAAAGAAAGTTTTATTAGTTGCTGCTGATACCTTTAGAGCTGCTGCAGTTGCCCAGCTTCAAACTTGGGGTGAGAGAATTGGCGTGGAGGTTTTAAGTGGGTCAAGCAATAGCGATCCTGCAGCGATAGCCTTTGATGGCGCAAAGAGAGCTAAAGATGAAGGATTTGATTTATTGATTATTGATACTGCAGGAAGACTTCATACCAAGAGCAACTTGATGGATGAATTGGGCAAGATTCAACGAGTGATTGAGAAGGTAACTCTGGTAAATGAGATTTTATTTGTGCTAGATGGAACAACTGGTCAGAATGGAATCAAGCAGGCAGAGACCTTTGCCGCTAGCGTTAATTTAACGGGCCTCATGGTCACAAAACTTGATGGCTCTACCAAGGGCGGTATTGCGATAGCTACTGAGGCTGCGCTGCAAGTTCCCTTAAAATATGTTGGATTTGGCGAGGGAATTGATGATCTGGCCCCCTTTGATAGCGATGGGTATATCACCGAACTTTTAACATAGCCGTAACAGAGGGTGAGGAAGTGTCACCTGAGTGAAATCAAATTGAGCCATCAGGGGAAATACTTTTAACGCATGATCGCCTCATTCTCAGAGTTGAGAAATTGACCTTTAATTCACGGATTCTGCCTCTGGCAGTCCTGGTTTAGGAGAAAATAATAATGGATGAAGTTGTACTAAGCGCTGGTGATACCGCATGGGTATTAGCTAGCTCTGCCCTAGTTTTGTTAATGACCCCGGGGCTTGCATTCTTCTATGGCGGAATGGTGCGAGCAAAGAGCGCGCTAAATATGATGATGATGTCGATAATCACCATAGGAGTAGTAAGTATCCTCTGGGTTATCTACGGTTTTAAAATTGCTTTTGGCTATGAAGCTGATTCACCTTGGTATGGATCCTTTTCCACATCAGGTTTAGGTGATGCAGTAAATGAATTAGCAAATAATGGCGGCGTTTACCCAATTCCACTTCTGGCATTTGCAGTCTTTCAACTTATGTTTGCCATTATTACCCCAGCGCTTATCTCTGGCGCAATTGCAGATAGAACTAAGTTCTTCTCATGGGCAATCTTCGTTGCTATCTGGGTGACTGTCGTTTATTTCCCAGTAGCTCACTGGGTATTTGCCTTTGGAAATGCAGATGGTGATACGGTAACTGGCGCGGGATATCTTGCCTCGCAAGGCGTTCAAGACTTCGCTGGTGGAACTGCAGTTCATATCAATGCTGGCGCTGCCGGACTTGCCCTTGCAATTGTTCTTGGAAAGAGAATTGGTTGGCAGAAATCTCCAATGCGCCCTCACTCACTGCCTCTAGTACTACTTGGCGCTAGCTTGCTCTGGTTTGGATGGTTTGGATTTAATGCTGGAAGCGCGCTTGCCGCTAATGGAATTGCAGCTCTGGCATTTATCAACACTCAGGTAGCAACAGCGGGAGCAGTTATTGGCTGGATTCTTACTGAGAAATTCCGCGATGGACATCCAACAACTCTTGGCGCTGCATCTGGAGCAGTTGCAGGGTTAGTTGCTATTACTCCAGCCTGCGCATTTGTTGAACCATGGGCAGCAGCAGTTATTGGCTTAATCGCCGGAATTGCCTGCGCGCTAGCAGTTGGTCTGAAATACAAGTTGGGATATGACGATTCTCTAGATGTTGTTGGTGTTCACTTAGTTGGCGGCATTGTTGGTAGTTTGGCAATCGGCTTCTTTGGAACTAGCAAGATTCTCGGACTAGATGGCCTCTTCTATGGCGGCGGCGTTGAGCTCCTTGGCAAACAAGCTCTCGGCGTTGGACTAGTTATGGGTTACTCATTTGTCATGACCTTAATCATCGGCTTGCTAATTGAGAAAACGATTGGATTTAGAGTCAAGGCTGAGAGTGAGCTAGTTGGAGTCGATCAATCAGAACATGCAGAGAGCGCCTATGAATTAGGTGGAGTTCTCAAGGGAGGTCGTTAATCATGAAGTTAATTACCGCAATCATCAAGCCAGGAAAGTTCGATGATGTAAAAAATGCCCTTAGGGCAGCTGGAGTCAAAGGAATGACAGTCTCTGAAGTATCTGGAGTTGGTCGCCAAGGTGGCCACATCGAGGTCTATCGCGGAGCTGAATATCCCATCGACTTAATAGATAAAATAAGAATAGAGATTCTTGCTGAGAATAAGGATGTTGATTCCGTGATCAACACCATTGTGAAGGCGGCATCTACAGGATCAATCGGTGATGGCAAAGTTTGGTCCACCCCCGTTGATAACGTAGTTCGCGTTCGTACCGGCGAGAAAGGTGAGGCAGCAATCTAATAGTTGCCCGCACCAAGGCAGTGATGGTTGAAAAAAGGTGGAATATGCGAGGGCGTATCCACCTTTTTTCTATTTGCCTAGCCTTTATGTAGGCTTAAAGACATGTTCGATTCCTTAAGCTCTAAATTCTCTGATCTCTTTGGAACTCTGCGAAAAAAAGGGCGAATCACTCCTGAAGATATTGAGAGCACCTGCCAAGAGCTTCGTATCGCTTTATTAGAGGCAGATGTTGCGCTAAGCGTTACTGAAGGCTTTGTAGAAAAGATTAGAAGTAGATCCCTTGAAAGACTTCCAGAGATTAGACAATCAACTAATCAATCTGAGGAGATCTACTCGATTATCAATCAGGAATTGATTGCAATTCTTGGTGGGCAAGGGCGAAGAATTCGCTATGCCAAGAGTGGACCAACGATAATAATGCTTGCAGGTCTTCAAGGATCTGGAAAGACAACCTTAGCCGGAAAATTAGCTCGCTTTCTAAAAGAGGATGGAAATACTCCTCTCTTAGTTGCAGCAGATCTGCAGAGACCAAATGCTGTCACGCAATTACAAGTCTTAGCAGAGTCAATTTCAGTTCCAATATTTGCGCCAGAGGCAGGTAATGGAATTGGTGATCCAGTAAAGGTTGCCAAGAGCGCAATTACCTATGCCAGAGATAAAGTCCATAATGTTGTAATTGTTGATACAGCTGGACGACTTGGTATTGATAGTGAGTTAATGCAGCAGGCAAGCTCAATTAGGGATGCAATTAATCCTCATGAAATTCTCTTTGTAGTAGATGCAATGATGGGACAAGATGCCCTTACTACCTCGTTAGCCTTTTTAGAGGGAGTGGGTTTTGATGGAGTTGTATTAACAAAGCTAGATGGCGATGCCAAAGCTGGAGCTGCGCTATCCATTGTTGAAGTAACAGGAAAACCAATTCTCTTTACCTCAAGTGGGGAGAAGTTAACTGACTTTGATTACTTCTATCCCGAGCGAATGGCCTCAAGAATTTTGGGACTTGGTGATATTGCAACTTTAGCTGAGCAGGCAAAGCGGGCACTTGATGGAGATAGCGCTAAGCGTTTGGAAGAAAAATTTGTATCAGGACAGGATTTCACTCTAGAGGATTTTTTGGAGCAGCTAGGGGCTATGAAGAAGATGGGCTCTATGACCAAACTTCTTGGCATGCTACCTGGAGCTAACTCTGCTGCAATGAAGAAGCAGATAGATAGCATTGATGATAATGAGCTAGTTAGAACACAAGCTATTGTGCAATCGATGACTCCAGGCGAGAGACGTGATCCAAAAATATTAAATGGTTCAAGACGGGCACGTATTGCACTTGGTAGCGGCAGAAGCGTTACAGAGGTTAATTCTTTAGTTGATCGCTTCTCTGCTGCGCAGAAAGCGATGAAGCAGATGAGATCTGGTGGTGGATTGCCTGCAGGGATGGCGCTTCCTGGGGGAATGAGCCTGCCAACTGCTACTCCAATGAGTTCACCAAAGAACGCTCCAAAGAAGAAGTCACGATCTGGAAATCCAGCCAAGCGAGCAGCCCAAGAAGGGCGATAGCTAAGCTCAATTGGGAAATATGCCGGGCTCGTGGCAATATTGGCCTCCTGTTCAAGGGCCCTCTACCTCTTGACCGGCACTTATAAACGCAAGAGCTTTTTTCTCTTCACTTGGCATCCTACTCAAGGAAGAAAAGATAAGTTCGATTAACTATGCAAGGAGAAAGCCTTCGTGGCCGTAAAAATTAGATTGGTACGTTTGGGAAAGATTCGCACCCCGCACTACCGAATTGTGATCGCAGATTCTCGCAAAGCTCGTAATGGTCTAAAGATTGAAGAGATTGGTCGATACTCACCAGCATCTGAGCCTTCCTTAATTGAAGTTAATTCAGATCGCGCCCAACATTGGCTAAAAAATGGTGCGCAACCAACTCCAGCTGTAGAGGCTATTTTGAAAGTTACTGGTGATTGGCAGAAGTTCAAGGGAATTGCTGGCCAAGAGGGAACCCTTAAGAGCCTTCCAGTTCGTCCAAATAAGCGCGTTGCTTATGAAGAGGCAGTAAAGGCAGCAAGCAATGAGCCAGCAGATGGCGCAACTACTATGAAGAAGCGCGCTGCTGAAAAACTTGCGGCAAAGAGCGCTCCAGTAGAAGTTGTAGCTGAAGCAGCTCCCGTTGAGGCATCAGTAGAGCAGGCCCCAGTCGAAGTTGTAGCTGAAGCAGCTCCAATTGATACCCCAGTGGTAGATGCTCCTGCAGAAGCAGTAGCAGAGGCTGCACCAACTGAAACTCCAGCTGAGTAAATATGATGATTGATGAAGCTCTAGAACATTTAGTTAAGGGAATCGTAGATAACCCTGAAGAGGTGCTGATCTCTGAAAAAGAGGGAAGGCGCGGAACAACTCTTGAGGTAAGGGTTCATCCTGAAGATATTGGCAAGGTAATCGGTCGCAATGGTCGAACAGCAAAGGCGCTACGTACAGTGGTTTCAGCCCTAGCTGGACGAAGTGTTCGCGTAGATCTTGTTGAGGCGGATGAGGCGCGTTAATCGCGCTTAGCTAATTTGTTACTTGTTGTAGGTCGCATCGGTCGCGCACATGGAGTGCGCGGAGAGGCAACCATTGAAGTTCGAACCGATAGCCCTGAAGATAGATTTGCCATTGGATCAGTTTTAAAAACAGATCCAGAAGATAAGGGCCCCTTAAAGATAATAGGTGCGAAAGTTCATAGTGGAACTCTTCTGCTCTCATTTGAAGGTTATAACGATAGAAGCGCAGTTGAAAGACTTCGAAACGTTTTACTTCTTGCCGAGATTACTCCGGCAGATTCAAATGTTACTGAAGATGATTTTCATATCTCTCAAATCCTAGGATGCAAGGTAATTGATAGATCCGGCAAAGAGTGGGGCGAGGTTAAAGAGGTCCTCCAGCTTCCATCTCAAGATACGCTAGTAATTTCTTATCAAGGAGGAGACTTCTTGATTCCATTTGTTAAGCACTTCACCCCAGATATTGATATCGCAAGTAAGATAATTACTGCCGATAATCTAGTGGAGCTACTGTGAAGATAACTGCTATCTCTATCTTCCCAGAATACTTCTCCCCCCTGGAACTATCCCTAATTGGCAAGGCGCGAAGCCAATCTCTAATTGATTTTAAAAGTATTAATCTAAGAGATTTCACAACAGATAATCACCATAGCGTTGATGACACTCCTTATGGCGGGGGAGCAGGGATGGTTATGATGGCAGAGCCATGGGGCTTAGCTATTAATTCAATTTTGGAAAAAGATAGCGAGATAGATCTGATAATTCTCACCCCCGCAGGGGCAAAGTTCAATCAAAAAAAAGCTGAGAAGTTAAGTGGAGCTAAGCATCTGGTATTTGCCTGCGGTCGTTATGAAGGAATTGATACAAGAGTTGGTGATTACTATCGCGGAGTAAGCGGAGTAAAGGTTCATGAAATATCAATTGGAGATTATGTAGTAAATGGCGGAGAGGTAGCAGCTCTAGTAATAATTGAGGCAGTAACTCGATTAATTCCTGGAGTTATTGGTAATCCTGCATCTCTTGATGAGGAATCACATAATGAAGTTGGCGCTCTGGAATATCCAACATTTACTAAACCTGCTATTTGGCGAGATCTAAATGTTCCCGAGGTTTTACTCTCTGGAAATCACGGCCAGATTCAAAAGTGGAGGCAGGAAGAGGCCAAACGCCGTTCAGAGTTAGGTCAATAGGCTTAACGCTGGGGGAATAATTGCGACACGCCGAGTGTTCGATAGGACAGCGAGCAAGTAGTTGGGCATTATCCGCCCGTAGCCAAGTGACTAAATGGTCTGGCTCTAAGTAAGAAGAGATTGGTGGTGAGAGATCAATGGCAACTGATTACGACACGCCTCGAAAAACCGATGAAGAGTTACATGAGGAATCCCTAGAAGAGTTAAAGGCTAGAAGGGCTGAAGCACAATCAGGTCAGGTTGATCTCGATGAGGAAGAGGCAGAAAATGTTGAGCTGCCAGGAGCAGATTTATCTGGTGAAGAGTTATCAGTTCGCGTAGTTCCTAAGCAAGATAATGAATTTACCTGTTCTCGGTGTTTCTTAGTTCATCACACTACTCAAGTAGCACGTGGTGAGGGAGCGAAAGCAGTCTGCAAAGATTGCGCTTAAGGATTTAATCTCTCTAAAAATCGATCTGGATGTTTAGAACTTATCAACCAAAATGGTGTCGGATCGCGCTGATCTGCGATTTCAACTTTTAAACCTTTTTTAACCCAGAAGCGCAGCGCAAGATAGGCCTGGGGATTAATACCTGCTCCACGATGAAATGACATATCTTCTCTGCTTAATACTTCTACCTTCTTTAAGTATTTAACTTCAATATTGGCCCGACCCGCCCTAAGGCGATCTGAAGTGAGCTCAAGGGTTAGTGATGTTGAATGATAGAAGTAGATAGTTGAGGTAGTAAGAATGATTGCAGTGATGAATGTGGCAATATTTCCAAGTGAGGCCCAGATAGCTAGCAAGATTGATAGATCAAAGCAGATAACTAAGAAAGTCAGCCAGATTGGCCATCTCATTACCTCACGCATGAGATGAGAGTACTTCCTTGCTTTAGATAGCGCCTGCCTATCGACAGGGTAATCTTCACCCCATGTCACGCCAGCTAAATATTCAAGTTCCCCCAGGAGTTAAAGTCCCGCCTCGCCATCCTGATGCTCCGGCAAGTGGCAAGTTACTTGGCTCTCATAATATTGATTGCTATGGCTGTGGCCCCGACCATCCTGCAGGTTTACATCTTGTTGCTTATGCAGGAGAGAGCATGAGCATCACTGCGCAATTTACAGTTACCGATTTACATCAAGGAGCTCCAGGTCTTGCTCATGGCGGGCTGCTCTCATGCGCCTTTGATGAAGCTTTAGGAAAGTTAATGTGGTTAGTTCGAGAGCCGGCGGTAACTGGAAAACTTGAAACATCATTTCTCACCCCAGTTCCAGTTGGAAGTACGCTATTTATAAATGCTGAAATAACCGGCCAAGAGGGTAGAAAGATATTCACCAGGGCTGAGGGCAGAATTGGTTCAGATAATGGAGTTTTAGCAGTTGAGGCTGCAGCGATATTTATTGTTGTCCCTATGGAGCACTTCATTAATCATGCATCAGAGGAATTTAAGGGTGTATTAAAAGATCGAAGAGATCTATCTATCGATACTGAGTTTGAGATCAATCCATGAAAGTACTAATTACCCAATTAGATACAGGCCTTCCCATGCCCAAATATGCAAAGCCTGGTGATGCTGGAGCTGATATCTATTCAGCTATAAATATCACAATCAAGCCTGGCATGAGAGCTCTTGTTCCAACCGGTATTGCTATCGCATTAAGTGATGGATACGCCGCCTTTGTTCATCCCCGCTCTGGTCTTGCTGTTAAATATGGAGTTGGGTTAGTAAATGCCCCAGGGACAATAGATGCTGGTTATCGTGGAGAGATTTCAGTAATAGTAATTAATCATGACCAGAGTGAGAGCTTTGAGATAAAGCGTGGCGATCGCATCGCGCAATTGGTTTTCCAGAGAGTTGAATGTGCTGAGTTTGTTGCAGTAGAAGAACTTCCTGGATCTAATCGAAGTGGCTCTGGCTTTGGATCAAGTGGGCGCTCATGAGCGAGAGCGAAGATAAAGCAAAAATCCTCTCAGCTATGGGGGGAGTTAAAGGGCTAATAGATTCTGGGCTTCCCGCTCTGCTCTTTCTTATCGCATTTAATGTCACAAAGGATGTTAGAGATTCAGCCTATGCCGCCCTTGCTCTCTCACTACTTCTAACACTTGTTAGATTGGTAAAGCGCGAAACAATCCAGCATGCGCTCTCTGGAGTAATTGGCGTTGGAATATGCGCTTGGCTCTCAATGCGCACTGGAAAGGCTGAAGATTTCTATCTTCCAGGGCTCTGGACCAATGCAATCTATGGATCTGCATATTTGATTTCAATACTTCTGCGCTGGCCAGTGATAGGACTCATTATCGGTCCACTCTTGGAAGAGAACTTTAGATGGCGCAAAGATCCTGCAAGAAGCAAGGTCTATATCAAAGCAACCTGGCTCTGGGTTGGAATGTTTGCCATCCGTCTTATTGTGCAGTATCCACTATATGTAAGTGGAAATGTTAATTTACTAGGAAGCGCCAGATTAATTATGGGTTATCCGCTATTTATCGCTACAGCTTGGGCAACATGGTTGGTTATTAAAAGTGGCCCAAAACTAAGAGATGACCTTCGAATTGGTAAAGAGAGCTAATCCTTAATAAAGCAAGCTTTTAGTGAGACCTCAGCCTCTGCGGTAGTAACAAAAATTAGTTCATCACTAGCAGCAAAAACATCGTGATCAGCTGGAGTTATTACATGGCCATCTCTAATAATCGCTGCAAGTGAGGCATCTTGCGGAAGTGAAATTTCTTCAACAGATTTTCCAAGGCAGGAGGAGTTATCAGGAAGAGTTAGCTCAACTAAACTCGCCTCGCCAGCTTTAAGTGAGAAGAGTCTGACAATATCTCCAACAGAGACAGCTTCCTCAACAAGGGCAGCAATAATTCTTGGAGTTGAAACAGCGACATCAACGCCCCAAGAAGAATCAAATAGCCACTCATTTTTTGGATGATTTACTCTTGCAACTACTCTTGGAACTCCATACTCAGTCTTGGCAAGAAGTGATGCCACAAGATTTACCTTGTCATCTCCGGTAGCTGCAACCATAACCTGGCAGGTATCAAGCTTGGCCCTATCAAGTGAGCTGATCTCACAGGCATCTGCTAGAAGCCACTCAGCTGATGGGACGCTCTCCATTTTAAGAGACTTTGGATTCTTATCTATTAGTAATACTTGATGGCCATTTTCAATTAGCTCTCTGGCGATAGCTCGCCCTGCATTACCAGCACCTGCGATAGCGATTCTCATCTCTACTGCCCACTCGGAGGAAGGGCAAGGGAGGCCTCGGTTGAGGCTAAGTTCTTATCTTCAACCATTACATGAACAACATCGCCCTCTTGCAAGACAGTATGTTCATTGGGAATCAAGCCTTCACCAAGCCTTGTAACAAAAGCCACGCGAGCATCGGTATGTTGTTCAATTAGTGAAACTGGACTTCCATACCAATCACGATGCAAGGCAATCTCAGCTAATTGCACTTTTCCTGATGCATCTTGCCACTCGGAGCGAGATCCCTGTGGAATTAGCCTTCTCATAATTTGATCTGTAGTCCATAGAACAGTTGCAACGGTAGGAATGCCTAGCCTTTGGTAAATCTCAGCTCTACCTGGATCATAAATTCGAGCCACAACGCTTGCTACTCCATAAGTTTCTCTAGCAACTCTGGCTGCCAAAATATTTGAATTATCACCATTTGAAACTGCGGCAAATGCATCAGCTCTTTGAATTCCTGCCTCTAATAAAGTGTCGCGATCAAAGCCCATTCCAGCCACAGTTAGCCCATTGAAATCTGCGCCAAGGCGACGAAAAGCTTCACGATCTTGGTCGATTACGGCAACGCTATGGCCCAGAGCCTGAAAATCTTTTGCCAGGGTAGAACCGACTCGGCCGCAACCCATGATTACGACATGCACAAAAGGAGAATTTACACCTTTAGGCTAGATTCCCTCTAATCCACGCGAGGGATAGCTCGAGAAATAAGTGCTTCAATGAACTTTTTAGGAAAGGTGCGCGAGTGCAAAGCGGTGATCAATTAGAAGTCGATATCACAGCTATCGCGCATGGCGGCCATTGCATAGCGCGCTACGAAGGAAGAGTTATTTTTGTAAGACATGCAATCCCTGGCGAGCGTGTGATCGTAGAGATTAGCGATGTTACAAAGAGCTTTGCTAGGGGAAACTGCATCTCAGTAATTAAAGCCTCTAAACATCGGGTGACTCCGCCCTGTTCATTCGCTCGCTTTGATGGCTGTGGGGGATGCGACTTTCAACACATCGATCCTAATTATCAGCGAGAATTAAAGAGAGAAATTATCAAAGAGCAATTTAGTCGCCTTGCTAAAATGGAGATCGATGTAGAGGTTGAAGAAGTTAAACCGAATTTGCATTGGCGAAGCAGGATGGAATTTACAGTATCTGAAAATGGCAAGGTCGGCCTCTATGCCTCGCGTTCAAATCAGATAGTTGAAATTGATAAATGCCTAATCGCTCATGAAGATATAGATATCGAGAAGATCAATCAGACTAAATTGCCAAAATCAAAGCGGGTAGATGTAGCCATTACTAGCAAAGGCCAGAGCGCAGTGGTGATAGAGGGTCGAGAGAATTTAGGGCTGATAGAGGAGCAGGTAGGTGACATTAACTTCTCCTTAAATCCAATTACCTTCTGGCAGAGTCATCGCATGGCGCCAACTGTTTTAAGTCAAGTAGTTAGAGATTATGTTCAAGCAGAGCCTGCAGATCACATCTTTGATCTCTACGGGGGAGCAGGGCTATTTAGTGCAGCCCTTTTATCTCAGCTTGGAGTTGCAGGAAGAATCACCTTAATTGAATCTGATGAGAATGCGATCATCGATGCTAGACGAAACTTTGCGCTAGAGCCAAGAGTTGAGATAGTTGAAGCAAAAGTTGAGGCGAGCTTGAAGAAGTATCGAGCGGCAAATGTAGTTCTTCTTGATCCTCCTCGCGTTGGAGCGGGAGAGAGAGTCATTTCAAGTATTGCCTCACTTGCTCCAAGAACGATTGTCTATGTTGCCTGTGATCCAGCCGCACTTGCCCGAGATTGCGCTTATCTAGCAGCGCAGGGATATAAATTAGATCAAATCAGGGCCTTTGACCTCTTCCCAATGACTGCCCATATGGAGCTTGTGGCGCGTTTCATTATTTCTTGAGTAATTCTCTAGTAATTCGTTTTTGAGCACTTTGCGTAGCAACAGTTAAGATGGGTATATGAGTAAGAACTCCTTTGGCGCAATGAGCTCGCTTGAAGTATCAGGCAAGAGCTATGAGATCTTTGATATCACCAAGCTTGCTCAAGCAAATTCTCTTCCCTTCTCCTTAAAAATATTGCTAGAAAATCTGCTTCGCACCGAAGATGGTGCAAATATCACAGCCAAGCAGATAGAAGCTCTTGCTTCATGGAACCCTGAATCAATTCCTGATACTGAAATTCAATTCACTCCAGCGCGTGTGATTATGCAAGATTTCACCGGAGTTCCCTGCGTTGTTGATCTTGCCACTATGAGAGAGGCAATTGCAGAACTTGGCGGAGATCCATCCCGCGTAAATCCTTTAGCTCCAGCTGAACTAGTAATTGATCACTCAGTTATTGCAGATAAATATGGAACCGTTGATTCCTTCAAAGAAAATGTTGATATTGAATATGAGAGAAATCAAGAGCGATATCGCTTCCTTCGTTGGGGTCAGAGCGCCTTTGATGAATTTAAAGTAGTTCCTCCCGGGACAGGAATTGTTCATCAAGTAAATATTGAATATCTTGCAAGAGTAGTAATGGTCAGAGCGGTAAATGGTGTGCAGCGGGCATATCCAGATACCGTGGTTGGAACCGATTCACACACCACTATGGTCAATGGCCTTGGAGTTCTTGGCTGGGGAGTGGGCGGCATTGAAGCAGAGGCAGCCCTTCTTGGCCAGCCAGTTTCGATGTTAATTCCTAGAGTTTTGGGCTTTAAATTAAGTGGATCTCTAGCAGTTGGAACCACTGCAACTGATTTAGTTTTAACTATCACTGAGATGCTTAGAAAGCATGGCGTAGTTGGCAAGTTTGTTGAGTTCTACGGTCCTGGAGTAAGCGCTCTGCCTATGGCTAATCGAGCCACAATTGGAAATATGTCGCCTGAATACGGCTCAACTGTGGCGATTTTCCCAATCGATCAAGAAACTATTAAGTACCTAGAGTTAACTGGAAGAAGTGGTGAACAGTTAGAGCTAGTTGAGAAATATGCCAAGGCTCAAGGTCTATGGCATGACCCATCAGCAGAGCCAAGATATTCAGAGCGGTTAGAGCTTGATCTATCAAGTGTTGTGCCATCAATTGCAGGGCCAAAGAGACCGCAAGATCGAGTCTCCCTTAGTGATGCCAAGAGCTCCTTTGCCAAAATTCTCCCTTCATATCTCTCAAGTGATACTGCTACTAAGCCGATAGCAATTGAAGTAAATTCAAGAAAAGGATTCATTACCAATGGCTCAGTGGTAATTGCTTCGATCACTTCTTGCACTAATACTTCAAATCCTTCAGTGATGATTGGGGCAGGACTTCTTGCTAAGAAAGCTGTTGAAAAAGGTTTGATGAGTAAGCCTTGGGTAAAGACCACGCTTGCACCAGGTTCAAAGGTGGTTACCAACTACTATGAAAAATCAGGGCTAACTCCATATCTAGAAAAACTTGGATTTAACCTTGTTGGCTATGGATGTGTTACCTGTATTGGAAACTCTGGTCCATTGCCAGTAGAGGTTAGCAAAGCAGTGAATGACAATGATCTTGCAGTGGCAGCGGTGCTCTCTGGAAATAGAAATTTCGAAGGTCGTATAAGCCCTGATGTGAAAATGAACTACCTAGCATCGCCTCCGCTAGTTGTCGCTTATTCAATTGCTGGAAGTATGGATCATGACTTTGATAAAGATCCACTAGGGCAAGATAGCTCTGGAAATGATGTATTCCTTAAAGATATCTGGCCAAGTATGCAAGAGATTCAAGGCGTAATTGATTCAGTGGTTACCTCAGATATGTTTAAGAAAGATTATTCAAGTGTCTTTGCTGGAGATCATCGCTGGACCTCGCTTGCAACTCCTGAAGGAAAGACTTTTGAATGGGATCCAAAATCTACCTATGTCAGAAAACCTCCTTACTTTGAATCTATGCCCAGAAATCCACTTCCAGTTACTGATATTTCAGGGGCAAGAGTTCTGGCAAAGCTTGGTGATTCGGTAACTACCGATCACATATCACCAGCAGGGTCAATTAAAGTTGATTCTCCAGCAGGAAAATACTTGGCAGAAAATGGCGTAGAAAAATCTGACTTTAATTCCTATGGTTCGCGACGTGGCAATCATGAAGTAATGATTAGGGGAACTTTTGCAAATATTCGCTTAAAGAATCTCTTGCTCGATGGAGTTGAAGGTGGCTTTACTAGAAACTTTATTGATGGTGGTAAGCAGAGCACCATCTATGATGCATCAATGGCATATCAAGATGCCAATATTGCTTTAGTGATTCTGGCAGGAAAAGAATATGGCTCTGGCTCTTCTAGGGATTGGGCTGCAAAAGGAACTGCGCTTCTTGGAGTAAAAGCAGTCATTGCTGAATCTTTTGAGAGAATTCATCGATCTAATTTAATTGGAATGGGAGTTCTTCCTCTGCAATTCCTTGATGGTCAAGATGCTAATTCATTGGGGCTAAGCGGCGAAGAAGTATTTTCAATAACTGGCGTTACTGCTTTAAACGAAGGTCGCATTCCAAGCATCGTTACGGTGACGGCAGGGGATAAGAGCTTTGAAGCAAAGGTTCGTATCGATACCCCAGGTGAGGCTGATTACTATCGCCACGGGGGAATCATGCAGTACGTCTTGCGCTCTCTTCTTTCCTAGTTCACCGATAGAATCTAGACATGAAGCACCTAAGCCGGATTAAATCGCCTGGCGATTTGGCGCGCTTTAGCCAAGAGGAG
This sequence comes from Candidatus Nanopelagicales bacterium, assembly GCA_030832365.1. GTDB lineage: Bacteria > Actinomycetota > Actinomycetes > Nanopelagicales > Nanopelagicaceae > MAG-120802. The sequence continues at coordinate 14,526 of JAURJF010000003.1, forward strand.
CTAACAGAGTTAGCTGCAGAGATCAGATCTTTTCTGATTGAGAAAGTATCAAAGTCGGGCGGACACCTAGGGCCAAATCTTGGAATTGTGGAGTTAAGTATCGCTCTTCATCGCGTATTTGAATCTCCCCAAGATGTCATGGTTTATGACACAGGCCATCAGAGCTATGTCCATAAGATATTAACCGGTAGAGCTGCAGGATTTGAAAAGCTTCGTCAGCGCGGAGGAATCGCTGGATATCCAAGTAGAGCAGAGAGTGAACATGATGTAATTGAAAACTCTCACGCCTCAACTGCTCTCTCATGGGCTGATGGAATCGCTCGCGGCTTTGCTCTGCAGAATCAGAGCGATAGAACTGTTGTAGCGGTAGTTGGAGATGGAGCTCTAACAGGTGGAATGTCTTGGGAGGCTTTAAACAATATTGCTGCTTCAGAAGATCTAAAACTTGTGATTGTTGTTAACGATAATGAACGCTCTTACTCACCAACTATTGGCGGGGTAGCTACCTATCTTTCAACGCTCCGCGCTACTAAAGGATATGAGAAATTCCTTGATTGGGGAAAGCAAGTATTAGAAAAGACTCCGGTTGTGGGAAATCCGATCTATGAAACTCTCCATGGAATGAAGAAGGGCATTAAAGATATTGTCGCCCCTCAGGGGATGTTTGAAGATCTAGGACTAAAGTATTTAGGGCCAGTAGATGGCCATGACATTCCTGCACTTGAGCGAGCTCTAATTCAAGCAAAGAAATTCTCAGGACCGGTATTGGTACATGCCATCACTGAAAAGGGCCGAGGACATGCTCCAGCGCTCAATGATGAGGCAGAGAAGTTTCATGCAGTTGGAGTCGTTGATCCTGAAACAGGGGAGCCACTTTCAAATAATGGATCTACCTGGACGAGAGTATTTTCTGAAGCGTTAGTGGAGATTGGGCGAGAGCGAAAAGATGTTGTGGCAATTACCGCCGCTATGCTTGGTCCAACGGGACTTGATAGATTCCAAGCAGAATTTCCGGAGCGAACATTTGATGTTGGAATCGCAGAGCAGCATGCAGTCACCTCAGCTGCTGGAATGGCCTACACCGGCCTTCATCCAGTAGTTGCGGTCTATTCAACATTTCTAAACCGCGCATTTGATCAATTGCTACTAGATGTTGGTTTACATAAAGCTGGAGTTACTTTTGTTTTGGATAGAGCAGGAATAACAGGAGATGATGGACCATCTCACCATGGAATCTGGGATCTAGCACTTACTGGAATTATTCCTAATGCATTTGTTGCAGCGCCTCGCGATGGGGCAAGGTTGAAAGAGTCGCTAGCAGAGGCTGTTGCAATCTCTGATTCCCCTTCAATTATTCGCTTTCCAAAGGGAGCAATTGGAAAAGATCTGCCAGCATTTGAAAGACGTGGCGGGCTAGATGTTCTCTATCGCGGTGAGAGCTCAGATATTCTCCTTGTAAGCATTGGTGCTATGGCGCCTCTTGCAATTGATGCAGCAGCTCAGGCATTTCGCGAGGGCGTTGGAGTAACCGTCATCGATCCACTCTGGGTTAAGCCTCTACCAGCAGATTCACTTCTTGCAATGGCTTTAAGATTTAAACGAGTGGTAGTACTAGAAGATGGAATCAAGCATGGCGGAATTGCTAGTACGTTATCTGAGCTATTTCGTGAAAATGATTTAGAGATGCCAATTCATTCAATTGGAGTGCCATTGGAATTCATTCAACATTCAAAGCGCGCCGAGATTTTGCAAGATATTGGAATCACTTCACAGAACATCAGCCGTCAATTAGTCGGCTGGGCTTCGTTAAATGTTAAGCAGGAAGGGATGCAACTTGCGGCGGATGAAAACGCTGACCGCAAACCGCTTCACTAATTCCTTCTCTATCTAGGTAAGGCAATATCCCGCCCAAGTGCATTGGCCATCCAGCCCCTAACAACATGCAGAGATCAATCTCTGATGCCGTTGCAACAACGCCTTCATCGAGCATCATTCTTGCCTCTTGAGCAAGTGCTGAAAGAGCTCTGGTGCGAACTTGCTCTGCAGTTGAAGGTTTATCTCCCTTTTCAATTAAGGCAATGGCCTCAGGGTTAACGATAAAAGCGCCATTTTCATCTTTGATATAGAAAGTTTTAACGCCTTTCTCCACCATTCGAGAAACAGTAGGGGAGATGCGATAGCGCGGACCTAGGTTGGCATTTAAAGTCTTAGAGACATGAAGAGCTACTCCAGGGCCAACTAAACCAAATAGTTCAAATGGCGACATTGGAAATCCAAGTGGACGCAGAGCGTTATCGGCCACATCTGTCGGAGTTCCCTCATCAACAGCATCTGTTACCTCACCCATAAATCTTGTTAGTAGACGATTAACTACAAATCCTGGAGCATCTTTACAGATAATCATTATTTTCTTTAGCTCTTTGCCTACGCTGATTGCAGTTGCAGTGGTGGCATCATCGGTTTTTGAAGTTCTTGCAACCTCCAAAAGTGGCATGATGGCAACTGGATTAAAGAAGTGGAATCCAACAACTCGCTCAGGGTTCTTAAGGCCCTCGCCCATTTTCTCAACTGAGAGTGATGAAGTATTGGTAGCAAGAACACACTCAGGAGAGATTATTGCTTCCAGATCCTTAAATAACTTCTGCTTTATTGAGAGTTCTTCAAATACCGCTTCAATTATGAAATCACATCCGGCAAAAGCTGATTGGCTTACAGATCCTGAGATTAGAGACGACAATCTCGTTGCAGCTTCTTGACTTAGTCGCTTTTTCTCTACTAACTTCGAAATTTCATTTCTAACCCAAGCCACACCTTTATCGACTCGCTCTTGGTCAAGATCGGTCATAACTACTGGAACTTTTAGATTTCTAATTATTAGAAGCGCTAACTGAGAGGCCATTAAGCCTGCTCCGACAACTCCAGCTCTTGTGACCTTTCTAGCAAGAGCTGCCTTTGGAGCGCCCTCGACTTTCTTGCGCTTCTTTTGAATCAGATTAAATGCATATAGAGATGCTCTTAAAGGATTGCCCATAACTAGGTTTGCCAAGATCTCATCTTCAGCATCAAAGCCTTGATCTAGGGTGTTGCTCCTAGCAGCAGAGATGAGTTCTAAGGCGCGTCTTGGAGCCTCAATATCTGCTCCGCCATATTTTTTGGCAATTGCAGCCTTGCCAACATCTAATGCTTTATCCCAATTGGGATCTGTTGAATAATCTTTCCGCTCTATCTTCGCACTTCCTGAAATTATTTTGGCAGCAAAGGCAATTGATTTTTCTAGAAAATCAGCAGGTTCAAATACTGCATCAACAACTCCAAGGCCCTGAGCCTCTTTTGCCTTCATCATCGTATTGTTATTTAAGGCATTTAAAATAATTACTTGGACAGTTCTCTCTGGCCCAATTAATTTCGGAAGAAGAGTTGCTCCACCCCAGCCAGGTACTAATCCAAGGAAGCACTCAGGTAGAGCGGTAAGAGCAGTCGATGCCATAGTTCGATAATTGCAATGCAGGCCAACTTCAAGGCCACCACCTAGAGCAAGTCCATTGATAAAGGCAAAGGTGACCTTCTTGCTTCTTCCAAGTCTTTTAAAGATGTCATGTCCCAATTTTCCAAAAGCTAGTGATTGCTCTCTCTTGGCAACATATGAGATGCCAGATAGATCTGCTCCAGCTGCAAAGATAAAAGGTTTTCCAATAATTGCTATCGCTACCGCATCGCTACTTTCAGCTGCGGTAATTGCATCATTTAGTGAGTTTAGAGATTGGATTCCAAAAGTATTTGGCCTGGTGTGATCGTGGCCATTATCTAGAGTTATTAGGGCAAGAGAGCCAGATGCGCCAAAAGCTGATAGATCAACTTGGCGCAGTAGGGCGTTAGTTACTACCTCATCGGGGGGAGTTGTTATCTCTGACATATCGCTTATGCTCCCTTTTTATAATTTGGGTTCTCCCAGATGATGGTTCCACCCATTCCAAGTCCAATACACATAGTGGTAATTCCATATCTCACTTCTGGGTGATCTTTAAAGCCCTCAGCAAGGTTGAGAATTAAACGAATTCCAGATGAGGCAAGTGGATGGCCAACAGCAATTGCTCCACCATAGAGATTTACTCTTGGATCATCATCGCCAATTCCAAAGTAGTCAAGGAATGAGAGAACCTGGATTGAGAATGCTTCATTTATCTCAAATAAACCAATATCTTCAATCTTTAAGCCTGCCTTATCAAGAGCCTTAAGCGTTGATGGCACAGGTCCATATCCCATAATCTCAGGCTCAACTCCTGCAAATGCAAATGTAATCATTCTGGCCTTTGGTGATAGACCCAGCTCTTTAGCTTTACTCTCGCTCGCAAGAAGTGCTGCTGTTGCACCATCGTTGAGTCCTGCCGCATTTCCAGCAGTAACTCTGCCCTGAGGGCGAAATGGAGTCTTGAGAGCGGCAAGTGCTTCAAGTGTTGTTCCAGGTCTTGGTGGTTCATCAACTGTTGCAACCCCCCAACCTTGCTCAGCGTTTCTAACTGCAACTGGAATTAAATTGGGTTGAATCTTTCCGCTCTTATATGCAGCAGCAGTTTTTTCTTGAGAGCGAAGAGCGTATTTATCTGTGCGCTCTTTAGTTAAGTGTGGGAATTTATCGTGGAGACGCTCTGCCGTATTTCCCATAGAAAGCGCATCGGTATCAACTAATTTCTCTGCTAAATATCTAGGGTTTGGATCCATCCCATCGCCCATTGGGTGATTGCCCATATGTTCAACTCCGCCAGCGATTGCAAGATCATAAGCACCCATCGCAATAGATCCAGCGAGAGTAGTTACTGAAGTTAGCGCGCCTGCGCACCAACGATCTATTGAATATCCTGGAACAGTATTTGGAATTCCTGCAAGAAGTGATGCGCTTCTACCAATATTCATTCCTTGATCGCCATATTGAGTAGCAGCAGCAATTGCTACATCATCAATTTCAGATGGCTTAACCGATGGATTTCGCTCAAGAAGGCCGCGGATAGTTCGAACAATAATGTCATCGGCGCGGGTGCCGGCATATAAACTTCCAGCTTTTCCAAAAGGAGAGCGAACAGCATCAAGAAGAACTACATTTGTTGAGGTGGTGGCAGTATTCATACCGCTAGGTTACTGGTCAGTAGCCTTTTCTGGCACCCATCTAATCGGCCCTTTATGGCTAACAAAGATATTTGAGCCAACTTCAAGGCCCTTGGTATCTGTGACCCTGGCCCTTACTACCTGAGCAAGGCCGGCGAAGTTCAGCTCGACTAGGGCGTCATGGCCGTAGTAATTGATTTTGCTGATCTTGGCCGAAACTCTTCTCTCACCAGGCTCGAGATTTAGCGCTATCTCCTCAGGGCGAACCAAGATCTGGCCAGATTCATATCCAGCTCTCTGCCCTATCTGCTCAACTGGGCTATTAAGAGGGGAGAGGTATTGATTACCTTCAATTTTATTTGCAGGAAGAGTGAGAATATCTCCAGTGCTCTCAGCTGCTGCCGCAGAGATTGGTTTTAGATAAACCTCAGATGGGCTTCCTGATTGCACTACCTGCCCATCGCGCATCAAAGCGATGATATCTGCAGAAACTAAAGCATCTTCGCGGTCATGGGTGACCATAATTGAGGTGGTTTTACTAGATTTCAAAAGAGTGACTACTTCCTGGCTAATTTCAGCTCTTAAGGTTTGATCAAGTGCGGCAAAGGGTTCATCAAGCAAAATCATCGCTGGCTTCATAGCAAGTGCGCGAGCCAGCGCAATTCGAGTCTGCTGCCCACCACTTAATTCTTGCGGAAGTCTCTTCTGATAATTTGGCATACCAACTAAATCCAGTAGCTCCTCTACCAACTCATCTCTTTCTTTTTTGGAAGTTTTCTTCCCTAAAGAAAAAGAGACATTCTCTTCTACCGAGAGGTGAGGAAAGAGACCGCCTTCTTGCGGGACATAACCAATGTTTCGCTTATGGGGCGGAAGGACTAGAGATGAGACGCTAACTAATTGCTTACCAAATCTAATTGCCCCACCTCTTGGTGTAATCAGGCCCGCGATACTTCTCAGCAGAGTTGTTTTGCCGCAACCTGATGGACCTAATATCGCTGCAAATGATCCAGAGGAGATAGATAAATCAAGGTTTTTTAGGATTATTCGATCTCCCAACTCAACTGTTAAATCTCTAATCTCTAGCGAGCTCATATCTGATCACCTCCGATTCCATCACCCTCATCCGGCCGGTTAATTAAGAAAGTTGGAATTGCTGCGATTAGGACTAAGAGTAAAGCGTAGGGAGCAGCTTCGTTAAATCGAAATATCGAGCTATAGCTCCACATCTGTGTGGCAAGAGTTTCAAAGCCAATTGGTTTCAGCATTAACGTGGCGGGAAGTTCCTTCATTGCAGCTAGCAAGACCAACAAAGTTCCGCTTAATAGCCCTGGAGTGGCAAGGGGGATTACAACTCTTCTAAATGTTGCTGATTTTGGCAGGCCTAGGGTTGCCGATATCTCAATTAAATTCTTTGGAACTCTATCAACGCTACTTCTCACTGACCCTACTGCTTTAGCCATAAAGAGCAGGGCATAGGCAAATGAGAGAAGTAGCAGGCTCTGATAGAGCCAAGGAATAGATGATCCAAATGAAACTAGAGCAAGGCCCATAACAATTCCTGGCAGAGCGTGAACAATTAATATCGCCTTATCGCTAACTCTGCCAAGCCTAGATCCTTGAGCAGAGAGAACTCCAACAGGAAGAGCGAGAGTAAGTGCAATCAACGCGCCAAGGCAGGCAGCGATTAGAGTCGATATCGATGCTTTGAATAAAAGTGAGTAGTTAATGCTTGTTGAGTTTGCAAGAAAAATAGAGAGAAGCTGAAAAAGTGGTATCGCAAGGCCAAGTGCAAGATATGAACCGATACCAAAGAGCGCTATCAACTTAACCTTTAATTTGTCATTGGTTTTAGCTCGCTTGATAATTCGATTCGATGATTTGATGATATGCAACCTCTGCCGGCTTCGCTCCTCAAGCCTAATAACTAGCGCAGAGATTGCCACCAAGATCAATGCCAAGATAGATGCACTTGAGCGATCAAAAGAGCCTCGATAAATATTTTCAATTGCTCTAGTTAGAGTATCTACTCCTAAAAGCGAGATGGCTCCAAAATCGCTTAAGACATAGAGAGCGGAAAGCAGAGAGCCTGCGGCAACTGAATTCTTAATCTGTGGCCATGTAACTCTTACAAATATCTGTAAACCATTTAAGCCAAGAGTTTGAGCAACTTCATAGGTAGACCAATCGCTGCGGCGAAGAGCTGCCAGAGTTGTCAGGGTTATATATGGAGTTGTTGCAAGAACTAAAACAAAGAGAGCAGCCCAGAGGCCCTTAAATCCAGGAATTAGGGAGATCCAGCTATAGGTAAATACATAACTAGGAATCGCTACTGGCAAAATTACAAGAGCTTGAAGTGCTGATCTAAATGGAAGATCAATATTAAATAACGTCCAAGCTAAAGCAAGGCCAATTAGAGTCGATAGAGCAGTAACTGCAGCGGTTAAACCTAAGGTAGTTGCCAAGATTTCAAGAGTCTTACTTCTAAATAAAATCAGCGAAATTTCTGAAATCTCTGCATCTATCGCTCGCCTAAATAGATAGAACAGTGGCAAGCTGGCAGCAAGAAGTGCGATTGTTGATGCTACAAGCAGGGCAATACTTGGTCGAGATTGCCTCCTAGCCCAACCCTCTTGGCTCAAGCCAGGCTCCTGCAATTTAATGGAAATTAGATCAACCCCACTTTGATAAGTAAGGCTTGGGTCTTAGATAAATTAGCAAGGAGTGAAAGATCCACCCGTGGCGATGGAATTTCTCTTAGCGGTGGAAGCCCTACTGGGTAGGCATCTGTTAGAACTAGAGAGTATTCATAAGTTGCCTTGACAAATTCTCTCTGAACTTCATCATTTAGCAAATAAGTTAGGAGATCAAGTGAGACTTGAGAATTAGTAGCAGTTTTCAGTATTCCAGCTCCAGCAACATTTATCATATTTCCAGTGTCACCTGGAGCGAAGAATCCATTGGCAACTGCAATTTCGCGCCCTAGCGCCTTTGAGACCTCCCATAGGTAATAGTGATTTACTAAACCAAGATCAATCTCACCGGCATCAATTGCCGCCACAATTTGAGAGTTCTTCTCATAAAGTTTTACATCATTGGCTTTGAGTTTCTCTAGCCAATTAGCTGCTGCTGCCTCACCTCTTGATTGAATTAGCGCGGTGATAAATGCTTGGAATGATGAATTTGTGGGAGCGATTCCTATTTTGGAACGGTAGATCGGCAGAGTTAATTGATCGATACTGTTAGGAAGATTTTTGACTCGCTCTGGTGAGTAGGCAAAGACGCGAGCTCTGCCAGTGATTCCAACCCAATCTGATCTACTGGATCGATATTTATCTTCAACGCGATCTAAAACCTGCTGATCTAGTTGTGCAAACAAACCAGCTTCACTAATTGCACCTAGCGCTCCCGCATCCTGGGAGATAAATAAATCTGCAGGCGAGTTTGTACCTTCTTCAAGGAGTTGAGCAGCAAGGGCAGCTGAATCCCCGTAGCGAACATCTAATTTGGCTCCGGTAAGAGCGGTGAACTGATTTAGAAATGGGGAGATAAAGCTTTCGCTCCGGCCTGAGTAGATAACCAAACTCTCGCTCTTTTGAGATGCGCAGCCGGTAAGAAGGCTCGCGCCAAGGCTTAGGGCAAGGGCGAGAGTGATAAATCGGAGTCTTTTAAGAGCCACATAGAGAGGTTATCTCGCAATGGGGTATTTAAGCAACATTTATGTTGCGTAATTCACCTCTACTCCTCGGGCTCAATTTCTGCCTCAGCAGGGGGCAAGGCCAGAGGCTCACTTTCAGAGAGGCTCTCAGCAATGGCGTTGGCGCACTTTTCTATCTGCCACTCTCTTGCCCCATTAAGCCTTAACTGCGTTTCGACTCTTGATAGTAGAGCAGGGCTCATTTTATGGAGCTGCTCGTTTGCTTGATCAAAGCAGATCTTTCTTACCAACTCAGGGCCGATGAGATTTTCTAAGGGGATATTTAGCTCGACTGCAATTTCATTTAGCTTAGCTTTGGCATGGCTTAAGTGAGCATAGGCGATAGGAAACTTTACCTTCCAGATCTTTACTGGCGGAAGAGAATCACTCTTGCTTCGAAGTTCTGGCCACCTCTCTTGCTCTAGAGATTGAGCTGCAAGAAATGTCTCTAGCCAGGTGTCGATATAGCTCTTTTGGATCTCATTTCTAATTCGCACTTTCGCTTCACTAAGTTTCATAAATTCTTCTTTACTTTTTACATTTGATTTAGCTAGCGCAATTATTACTGCATCTGATAGAAGTCGTCCTGGGGCTAGATCAATTGAGGATGCAATCTCATCACGTACCTGCCAGAGCTGCCGAATAATTGCTAGCTGATATCGAGATTTAATCTCATGCATTCCAGAGGTCTTTCTCCAAGGCTCCTTTCTCTTTTGAGGGGGAGGGCTAGTTAATATCGCGGCAAAATCTTGCATCGCCCATTTTAATTTGCCTTGCGCAATAAGAAGCTCTGCTACTTTATCTCTCAGATCTATAAGTAGCGCCACATCAAGAGCTGCATAATCAAGCCACTCCTGCTTTAGTGGTCGAATCGACCAATCAACCGCAGAGTGCTCTTTAGCAAGTGAGATTTGCAAGAGGCTCTCAACTAAATGACCAAGACCTACTCTTGGACACCCTGCAATTCTTGCTCCTAATTCAGTATCAAATAGCTCTTTTGGATCTATGCCCCAATCGCGAAGACAGGGCAGATCTTGGGTGCTGGCATGGATAATTACCTCTTCGCCTCTAATGACTTCATTTAATTGGCCAATTAGAGGGCTTTGGTTAAATTGGATCGGATCAATTAGATGCAGGCCGCCGCCTCTTCGATATATCTGTATTAGATAAGCCTTTGAGCTATAGCGAAATCCTGAGGCGCGCTCAGCATCGATAGCAATTGGACCGTGGCCTGATTTAAGCTCGCTTATCGCCCCAGCAAACTTATCCTCAGTTGTGATTAGCTCTGGAGTTCCTTGTTCGGGAACCTTTAGGGCGCGAAGATTTGTTTCATTCTCACTCACAGTTTATTAACGCTTTTGCGGAAGTGAGGCTACGCCCTCAGGAAGGGGAGCAAGGCCTGCAGCGCTTGCCATTAACTCAAGCCAGGCATGGACATGGCTCATCAACTCCTCCGGATTATCTGCAGTCCATGAAGCTCGAATCTCTATCTCAGATGATTCATCATGCGATGAGAGTTCCCCAAATGATGCGCTTGCAACTCTAGTAACTGTCCCGCTGGGCTGGCTATATTTTGCACCACTATTTTTTAGCGCGTCAATAAACCAAGACCAGCCAACATCAGGCAACATTGGATCTGATTGAATCTCAATATCAAGGGCTGAGCGAACAAAGGTTACGCAGCGAAAAGTTCCATCCCAAGATTCTTGTCCATCTGGATCATGAAGGAGAACGAATCTGCCAGTTGCGATGTCATCTTCGCTTTCAAGATCAAGTGCTAGATCGGCGGTGATAGCAAAGGCATAGGGGGCAAGTTTTTGCGGCGCAGGTATTTCAGAGATGGAGATTTCAGGGCGCGCCTTAATGGCTTTTATATCTTCGATAAAAGTATCGAAGTTGCCATTCGCCTCTTTCATAAGGATAAGGGTAGGCAAGAGTTAAATGAGTCAGCGGGAGGCGCGAGGGCCTATGAGGCGATAACCTTGATTAATGGGCTCATTACTTGCGCTAGCTTCCAGTCTGCTCTGGGGAACTGCGGATTACTTAGCCGGAAACCTCTCGAAGCGCTATAAAGCTATCGCTGTCACAGCGATTTCACAGATATTTGGACTTATCTTTGGCCTCTTAGTAATTCTCTTCTTTGCAGATTTTATAAGACCTAATCTTTCGATGAGTGGCTACTTCATTCCGGGAGTTATTGCTGGCATCGCTGGATTTATTGGCCTGATTGCTTTTTATACTGGTCTTGCTACAGGTCGTATGGGAGTTGTTTCACCAATTAGCTCGCTCTCAGTTCTAATCCCATTGTTTTTTGCTCTTGCAAGAGGTGAGCGACCTACCTCTCTTGAGTTGATAGGAATATCAATTGCCATTACTGGAGCATTTATGGCAAGCGGACCTGAGATAAGAAATGGTCTGCCAATTAAGCCTCTCTTGCTAGCAGTGGTTGCTGCCATCGGTTTTGGAACTGCCTTAACATTTATTGCAATTGGCTCTGAGACTGACTCTCTCCACACTATGACCTCGATGCGAGTTGCTTCAGTATCAATCTGCATCTTACTAGCTATTAGATATCGAAGCCTTGGCGGCATTCCAAGGCGAGAATTTCCACTATTAATATTTATTGGCGTTGCAGATTTTCTAGCAAACTTTCTTCTTGGGGTAGCAACTACTAAAGGCTTAGTCTCTATCGCTATGGTTCTAGGTTCACTATTTCCAATAGTGACTATTCTTTTAGCTTATAAATTCCTCAATGAGAGATTGGCTAATGTTCAGTATCTGGGAATTGCTTTTGCGCTAAGTGGAGTACTTTTAATCGCTGCTTTCTAACTTAACTCTCCAGCTTTCAAAGCTAGCGCCATCAATAATCTCGATAGATCGCCTCTCGTAGTTCTTAAGTAATTGGCTCTCATCAAAGAAGTGGCCATCACCATCTTGATTAACTCTGGTGATATAGAGAAGATCGATAAGGCTCTGGGTAATTAAGCTTGAGATGAAATTAACCCCGCCCTCTATCAATACTGGGCAGCCCTGCTCTAAAAGAGCGCGTTTAATTAGCCAGGCTGGCTCTTGATTAAAGATAAATTGGCTATCGCTTCCACCTTCGCTAAGTGTGCGCGATGAGATATAGAGCGGAAGGCTTAATTTAGAGTAGGGCTCATTTCTATAACTTTGGCCGCCAATTAATATCGCCTTAGCTCGCGTGCGAATCTGGTGGAATCTAATTCGATCACTTTCTGGGCTTAAGGCCCTTGAGCTACCGCCAAGGCTGGTCGCCAGATTCCTTGCAAGCAGGATATTTGCCATAACTTTAACCTCAGGGACCTGCTTCATAAGTAGCACGCTACCGCCCAAGAGATGATGTCAGTGCCGCTCTCTATCGTTGTCTTCATGATTATTGATTGCGATAGTTGCATCATGCGAGATATCGCATGTAAAGATTGCGTAGTTTCCGTCCTAATCTCCGCCCCCAATAATGAGAGCCATGAGCCCTCAGAGCTTGGTCTTGAGGAGGCGCGAGTAATTGATCTTCTCTCCTCGCGGGGAATGATTCCCCCTCTTCGCTACGCTCAAAACGAGGGAGAAAGTGATAATTCACAGGCAAATCAAGCCCTTTCAGGTTGAGTTGGTCTGACTTTCGCAGTTAGCCTAACGCGATGAAATTTTCTCTCAGATGGCTAACGCCTCTCTTGGCTCTAGTTTTAGCTATCACACTTCTTCCAGCATCAAGCGCTGCCCCAAGCGCAAACTTAGTTGCAGTTAAGGCTGAGGTTGAACGCCTTCAAGAAGATGCCGCTGAAGCCGGGGAGAATGCCCAAGCTGCCAAGATTCAATTAGCTAGGCTTAAATCTCAATTAGAGTCGGTGCGTCAAGCTGCC
>JAURJF010000040.1 GCA_030832365.1 Candidatus Nanopelagicales bacterium
TAAGCCAAGATTAAAAAGAGCATCCATTCCAACTATTGCTGCCCCTGCATTAGCACTTCCTCCAGCCATGCCACCAGCTATTGGAATTTCCTTTGTTAAGGTAATAGTTAACCCATCTGAGATATCAAATTTCTTACGCATTAGCTCAACAGCTTTAGCAGCTAAATTCTCTTTATCTAGCGGCAGATGATTATTTGTTTTGGCAGTAGATTGAACATGTACTAGACCATCATCATTTAGTTCAACTTTTACATCATCAAAGATAGAGACTGCTTGAAATACTGTTGCCACTGGATGAAATCCATCTTTTTGCAGGGGCCCAACTGAGAGCTGAAGATTAATCTTTCCTGGAACTCGAACCAGAACTTGGGCGCTCATGTGGCGAGGGTATTACTACAGCGCTATTAACTCCTATCTAATTGGCGAGCAATTGCCAGAAAGTCATCAATAGTTAGCGCTTCTCCTCGAATAGTTGGCTCAATTCCTGAAGCAATTAGTAGCTGCTCAGCCTGGGCTGATCCCCCAGCAAGATCTGCATAAATTGAGCGAAGCATCTTTCGTCTCTGCCCAAATGCGCGATCCACTAGTTCAAAGGTGAGCTTTCTTAGAGTTTCATCGCCTAAAGGATTATGTCTTGTGAATTTCACTAAAGAGGAGTCAACCTTGGGAACTGGCCAAAAAATTGAACGGGAAACTGAATCTGCTAATTGCAGATCTGCCCACCAAGCAGCCTTAGCGCTAGGGACTCCATAAATTTTGCTCCCTGGCTTTGCTGCCAGTCTCTCTGCTACCTCACTTTGAACCATAACAATTCCTGTAGTAATAGATTCAAACTTTTCAAGAAAGGTCAATAAGACAGGCACTGAGATGTTGTAAGGAAGATTTGCTACTAACTTATATGGCCTGCCAGCGATTTCATCTACCTCCATGGCATCAGCATTGATTATTACTAGATCTTTCAAACTTGCTCCATGAGACTTAGCCGTTATCTCTAATTGATCTGCAAGGCGTTTATCTATCTCAATGGCTGTTACTTTATCGCTGGCTTGCAGGAGAGCTAGAGTTAGAGAACCTAGGCCTGGGCCTATTTCAACTACATGATCACTAGATGTAATTCCTGCTAAACGAACAATTTTCTGACAGGTATTACTATCAATTACGAAATTTTGACCTAAGGATTTTGTGGGGCGAAGATCTAAGGATTCGGCAATCTGTCTGATCTCACCTGCGCCAAGTAATGTGATACTCATCTAAGAAATGATCCAAATACGCGCTCTGCATTATTACTAATCGCTCTGGTAAGAGTTGTTAGATCCTCCCCCCTTCGCTCTGAGATAAAGCGCAAGATATGTGGGATTTGAGCTGGAGTGTTATGAGCTCCTCGATTTGGAGTTGGAGTTAGAAAGGGAGCATCGGTTTCAACTAGTAAGTTTTCCAGCGGTACGTGCATTAGCGCCTCGTGAAGAAGTGGGGCATTTTTAAAGGTAACAGTTCCTGAGAAAGAGAGTAGATAGCCCTTAGCAACGCACTCCTTGGCCATCTCAGCATCTCCAGAGAATGAGTGAAAAACAGTATGAGTTGGCGCTCCAACTTCATCTAGAAGATCTAATACTGCTCGGTGAGAATCACGATCATGAATCATGAGAGCTTTCTTATGGGCTTTGGCAATTTCAATATGCTTTTTAAATGAGTACTTTTGTTTATCTCTAAGGCTCTCCTCAGTTCGAAAGAAGTCCATCCCGGTTTCGCCAATTGCGCAGACTCTCTTTTCGCCAGCTAACCTATTGATTTCCTCTAAATCAGATTCAAGATCTTCAATTAAAGGAGCATCATTGGGATGAAGCGCGACAGCTGCTAAGACCTGAGTATTGAACTTATTGGCACAATCAACTGACCATTGAGATTCCTTAACAGAGATACCAACTTGAACCACTCGATCAATGCCAACGCTTCTTGCATCATCTAAGACTTTCTTAACATCATCATGATCGGCTGCGGCGCCAGTGACTATCTCAAGGTGAGCATGAGAATCCACGCAAGTGGTGGGCAGGGGTTCTGGAAGTGGGGCAGCTCTGCGATCACCTTCGCGATTATTTCGATCAGCCATTTGCTAAGTTTTTTAACTCTCTAAATCTGGAAGCCGAGGAAAGAGAATATCCCCTTTAATTATTTTGCTTCCACCCTTTAGCTGTCCCCACTTCGCAACATCTGCAATTTTCTGTGAGGAAATTGGCCCAAGAGAGCTCTCAGCGCCTAGATAAGACCATAACTTGCTAGTTGATAGCGGCATCACTGGATGGAGCAGAATTGCAAGAGCTCTTAAAGATTCTGCAGTGTTATATAAAATTGCATCAAGCTCGCTTTTTTTGCTCTCATCTTTAGCAACTACCCAAGGCTGTTGGATCGTTACATAACCATTAACGACCTTACAAAAATCCATAATGGCATTTATCCCACCTTGAAAATCTAGGGCCACAATTGCTTTATCTGCGCTCTCAACTGTCTTTGATAGTGCGCTTGCTAGCTCTTCATCCTTTGCTGGATTTGGCAGAATGCCATCACAATACTTCTCAACCATCGCTGCAAGGCGTGAGGCTAGATTGCCAAAGTCATTTGCGAGCTCGCTTGTGTAGCGGGCAGCCATATCCTCCCAAGAAAATGAGCCATCACTTCCAAAGGGAATTGCTCTCATAAAGTAATAACGAAAGGCATCAACGCCAAAGTGATCTGTAATATCTGAGGGAGCGATACCAGTTAATTTACTCTTGCTCATTTTTTCGCCCCCAACTAAGAGCCAGCCATGGGCAAATACTTTCTTTGGCAGAGCAAGCTTTGCAGCCATAAGCATTGCAGGCCAGATCACAGCATGAAAGCGAAGGATGTCCTTTCCAACTAGGTGAACATCAGCAGGCCAAGTCTTTTCAAAGAATTTACCACCATCACTTGATGGATCATCAGTTAAGCCAACTGCTGTTGCATAATTTAATAGAGCATCAAACCAGACATAAACAACTTGTTTCTCATCCCATGGAACTCTTACTCCCCAATCAAAAGTTGAGCGAGATACCGATAGATCTGAAACTCCACCTTCAAGAAATGAAATTACTTCATTTCTAGCGCTCTCTGGCTGGCAACTTTCAGGGTTTTTCTTGTAGTGCTCAAGAAGTGGGGCGGCAAACTCTGATAACTTGAAAAACCAGTTTGTCTCGCTAAGCATTTCAACCGGCTTTGAGTGAATTTTGCAATTTCCCTCAATTAGATCTCCAGGTAATTTAAATTCTTCACAGCCAACGCAATAAGGGCCTTCATACTTTCCTTCATAGATATAGCCCTGCTCCATCAATCCTTGGAGAAACTTCTGAACTCTCTTCGTATGTCTTGCTTCAGTAGTGCGAATGAAGTCATCGTTAGCTATCTCTAAATGCTTCCAGACCGGCTTCCATTCCTGCTCAACTAAACGATCACACCATTGTTGCGGCGCAGTGTTATTAGCCTCAGCTGTGCGCATAACTTTCTGGCCATGCTCATCAGTTCCGGTAAGAAACCAGACTGATTCACCTCTCTGTCTATGCCAGCGAGTTAATAAATCGCCGGCCACAGTTGTGTAGGCATGCCCGATATGGGGCGCATCATTAACATAATAAATAGGCGTAGTCAGATAGAAAGATTTACCGGTATCTGACATGGGCTGAATTCTATCTACTTCTGTTCCACCATGATGTCAAAGACTTTTCGTTTGCGTATGCGAAGCTCTTTGGCAGTTAAGGCAATTGCCTCCTTGCGGGTGATTCCCGATGCTTCATAGCGCGAAACGGTTTCAACTACATCCTGATCACTTACTACTTGCTCACTTGGATCATAGGGGGCAATGACTATGGTGAATTCACCGAGCATCTCTTTACTTTCAGACCAACTAAGTAATTCTGCTAGTTCGCCGCGCACAACCTCTTCATAAGTCTTGGTTAGTTCGCGGCAGATAGCTGCCTGTCTATTTGGACCAAAGCTTTTAATCATTGATTGAAGTGACTCACTAATTCGATGTGGCGCCTCAAACACAATCAGAGTTCGAGTCTCCATAGCGCGGTCTTCAAAGAATTGATCACGTGCGCCAGAACTTCTTGGCACAAAACCATCAAATGCAAATGAATCACTAGCAAGGCCAGAGATAGCAAGCGCTGCTAGTGGAGCGCTCGGACCTGGAATCACTGAGACTTTAAATCCCTTATCAATTGCCATTCTTACTGCTCTATATCCAGGATCACTAACTGATGGCATCCCTGCATCACTTACTAGTAAAACTTGGCGCCCGGATGCTAAATGATTTGCTACTTCATCAAGTCGCGAGATTTCATTTCCTTCAAAGAATGAGAGAACTTCTGCCCGACAATCAATTTCAAGGTCTTTGCAGAGACGGCTAAACCTGCGTGAATCTTCTGCAAGGACTACATCCGCACTTGAGATAGCTGCCTTTAATCTCGTCGATGCATCGCAAATGTTTCCAAGGGGCACCCCAGCCAGAATCAACTCGCTCACTGCCTCATTATGGCCCTTAGTATCCTTATCCATCATGAGTGCCTTAAAAGCTAGGCCGATTTTCAACTATCGCAATCAGATTGCACTCGCACTTATTTTATTATTTGCAGCAATTACACGTTTTGCCAATCTAGGCCGGCCCAATGAATTGGTATTTGATGAGGTTTATTATGTAGATGGCGCAAGAGACTTTCTTGCCTATGGGGTTGAAAGTCAATCAGGTGAAGCAGAGTTTGTGGTCCATCCACCGCTAGGCAAGTGGCTAATTGCTATAGGAATTCAAATTTTCGGTGACAACCCCTTTGGATGGCGATTTAGTGCAGCTTCATTTGGTCTTGCTTCAGTAGCTCTCATCTATTTCATTTCACAATCTTTGTTTAAATCCAATTTTTTAAGTCTAACTGCCACAGCCCTGATCTCACTTGATGGATTACATCTTGTAATGTCAAGAACTGCGCTACTAGATATATTTTTATCTTTCTTTATCTTGCTCACTTTTTATCTAGTGATTAAAGAAAAGTATTGGCAAGCAGGCCTAGCCATAGGATTAGCACTTGCAACTAAGTGGAGTGCGCTCTATCTCTTAATAGCGCTCATTCTTTTCTTACTCATCTATAAGCGAACATATATAAAAACTTCTATACAATTTATAGTTCTGCCACTATCGATATATTTAATTACTTGGAGTGGTTGGTTTATAAGTGATATTGGATGGAAGAGAGATTCAGCAAGTAATTCTCTACTATCGCTTTTTAATTATCATCGCGAGATACTTAATTTTCATACTAATCTAAAAACTGATCATCCATATGAAGCTAGTCCTTGGAATTGGTTGATTCTTGGTAGACCAACATCTTTCTTCTATGAAACCCCAAAACAGTGTGGTCAAGAGAGTTGCTCACAAGAAGTACTTGCTCTAGGAACTCCAACGCTATGGTGGCTAGGTCTTTTCTCAATCTTTATTACTTTGGGTTATTTCATATATCGAAGAGAATTAAGCGCTGGCCTAATTCTGCTCTTTCTATATGCTAATTACCTTCCTTGGATTGCATTTCCAGAGAGAACTACCTTCTACTTCTACTCCATAGCCTTTGAGCCCTACTTGATCTTGGCTTTGATTTATGTCATGTCAAAAGCGCTAGAAAATCAGGAGTTAAGGGGGGTAGGAAGAAGTATGCCCTGGTAACTATTGGCCTGATAGGCCTTACTTTTGCCTACTTTTTGCCGCTCTATGTTGGATCAGTTTTGCCATACCAAGATTGGTATGCGCGAATGTGGTTTCCTAGTTGGATTTAATTACTGGCCAGCAGCTCTATTGCTGCGAAGGTGTTCTTCGTATTGATCAGCAACTTCTTGGTCAAAAATCTTATCTGCACTCGGCGCTAGAACTTCTCGCATAATCTTTTCTTGTGCCTCGCTCCAAGCGCCAGGAATAGTTAAGTCAATTACGCGACGAGAAACTGCCTTAGATGAATTGGCATAATTTGGAGCAGGAACTGAAACTGGATCCCAGCTCTTATCATCTTTACTTGCACTGCCCTTAGGAAGCAAGGTAATACTTCCGCTATCTTGGTAGGAAGAGAGTCGCTCTGATAAAGGTAGCCACTGCTCTTCACTCAAACCTGAGCCCTCGGTAATACTTGCAAGAGATGCTGCGCGCTTAGAGCGTCCAATGATTTCTGCGTAATTTGCTGCAGATGATTTGCTTGTAACTTTATTTGCAGAATTGACTCGCTTTACTTCTTCTTGTATCAAACTAATCTGATATCTAGCATTGACGACATACATTAGAAAAACTGATCCTGGTAGAAGAAGAATCACCGGAGAAAGTAGTCCTACTAAAGTAAATAGAGAGACAACTATTGCTAAACCAATAATCGAGAAGAATTGAATTCGGCGCATGGCAAGCTGGTGTTCACGTTTCCTACCTAGCGACTCAATATCTGGAGCGGTATGGCCAGAGGTTATCCCAACAACTTTCATTGCTTCATCAAAACGTTTAACAGATCTTCCACTTATCTCTTCATGATTTGAAATCCAACGGGGCAGGAAGTAGGCAATCCACATGCCAATGATGATTAAGTAGATAAGCCCTGAGCCCATGAAAGATAACCTTAAAGGTAGAGGTTCGACTTTTCTGGTATTTACCTGATACTAAATTTGAGATTTTTAAGATTCTAATATTTCTAAATTCTGGGATTTTCTTTCACATAACAAAGGTGGTCGCGCCATGAACCATCAATATGAAGATAACGAGGACGAAGCCCTTCAAAAACATATCCAGCCTTCTCGGCCACTCTCTTAGATGCTGCATTCTCAGGTCTTAGATTAATTTCGATGCGATGTAAACCAAGTTCCTCAAAGCCATAACTGGTCAATCTCCTTACAGCCCGAGTGGTTATCCCCTTATTGGCATATCGCTCATCAATCCAATAGCCGATATGACCTCCGCGATATGCGCCATAAGAGATTCCCCCTAAAGTGATTTGGCCAATTAGATTCTTTTCAAACCAGATAGCCAGAGTTAGCGATCTTCCAGCTCTGCCCTCACCTCGATGGTAATTAACCATCTCAAAGTAGCTAGGAAGATTCTTATTCTCATGGCTAATAGGTGAGGTTGCCTCCCACTGAGAGAGCCATGCTCTATTGATTTTTCTAACAGCTAACCAAGCTGACCTATCACGCAATCTAAGTGGTCTGAGGGTTATCTGATCCTCTTTGAGAACTGTGGGCCACTTATGGCTAGAAAGACTTGCCATAAAATCAATTAAAACGTCGCTCGAGAACTAAGACATCAACCTCAGCGCCAGCACTTGCGCCACTTTCATTCTCTGAAATAACAATTAAGCCTGTGGCATCAGATAATCCAATTAAATCTCCTTGATTTTCAATTGGAGTAACAAGTCTTCGCTCTGGATTATCGCCAGAGAGAACTCCTCTTATAAAAGAGTGTTTTCCAACTTCACTTAATACATCACTTGTTAAAGTTGCTTTGATTACTGGTCGATGGATGTCATATAGCCCCATCATGTTTCGAATCATCGGACGGATAAAAAGCTCTGCCGAGATATATGCAAATATCGGATCTCCTGGAAGTGAAACTACTGGAGTCTGATCCGGGCCCACAACTCCAAATGAATGTTTACCACTTCCCTCAATTAATGGAAGGACTTCACGAACTTTTCCAAGTTCATTAAGTACTGAATAGATAAGAGAAAAAGACTCATCATGTCTTTCGCCGCAGATTACTAATAAATCAGCTCTTACCAATTGATCTTCAATTACACCTTTTAGCTGAGCAGCATTTTCTGGGATGGTATGAACTCGATAGCCCACTGCTCCAGCCTCCTTTACGGCTGTAGTTAATAGCCATGAATTAGTCTCATACTCATCTTCGCCATCTCTAAGGGGTGATCCTGGTTCTACTAAATCATCTCCTGCTGAAACAATTACCACTCTTGGCTGTGGTCTAGTTGGAAGACGATCTAAACCAAGAGATGCAGCAAGGCCTATTTGAGTTGAACGGATTCTTGAACCAGATTTAAGTGCAACCTGCTCACCAGAGAGAACATCAAGGGCCAGAGTTGCCCCATGGGCATCAAGTAAGGGCATATCAAAGGCAGCAAGTGGCTTTGCTAGCGCTAGCAGTTCAGTAGCAAGTTCAGCCACCTTAATCGTTTCGCTCACGTAGTAACCCTACTTTGAATCTACGCTAATCCCGTGGATTCAACCCAGAGTGCGTCATTAATTAAGTCAGAACTTCGTCAGCGCTTTCGAAGTGAGAGAGAGTTTCTCATCACAGAGAGTTCTTGGCAGCATTTATTAGATAGTAAAGAAATCAAAAGTTCCCAGGTTCTTGCAAGTTATCACTCATATGCAAGTGAGCCAGATACATCAGAGCTAAACAAATCCTTGATTCAAAGTGGTAAGACTCTTTTATTGCCAAGACGCCTTCCAGATAATGATCTAGATTGGATTATCTGGACTGGAAAGGATGAAGATCTAGAAATTGATGGCAAAGTAAAGTCACCAAAGGGTG
>JAURJF010000041.1 GCA_030832365.1 Candidatus Nanopelagicales bacterium
AGTTTGATTAGATCATCTGGAGTAAAAGGGTTCTTTGGATCAAAGTCATAGTAGAAGCCATCTTTAATAGGAGGGCCAATTCCCAATTTAGTCTCTGGGAAAACATCTTGAACCGCTTGGGCCAGAACATGGGCCGTTGAGTGGCGCAGAACGCTTAATCCCTCATCTGAGCTAATCGAAATCGATTCAACTACATCGCCCTCTGTTAAATCATTCCAGAGATCTTTTAGCTCTCCATTTATCTTGCAGACAATAATGGCATCTGCTCCAGGCTTCATCTGATCTGGATAGAGCTGCTCGAAAACTTGGGTGACTTTTAGCCCTGTTTCTACTTTTCTAGATGCGCCATCAACGCTTATTTCAATCTCACCAGGCGACATGACATCAGGCTACCAAAGCCTAGGCCGATAAGGCCTTAAGAGATAGGTTTTCAGCTGTAATAGATTGCAATTGCAAGCAGAGATGCCAGGGTTAGAAGTGCGGCAATGAGATATTTAACCCAGAGCGGGATTCCAATTTTGTCTGAAAAATTCTCTGCAATGTTTTTAGTCTGTCTTATTGCTCTTGATGCCCATGCAAACTCTGTTGCCAAGATACCAAGACCGGCGAGAAGAACTAAGAGTCCAGGACCTGGCGCGAAGAGAAGTGCTGAACCAATGACAGTTACTAATCCACCAACAACTCCAATAAAAACGCGCCATAACAATGAGCCATAGGGCGTGGATTTAATCTGGCGTCTTACATTCACTGCTCTAGATTACCCAATATCCAGCTATGAAAAGATGAAGTTAATGTATCTATTGGCTGAGAGTTGGAATAAAGATGGCTTTCAAAAGCTTGCACCCCAACTATCTCCCTAACACTTGATGTTAGAGCTAGGCCATCAACGTTCTCTAAATCCTCTACTAGAAGGGGCGCCTGGATCACCCCAAAGTTCTCAACAAGGAGAGCTCTAATTACCCCAGGAAGGCATCCACTATTTAAGTCAGGGGTGAACCATTGCCCATCTTTAAGCCAGAGCAGGTTTGCAAGAGCGCTCTCCATTACCTCTCCCTGCTCATTTATAAAAATTGCATCATCAAAGCCTTTAGATGCTGCCTGCCGTAGGGCAACTGCGCTTGCTTGATAGGAGATAGTTTTCATTCCGGAGGTTAGATCTAACGAGTATCGCTTAATTGGCGAAAGGCAGAGTTTGAGAAATCTATCCTCAGGTTTATATTCAATATGAGTAACCATCCAATTGCCATCACCCAATACAGTTATACGGAGGCGGCCAAATGGCGATGCTGGATTAGCTGCAATAGTTTCTTCAACGCCCTGAACCAATTGAGCTCTAGATGGGGCGACTATCTTTAATTCGTTAAGGGTCTGCTCAAGTCGATCTAAATGTCGCTCCAGCGCAAAAGCTCTCCCAGAGTAAGTTCTTAGAGATTCAAAGGCCCCATCACCTAGAAGCCAGCCACCTCCAGTTGCCGGCAGAGCTAAATCATCTCGGAGTGAGTTATTAAAGTAGATTTTCATTACCTTGTTAGCCCTATCAACTTCCTCGCCTTTAACTCGGTCTCTTCCCACTCTAGCTCGCTATCGCTGCCCCAGGTAATTCCTGCCCCAGTTCCAAAGCGGAGAACCTGATCTTCCCCTTGCCAGAAGATCCTAATTCCAACTGCAAGCTCTGCTCGAGCGCCGTCAGAGAAACCAATCACTCCGCAGTATGGTCCGCGAGATAATTCATTTTCTTCAATTATTTTTAAGGCGCTGCTCTTAGGCGCCCCACTTACCGATCCTGGCGGACTCATCGCAAGAAGGAGGTCGACGAAATCCTTACCTTGAGATAATTCAGCTCTCACATCAGAGACTAAATGAAATAACCCTGGATGGGCCTCGGTGGCAAGCAGCCTTGGAGTAGTAACGCTTCCTGTCTTCGCAACTTTACTTAAATCATTTCTAATCAAATCTACAATCATCAAATTCTCGGCCCTATCTTTTTCAAGAAACTCCTCCGTTGCTGAAGTTCCTTTAATGGGTGAGGAGATCGCAACTCCATCTTTAAGCGATATGAATCGCTCTGGAGATGCTGATGCCACTTGGATATCGCCAAGATTTAAATATGCTGCAAACTCCGCTGGATTTTCCTTCAAGATCTTTTCTGTTAGCGGCAGTAGGGATGGGTTTGACTTGTTATCGGCGCTTAGAACTCGGCAGGCGTTTACTTGATAGACCTCACCTGCAGCAATCTTCTCTCTAATTCCTTCAACATATGAGCAGTAAGCCCCCTTATCTAGCGTGCTCTGCCAACTAATATCGGGAATTGCATTCCAACTTGATTTAGCTTTTGGAAGGTTTCTCTGCTCAATCTTTGCAAACCTTGCAAGGCGCCAATTGCCTTCAAAGCTTCCCAACACAACCCAGAAACCTGGCTTCCGTAATGAATTTAGATCGTTAGATGTTTCTACTAGCTCACTTGCTAGATGAGTACCCATCCAAAAGAGCGGTTGCATAAAGATGACGCTACCTCAAGGCTAGGTATCTTTACTCCGTGAAGCTATGCTTTAAGTAGACTCCATTTTCCATAAGACTTGGGCAGATGGCTCTAATTGCGATAGATTTCCCCCTCTAGCTGGCTTAGGTCAGTAGATGCGGACGTAGCGCAGTTGGTAGCGCGGAACCTTGCCAAGGTTCAGGTCGCGGGTTCGACCCCCGTCGTCCGCTCTCTTGAATAGAGTGAAGAATTAATTCAATAGATTTGGTGGAGTGGCCGAGAGGCGAGGCTCGGGACTGCAAATCCCGCTACACGGGTTCAAATCCCGTCTCCACCTCCAAGTTTAGGAATCTATACATTTACAGAAAATGTATAGTTCGCACTTCGGACGATTAGCGCAGCGGTAGCGCACTTCCTTGACATGGAAGGGGTCACTGGTTCGATCCCAGTATCGTCCACCGAAAGCTTTAGCTAGTTTGTTCTAATGACCCGAATCTTTGAAGATGCAAAAGGAATTTCCTTGGGGGTCCTTCAAGATCCGCCATTCAAATCCACTACTAGTGCGTGAGGTCTTTACGTGACTGCCGCCATTTTGTCTGACAACCATTTCCGCCTCTTGAAGGTCATCTACTGCAACGTCAATATGTAATTCTTGGGATTCATAATGCTTCTTTGCCACCCGTTGAAAAGCGAGCTTGAAACTCTCACCCGGGGTTGAGAACAACCAGATGTGCTCGGTCGAGTGATCGTAGGGGTGCGCCTCTACTCCGAGTACTTTGCACCAAAATTCCACGAGCTCTTCTGGATTCTCACTGTTAAGCATTACGGTCGTTATCCGAGCTCTTGCCATTCTGCCCTCCAATTTGTTTTCGATTGAATTTACAGCCCTCACGATCAATAGGGCAAGTGGGTCCATGTCATATCAACGAGAAGTTTTCCAGTGTCCTCCACCAACCCAGCTAGCCAACTTCTCGTATGCGTGGGTCTATACGGCTGCTGAGTAAGTCACTACCCACAATTGCAATGAAGGTAGCGAGGCCAATTACAAATATCCCACCCATTAGCCGGTTTAAATCATAAGTGAAGAGAGAATCCATCAGGAATATTCCTAGCCCCTGCCACCCAAATACCAATTCAATAATTATCACCCCGTTGAAAAGATAGAGATAATTTGGGACAAATGTATTTGAAAGAGATAGATAGCAACTTCTAAATACATGCCTTACCAAAACTTCGATTTCATTCACACCCTTAGCACGCGCCATCCTCACATAATCTGACTCAAGAGTTTCTATCGCTGTGGCTTTTGTGACTTGATAGTAGATGGCAACGGTCGTAATTGTTATCGCCGAAGCTGGGAGTACTAAGTGAAGTACGCGATCTAATTGTGAAACCCAGAATTCTGGTGGGCTATACCAAACCGATTCGTAAGCAAAGCTCGGAAATGGCCTCCCAGCAATCTCATCACGCTTCATATATGTCGGCAGGATTGAGATCAATCTCTGGATGATTAGAGATAAGAGCCAGAGAGTTCCAAAGCGAATGCCGAATCGAAAGCGGTGCAACATGCCAACTCCGAGCACACTCCAGAACAGTATCCAGAGAATTAAAGCAGCAGCGAAGTTTTTCGCAATTGCTAGATAATCGGTATCAATCGGTAGAAGGTAATTGGCAAGAGACATCAATGGAATAGCGATCATAAGCGAAGCAAGAAACCTCACTTTGGCAACTCGATCATCTAGGGAGTAATGCGATAGAAAAATGAGTGTAGTGCCAAAGAGGAAAATGGCGCTTCCGGACAGTATCGCCAATGGTTCATACCAATCTGTAAATTTATTTGCCCCATCGTTAATGACAACAACTACATACTGCTTCATGAGGTGACCGATAAAGAATACAGGTGACACATAACCAAGAAATGCGATGAAACTAGAGAGTGACTCTCTAAGTCCATATCTACCGATGGCAACAAAAACTCCTAGAGCTGATCCAATAAAGAGCGAGAGCGCAATCGAAATGCTAACTAACACAAAGGTTGGAGCTATCGCAGTAAATAGGCCCTCTGAGACAGGTCGCCCGTTCAAGGCTGTTCCTAATGTAAAATCTCCCGAGAAGATTGATCGCCACACATCGCTATACCAACCTATAAATCTCTCGGGGATAGATTGATCTAAACGAAGCTCTCGCGTAGTTGCCAACAGTAGATATTCCAAATTTGGCGGGTTCGACAATCGGATTTCTGCCAGAGGGTCCCCAATTGTTGCAGCTAGCGAATAAATGAAGGCAAAGGATCCAGAGATACCGGCAATTGCAAGGAGAGCCCGCTTTAGTATGAATCGAAACATCAGTCAGCTCGTTTCATACCTCGTCATGCTACTTGAAATTCTGAAGGACGGGCCTATTCAACAAGGCAGATATTTGGAGCAGCTAACTCCATTGAACACTTTTGAGAGTAGATCAGAAAAAACCAATGACCTCACTTGCCTTAAATTTTTTGCCCTCTTTAGACAGACTGCTTCGCTTCCAAGGCTTGCGTTATCTGGGGCATATCATTTTGTCATGAGCGCCAATAATCAGATGCCCTGTGATTTCTGCCAGCGCCCCTATGACCCGATAGCAACTAGATGGCTCTGCCCTCATTGCCATATGAAAACTAACTGCTGCGACGGAGCTCCCTGCCCAATCCCTGAACAATCAGAGATAGCAATTAGTAGCAATGGAAGAAATGAACTTGCAGGTTCTTAAGCTGTAATTACCCCTGTTGATAGAAAGGTTAGCAAGAGAGTTCCCAGCAATACGCGATAGATAACAAAAGGCATGAAACTCTTAGTTTGAACGTATTTCATTAGCCAAGAGATAACTAAGTATCCGATAACAAAAGCTGTGACCGTTGCAACAAAAGTCTCTCCAGGAGAAAAAGCGTTTAATGGCCTTGAAAGTGAGTTGAAGAGCTCAAATGCTCCACTGCCTAGAACTGCAGGTATCGCTAGTAAAAAGGAGTATCGAAGCGCTGCCTCTCTTTTATATCCCAGAGCTCTTCCCATAGCAATTGTTGCGCCAGAGCGAGAGACCCCTGGAATAAGAGCAAGTGATTGCGCAATTCCATAGGCAATGCCCTCTCTTGCACCCAAAGCATCAAGGTCTTTCATCTTCTTGCCATAGTGATCCATCACGCCAAGTAGAAGGCCGAAAATGATTAATGTGGCTGCAATTAGATAGAGGGAACGAAAATTCTGACGAATATACTCCTGGCCAAAATATCCTAAGAAAAATATAGGAAGAGAGCCCAAAAGAATTAGCGCTGATAGACGCGCATCGCTTCTCTCGCTGCCCACCAATTCACCTCTTCTTATAAGCCAACTAAAAGATGCAGAGATGAGCCTTGCAATATCAGCCCTAAAATAAATGAGAACCGCTATCTCTGTTCCAATCTGCATTATCGCTGTGAAGGTTGCCCCGGGATCTGCCGCCGAAGGCAAGAATTCACCGAAGATTCGAATGTGGGCGCTTGATGAGACAGGAAGAAACTCAGTTAAGCCCTGAATAATTCCAAGAAATATTGCCTCAAGCATTACTTACTAACCCTCTACGTTTTAATAGCGGCTCAATAACTGCATCTCTACCTCTGAAATTTCTAAACATCTCTAGAGAATCAATAGAGCCGCCCTGGCTCATAAGTTTGCCTCTGAGGTGATCGCCATTCTCTCGAGTTAAACCACCATTTTCCTTAAACCACTCGCCAGTATCGGCATCAAAGACCTCTGCCCAGATATAGCCGTAATAACCAGCAGAGTATCCCCCAGCGAAAATGTGAGAGAAGTAGGAAGAGCGATACCTTGTTGGAACGCAATCATAGGCAAGGCCGTAACTTTCTATCGCCTCTGCTTCAAATTTTTCAACATCGCTTACAACTTCATCTGATGAAAGCGAGTGCCAAGCAAGATCAAGGATCGCTGCAGCCATGTAGCTAGTTGTGGCATGGCCCTCATTAAAGGTTGATGATTCTTCCAGTTTATCTATCCAGCTCTGCGGCAGGCGCTCCCCACTTTGGTAATGGCGGGCATAGTTATCAACGATTTGGGGATCAAGGATCCACATCTCATTAACCTGGGAAGGAAACTCAACAAAGTCTCGCTGCACCGCTGTTCCTGAAAACCTGGGATATTTCACATTCGATAATAGTCCGTGGATAGCATGGCCAAATTCGTGGAAGAGAGTAGTTGTTTCATCAAGAGTAAGAAGGGTTGCCTCCCCCTCTGGTGGCTTTGGAATATTCAAGTTATTTACGACAACTGGGAGTTGATTAAGTAGGTGGCTCTGCTTAACTAAAGAGTTCATCCAAGCCCCACCTCGCTTAGAGTCTCTAGTGTAGAAATCAGCGATATAGAGGCCAATCTTTGAGCCATCTTCGTTAAAGACTTCAAAAGCTCTCGCCTCTGGGTGGTAAGTAACTAGATCTGGGCGCTCTTTAAAGCTCATTCCATAAAGTTTGCCAGCAGAGAAAAAGACGCCTTTAAATAAAACGCTCTCCAGTTCAAAGTATGGCTTCATCAAGGAAGTATCAAGATCGTACTTCTCAGCTCTTACCTTCTCGGTGTAATAATCCCAATCCCAACTCTCTAGTTTTTCAATGCCATCTAGCTTAGCTAGCCGCTCAAGATCTCTGCCCTCAGCTTTAGCATTTGCAAGAGCAGCAGGAGCAATCTTTCTAAGCATTGAATGAACTTTCTCAGGCGAGCCAGCTGTCTGCTCGGAGAGCGAATACTGAGCATGACTTTCCTTACCAAATATCTCAGCCCGTTTTGCTCTTAACTCGACCATCTTTAAAAGAACTTCCCTGGTATCAAAGTCATTTCCACGAAGACCCTTACTTAGAGATGCTTGCATAACCTTTTTTCTTAGTTCACGATTCTTTAGTGAGCGCAGAAGTGGATGGCCGGTAAAATTGACTGCGCCAATCATGTATTTGCCTTGAATACCTCGCGCATCTGCCGCTGCTTTACAGGCTTTTATCTGATTCTCTGAGAGGCCATCTAGCTCCTTAAGATCATCGACAAAGACAGCTAAATCATTTGTCTCACTTAAAACCTTTTTACTAAATTCTGTTTGAAGAGTGGATAGCTCTTCATTTATCTTCTTAATCTCCTCACGCTGGGAATCTGATAGCCCAGCTCCAGCATGTAGAAAGTCGCGGTGATACCTCTTTAGAAGCCATGAATCTTCGCTATTTAGATCAAGTCCTGAATCCACAAGTTTAGTAATTCGAGCGAAGAGCTTTTGATTTAACTTGATTTTATCGGAGTGAGCTGCAAGCTTTGGAGCAATCTCTGCTTCTATTTTATCTATAGCTTCATTGGTATCACTCGAAGATTTATTGTAAAAAACTGCAGCGACTCTACTTAAAATTCCCCCACTTGCCTCAAGGGCTACCAAGGTATTTTCAAAGGTAACTTCAACTTGGCTAGTTATCTTCTCAACCTCTGCTAGCTGTTCATCCATTCCGGCATAGAAAGCTGGCAGATAATCCGCCTCTGAAATCGCTGCAAATGGCGGCAATTCATACTCAAGGCTTGACTTAGCTAGGAATGGATTTTGGCTCATTTGCTTGTTTCTTGGATAAATAGTCGCGTATTTTCAAAAATAATATGAGCATCATAATCAAGAGTTGCAACGTGATAACTATTTAGAAGTTCAATTCTTTGCTTATCGCTTGAACCAATCTCTTCTAGAATTATCTCAGTGTTGGAAACATCAAGGGTGTGATCATCAACGCTATGAAAGAGTAATACCGGCGTCTTTATTCTGGGCAGGCGCTTTCTAGCTAGTTTAAGATATTTATATAGTTGAGCTACTCCCTTGATAGGCAGGGCGTCATAACCCCATTCAGTTACGCCAGGTTTTTTAATGTCATCTCCAACCGAGGCGCGAGATTTTTGCACCTTAGAGATA
>JAURJF010000042.1 GCA_030832365.1 Candidatus Nanopelagicales bacterium
GAGGGCGTTGGTCTAGCTTCATACCTTCTTATTGGATTCTGGAACCAGAAACCTGAGTATGCAACTGCTGCCAAGAAAGCATTTGTTGCAAACCGCGTTGGTGACTTTGGATTATCAGTTGCAGTGATGATCGCCTTTGCTAACTTTGGCGCAGTTTCATTTATTGGAATTGAAGAAAAAGTTGGTGGAGCAAGTGAAACCGCTCTTACCGCAATGGGTCTGATGCTATTGCTAGCAGCAGTTGGTAAATCGGCTCAATTTCCACTTCAAGCCTGGCTTGGAGATGCGATGGCTGGTCCAACGCCAGTCTCAGCCTTAATCCATGCAGCAACAATGGTAACTGCTGGAGTTTATTTAATTACTCGCTCTAACTTTGTGTTTGATAACGCACCAACAGCGCAGTTAGCGGTAGTAATAGTTGGAACTATCACCTTACTCTTTGGTGCGATTATCGGTATGGCAAAAGATGACATTAAGAAGGCACTTGCCGCCTCAACCATGTCACAAATTGGATACATGATTATGGCCTCAGGCTTTGGCCCTGCCGGATATGCCTTCGCGATCATGCATTTACTCACTCATGGTTTCTTCAAAGCTGGAATGTTCTTAGGTGCCGGCTCAGTGATGCATGGCATGAATGATGAAGTCAATATGCGACGCTATGGCGGACTTGCTAAATTTATGCCAATTACATCAATTACTTTTGGTCTTGGATATTTAGCAATAATTGGAGTTCCACCATTTGCTGGGTTTTATTCAAAAGATAAAATAATTGAAACTGCATTTAGTGCCGGCGGAGTTCAAGGCGTTCTCTTTGGTTCTGCAGCTCTATTAGGAGCGGTGATCACAGCCTTTTATATGACTCGCCTAATGCTTATGACTTTCTTTGGTAATAAGCGTTGGGCGCAAGGAAGCGAGCCTCATGAATCACCATTTTTGATGTGGGCTCCAATGGCAGTTTTGGCTGTTGGTTCAGTCGCCTCTGGCTATCTTCTCTATAGCGGCAAAGCCATTGTTAAATGGCTTGCCCCAGTTGTTGATAAGAATCAACATGAACATACAGAGTTCTTGCCTCCAATTGTTGTCACAACTCTTGCCGTCGTTGCTGTGATAATTGGAGTATCAATTGCCTTTATCAAGTATCGCGGAGAGTTATCAGAGAGCGCACCAAGTGAGGTGAGTATCTTCACCCGCGTTACTCGCAGAGATCTTCTCCAAGATGATGCAAACGAATTCCTATTTATGCGCCCTGGCCAGAAATTAACCCAGCTACTAGTCAAGACCGATGAAAGCGTTATTGATGGAGCAGTTCGGGCCGTTGGCTCTAGCGCGCTAGGAAGTGCTAGAGGAATGCGTAAGCTTCAAACTGGATATGTAAGAAATTATGCTCTGCTAATTCTTATTGGAGCACTTGTTGCTCTCTTTACTGCCCTGGTGGTAACGCTATGAACCTTCTAACGAGTATGGGATTACTACCTCTAATTGGCGCTGGTTTAATTGCTCTTCTTCCTGTTACTAATGTAAAGCTAATCAAACAAAGTGCTCTACTTGTTTCAGTCTTGGTTGCAGCCCTTGGAATCACCATGACAATTGGATTTGATAGAGGCGTAACAGGCTTTCAATATATTGAGAGATATTCCTGGATTCCATCCCTTGGAATCAGCTATCAACTTGGAGTCGATGGAATATCACTAATTCTGATTTTGCTATCAGTTCTATTAGTTCCGATTGTGATTCTAGCGGGATGGAATGAATCAGAGGGTGGTCGTTTTAGCGTTAAGACTTTCTATATCCTGATTCTCGTTCTTGAAACGATGATGATTGGTGTCTTTGCAGCAACAGATCTCTTCCTCTTTTATGTCTTCTTTGAAGCGATGCTCGTCCCGGTCTACTTCCTGATTGGCGGTTATGGCAGCGGGGCAAGACAAGCTGCAGCAGTTAAGTTCTTGCTTTATAGCCTCTTTGGCGGCCTTTTAATGCTTGCTTCAATCATTGGAATATTTGTGATCTCCGGAAATCAAATAGGTAGGACTTTTGATATCACCGCGCTCTCAACTCTTGAGATAGATACAACGACTCAGAACTTCTTATTCCTTGGATTCTTTATCGCCTTTGCTATTAAAGCACCGCTCTGGCCACTTCATACCTGGCTTCCAGATGCAGCAAAGTCAGCAACTCCTGGAACTTCAGTGCTCCTTCTTGGCGTTCTAGATAAGGTTGGAACCTTCGGAATGATTCGCTACTGCGTTGAGCTATTTCCTGATGCCTCTAGAACCTTTACTCCTCTGATAATTACTCTAGCTGTGATTTCAATACTCTATGGCGCATTTCTTGCAATTGGTCAGAAGGATATTAAGTCTCTCATCGCCTTTACATCTATCTCACACTTTGGCTTTATCACTCTAGGTATCTTTGCAATGACGACTCAATCAAACTCTGGAGCAACGCTTTATATGTTTAATCATGGCATCTCAACTGCAGCGCTCTTCTTAACAGCTGGTTGGATGATCTCTCGCCGCGGCTCTTCAACAATTGCTGACTTTGGAGGTTTGCAGAGAGTTACTCCAATTCTTGCCTGGTCATTCTTTATTGCTGGCTTGTCATCTCTAGCGCTACCAGGACTATCAAGCTTTGTTAGTGAATTCTTAGTCTTGGTCGGTACCTATACTCGCTATCCAGTTGCTGCAGTGATTGCTACCTTTGGAATCATTCTGGCAGCTCTCTATATATTGATTCCTGTGCAGAAAGCTCTTCATGGTCCAACTACTGCTGGAAATGAGAATCTGACCGATCTTAATAAGCGTGAGATTGCAGCAATTGCTCCAGTTATTGCGCTAATTGTCGCTCTTGGCTTTTATCCTAAGCCAGCCCTTGAAATTATTAATCCTGCTGCCCAAGTAACAATTACTAAGGCGGGCTATAGTGATCCGCAGCCCCTTGTAGGAGGCGATAAATAATGGGTTTTCAATCACCGGCTCTGGAATATGGCGCTCTAGCGCCAATGTTAATTATCTTTGGCGCAGCAATTATTGGAGTCATTGTTGAAGCTTTTGCAGCAGCAAGGCTGAGAGCTCCAATTCAACTAGCAATATCACTAGGCGCTGTTGTCTTAAGCCTTTCTCAAGTTTGGCGCCTTCGCGGTAGCGCTACAACAACTGCTGCTGTTAATTCCGTAGTAATTGATGGACCAGTACTATTTATGCAAGGAACAATTTTAATTCTCTCACTCTTTGCATTCTTTCTAATTGCAGATATCGATGCCTTTGCCGCTCAAGCCTCTGCTGTGCCAGGTTCTAATGAAGAAGCAAAAGCTCTTCAATCTGGAAAGATTCAAACTGAGGTCTATCCCCTAACCCTCTTTGCAGTTGGTGGCATGATGTTATTCCCAGCTGCTAATGATTTAATCACTTTGTTTGTTGCACTAGAGGTTCTCTCGCTACCTCTTTATTTAATGGCAGGACTTTCACGTAGACGTAGACTCTTATCCCAAGAGGCAGCACTTAAATACTTCTTACTAGGGGCATATTCATCAGCCTTCTTCTTATTTGGCGCAGCTTTTCTCTATGGATTTGCAGGAGATGTCTCTCTTGCAGGAATTAGAAGCGCTGTTTCAGGTGGTCCAGGAAATGATGTCTTCCTAATTATTGGCATGGTCTCACTTAGCGTTGGCCTACTATTTAAAGTGGGCGCGGCTCCATTTCACTCCTGGACCCCTGATGTTTATCAAGGAGCGCCTACTCCAATTACTGCCTTTATGGCAGCAGCCACAAAGGTTGCAGCATTTGGCGCGATGCTTCGAATTTTCTATGTCTCACTTGGCGGGGCGGTCTATAGCTGGAAGCCGATCTTTACTGCGGTTGCAATTCTGACGATGGTTGTTGGTTCAGTTATCGCTATTGCCCAGAGAGATATCAAGCGAATGTTGGCCTATTCCTCAATAGCCCACGCTGGTTTTCTGCTCACCGGAGTTATCGCTCTTAATCAAGAGGGTCTAAAGGCATCGCTCTTCTATTTAGCTAGCTATGGAGTTGCAACTATTGGAGCTTTTGCCATTGTGACTTTAGTTAGAGATTCATCTGGCGAAGTTGGAGATCTAAACCGCTGGGTGGGACTTGCTAAACGCTCACCAGCTATGGCTTTAATCTTCTCACTATTTCTTCTCTCCTTTGCAGGAATTCCACTTACCGCTGGCTTTATTGGAAAATTCACAATCTTCACTGCTGCTTATGAGAGTGGAAATATTGCAGTAGTCGTCGCAGGTGTTTTATCAAGTGCAATCGCTGCTTTCTTCTATATCAGAGTAATTGTCATGATTTTCTTTACAGATCCAGAAGAAGATACTGTGACGGTAACAATTCCTTCTCTTTATACCAACTTAACAATTTGGATTGCAGCTATTGCAACTCTTGCGCTGGGAATATTCCCTGCGCCATTTCTTGACTTCATTGCAACCTTTGCAACCTTCACACGTTAATTATGGCTAGCCTAGGAATTGCCAATCTTGATAAAGACCTTGAAAGAGAGCTAATAGCTGGCCTTGATCAAGTTGAAGCGCTCTTAAGTAGCCATATCCAGGGCGATTACCCATTACTAATCGAGACCTCTCGCCATTTAGTTGAAGCTGGGGGAAAACGTTTTCGTCCTCTAATTACTCTTCTTGCCTCTCATTTTGGCAAGGGACAGAGCGATCAAGTGATTGCAGCAGCAGTTGTATGCGAGCTCACTCATGTAGCAACCCTCTATCACGACGATGTAATGGATGAAGCTAAATTAAGACGAGGAGTGACTAGCGCTAATAGCCGTTGGAGTAATACGGTTGCAATTCTTACTGGAGATTACCTCTTCTCAAAGGCCTCAGATTTACTGGCAGATCTAGGGCCAGAGGCGGTTCGCCTGCAGGCAAAGACCTTTGAAAGGCTGGTT
Organism: Candidatus Nanopelagicales bacterium; assembly: GCA_030832365.1. GTDB lineage: Bacteria > Actinomycetota > Actinomycetes > Nanopelagicales > Nanopelagicaceae > MAG-120802. Next base: position 4,924 of record JAURJF010000042.1, read on the forward strand.
ATTGGCCAGATTCAAGAGACGCAAGGAGCAAAAACTGGAGTTGAGGCCCTTAATCATTATCTCCAAGTTGTTTCAGATAAGACTGGATCGCTAATTGCAACTAGCGCTCGTTTCGGAGCGATGCTTTCAGGAGCTGATAGAGAGATAGTGGAAACGCTAACTAAATTTGGAGAAAAAATTGGCATTGCTTTTCAATTAGCTGATGATGTGATTGATATTAGCAGCGATGCATCTCAATCAGGCAAAGTTCCAGGAACAGATCTAAAAGAGGGAATACCAACCCTTGTAACTCTGCAGATTATGAGCTCTAAACTCGATGAAGATCAAGAACTAAAACTATTACTACAGAGCCCAATACCTGAAGAGAAAATTGCGGAAGTACTTATCAAGCTTCGCCAGCACAGCGCGCTTAAGGATGCAAAGAGCTATCTTCACAACTTATCGCGTCAAGCTAAGCAACTTCTAGAACCACTTCCAGCAATACCTGCTCGCAGCGCTCTAGAGGGCCTTTGCGATGCCGTCATCGAGCGGACGGCTTGATCGATATAGATCTCTGCTTAATACAGCTAGAGCCAGCCAGATAAAAGCAAATCCAATTACTTTAGTCATTGATATATCTTCATTATTTATATAAATACCGATAAAGAACATAATTGTTGGAGTTATATACTGCAAGAGTCCAACTGTGCTTAGCGGCAATCTTGTAGTTGATCCATTAAATAGAAGTAGCGGAATAACAGTTGCAGCGCCAGCCCCAAAGAGCAGTATGGAGATGGTCCATGTTGAGCCAAATTCAGCGCTGCCATTACCTTGGATAATAAGAAGAAAGACTAAGTTGGGCAGAAAAGCAAAGAGTGTCTCTAAAGATAAAGTCTCAAGAGCTCCAAGATTTAGCGACTTTTTAATCAAGCTATAACTTCCCCAGGAGATTGCTAAAACCAGTGCAATCCAAGGAAGTGAGCCATATCCAAGGGTAAGAATCACTACTCCTGCTGCGGCCAGAGCCACAGCGATCCATTGCGCTGGCCTTAATTTCTCACGAAGCAAGAGAACTCCGAAGGTGACGTTAATGAGCGGAGTTATGTAGTAACCAAGTGCTGCCTCAATCACTCGATTAACAGTTACTGACCAGATGTAAACACCCCAATTAATTGTCAATAAACCTGAGGCTAAAAATAAGAGAGAAAAAGTCCGCGAGGAACGGACCATCTCATATGCGCTCTTTAATTGTTTTCTTAAAGCAAGGAGTGAAACACAGATAAGAAGTGACCAGATTCCACGGTGAGCCAATATTTCATAGGCGCCAGCTTCTTCAACTAGCTTCCAATAAAGAGGCAGTAGCCCCCAGATGATGTAAGCAGAGACACCAAAAAGTAGACCCTTATTAACTTTGGTCATCGATAGTTGGTGAACTGAACAGCAAAGTCCAGTTTAGCTCCCTTAATTAGCGCAATAGCGCCCTGCAAATCATCTCGGCTCTTACTTGAGACTCTAAGTTCCTCTCCTTGAATCTGCGCTCTAACAGATTTAGGCCCCTCATCTTTTAATAGCTTTGTGATCTTCTTAGCATTTTCCTGCGAGATTCCCTCTTTTACGGTGCAGAAGATTCGAAAAACTTTGCCGCTCTGAGCTGGCTCTGCAATATCAAGATGCTTGAGCGATACAGCCCTTTTAATCATCTTCTCTTTTAAAACATCAAGGGCTGCTTTTACTCGCTCTTCAGTTTCAGCCTCAACCAAGATCTTTTCGCCAGACATTTCAATCTTTACCCCAGTATTTTTAAAATCAAAACGGGTGGCAACCTCGCGCGCAGCTTGGTTTAGAGCGTTATCTAGCTCCATCCGATCAACTTTGGAAACAACATCAAAACTGCTATCAGCCATGGCCCTACCGTATCGCGTGAGGATTTTGAGCGAGAAATCGCTGGTTATTTGAGCCCCAGCTGACCTATTAGAATTAGAGCCTTCTCGGATTCAGCGTTGTATGCGAGGTAATCGGAGATTTCTAGCCCAATAAACAGCTCTTAAGGAGTATCGATGAATAACGAAATGTTTGCCCAAGTTAAATCTGGCAAAGGCTTTATTGCAGCCCTTGATCAATCAGGTGGCAGCACGCCAAAGACCCTAGCGCTATATGGCGTTACCGAGTCTGCATACTCCAATGAAGCTGAGATGTTTGATCGCATGCACGAGATGCGCTCACGCCTAATCAAGTCGCCAGTATTTAATGGCGAGCGTGTGATTGGCGCAATTCTCTTTGAAATGACTATGGAGCGCACCATTGATGGAATCGGCTCTGCTGAATTCTTATGGAATAAGAAGAAAGTCGTTCCATTTCTCAAAGTTGATAACGGCCTTGCTGATGAAGCAAATGATGTCCAACTCATGAAGCCAATTCCAGAACTTGGTGCAAGAATTGCTGCTGCAAATAAGCACGGAGTTTTTGGCACCAAGATGCGTTCGGTGATTAATATGGCAAACCCATCAGGAATTGATGAAGTTGTTAAGCAGCAATTTGGAGTTGGCAAGGAGATTATCGCAGGTGGCCTTGTTCCAATCATTGAGCCTGAGGTAAATATCAAGAGCGCAGAGAAGGCAGAAGCAGAAGAAATTCTAAAGAAGCAATTAATAGAGCAAGCAAATAGCCTAAGCGGCGATCAAAACATCATGCTCAAGCTCTCTCTTCCAACAAAGGCTAATCTCTATAAAGAGCTAGTAGATCACCCTCGCGTTGTTAGAGTTGTTGCTCTCTCTGGTGGATATTCAAGAGAGGTTGCTAATCAAATGCTTGCTGAAAATACTGGCGTTATTGCCTCTTTCTCAAGGGCGCTAGCTGAGGGGTTAAGTGCTCAACAAAGCGATACTGATTTTGATGCGATGCTCAATGGAACAATTCAGAGCATTTATGAGGCTTCTATCAAGTAATAATTAGTAATTTGTGAGCGCGAGGGTGAGTTGCTAGCCTTGCGCAATCAAGTGCTAAATGGTGGGTTGCCCGAGTGGCCAATGGGAGCGGACTGTAAATCCGCCGGCTTAGCCTTCAGTGGTTCAAATCCACTACCCACCACAAGTGCTCTTAGTTCATAGCCCATTTCACGGTGATAGAGATAGAGACTTCCTCTTCACCAAGATCAATTACAGGAGTTGAGGCATCCTCTGCCTTAGCAACTCCAAGCATTGGAAATGAATATGAAGGAGCAGAGTTTTCTTGTAGTGAAATGACTTTGCCCAATGAGGCTCCAAGTAGTTTGGCATAGGAAGAGGCTTTAGATTTTGCATCAGCAACAGCAGCAGCTCTTGCTTCCTGCATTGCTGCAGAGCCCTTAGAGATAAATGGAGCAATACCATTAATTGCAACACTTTCACTGCCTGCGCTTTCAACTAATTCAATTACTTTTCCAGCGCTCTCTGCTTTGCGGATAATTACAGTAAATGATTGAGT
>JAURJF010000043.1 GCA_030832365.1 Candidatus Nanopelagicales bacterium
GCGCTAAGGGTCGCGCTCGTATATCCGCCTAAGCTGTAATAACCGGCGTGCTAGCAGCCATTAATCGCCTAACTTCTCGCGAAGACTTCGCGCGGGTTACTCGTTCACCAATTCGTTCAACAACTAAGAGCCTTGTTGGTTATTTAAGCAAAGAACCAAATCTCATATCTCCAAAAGTTGGCTTTGTTGTCTCAAGAGCAATCGGTGGCTCAGTGATTCGCCATAGAGTGACAAGGCAGTTAAGACATGCTTCAAAAAGCAGCCTTCATATTCTTCCCCCACAATCTATGGTGGTAATTAGAGCAACTAAACATGAGCAGAATGTTCATCATGAAATCCCAAGGTTATTTACCGCGTTAAATGAAAAGGCGGGAAGATGATTAATAAATTACTTGACTTACTTATGCTTCCATTCATTTTAATAATTAAAACTTGGCAGAAGTTTATTGCGCCAGGACTTGCTCCAAGGTGTAAGTACTATCCATCTTGTTCCCAATATACATATGAATCAATTAAAAACTTCCATATCTATGGTCTAGCTCTAGGTGTCTGGAGAGTTATTAGATGTAACCCACTAAGTCATGGTGGAGTGGATTACCCGCCAAAAACCTTGAAAATACGCCCTTTTTTACTGTCAAATAGAGAAACAGAAAGCACGGTGCGTTAAATGGGCATTTTAGATCCGCTTTATTGGATTGTTTCTGGGGTTATGGTCTATATCCATAAAGCTCTCTCACCAGTGTTTGGTGGAGCAAGTGGAGTCACATGGACTTTATCGATTATGGGACTTGTGGTCTTAATTAGAACTATTTTGATCCCACTCTTTGTTAAACAGATTAAATCTCAGCGAGCTCTAACTGCCCTAGCTCCAGAGATGAAGAAGATTCAACAGAAATATAAAGATGATCGCCAAAAGCAATCAGAAGAGTTGATGAAGTTATATAAGACCCATAAGACAAATCCAATGGCTTCATGTTTTCCAATTCTGGCTCAAGCCCCAATATTCTTCGCACTCTTTACAGTGCTTAATGGAATTGGTAAAAACCCACCACAAGCTCGCGGAGTTTTAACTAGTGAAATTGCAGCGCAGATGGCAAAGGCAGAATTCTTTAGCGCTCCAATCTCACAGACATTCCTTGGATCATCTGATGGCACAGTAAAGATAGTTACAGTGTTTCTAATATTTTTAATGTCGCTAACAACATTTACTACCCAGCGTCAGTTGATGGTTAAAGGAATGCCAAAACTAGATTCCTCAAACAATATGATGTTGCAGCAGCAGAAAATAATGCTTTATTTATTCCCTGTTATTTTTGCTGTCTCAGGAGTTAACTTTCCGATCGGAGTTTTGATCTACTGGTCTACAACAAATTTCTGGACCTGGGGTCAGCAGTTCTATGTGATTAAGAGAAACCCAACCCCAGGATCGCCAGCCTGGGAGGAGCTCCAAGCAAAGAAAGCTAAGAAGTCAGGCCAGGAGCCAGAGGGTGAAAGTAATGGCGGAGGAGTTGCCACAGAGGAGCCAAAACCAATGGGGCAGAGAGAACAACCAAAGAAGAAAAAGAAGAAAAGGCGCAAATAGCATTAAAAGCCCCAAAACGGGGCAAAAGACGAAGGAGAAGATATGAGCGAAGAGAAGACTGTAGTGACAAGCCTTGAAGAAGAGGGCGATATCGCTGCCGACTACCTAGAGGGCTTACTTGATATCGCAGATCTTGATGGTGATATAGAGATCAGCGTGGAAAATGAGCGAGCAGCGCTAGTTATTGAAGGCGGCGACCTAACCCACCTAGTAGGCGGGGATGGAGAGGTATTAGATGCTATTCAAGAGCTCACTCGCCTAGCTGTTCAAACAGCAACAGGTGAACGCTCCCGATTGATGCTTGATATCGATGGGTTTAGAGCTGATAAAAAAAGCGCCCTTGCAAAACTAGCCGAAGAGACAGCTGATGAGGTCAAATCCAAGGGCAAGCCAATAAAGCTCGCCCCAATGAATGCCTTTGAGCGAAAAGTCATCCATGACACCATCCAGAAGATCGGCTTAAGTAGTGAATCTGAAGGCGAAGACCCAGATCGCTGCGTTGTGGTGATGCCAGCCTGATTGATTCACGTGAAACTAGGGCAAAGCGATACTTCCCAGAGAGAGCCGAAGAGGCCCTAGCTTTCGAAAAGCTCCTAGCAACAACCGCTATTGAGCGGGGCTTAATTGGCCCAGCTGAAGGGGAGCGGATCTGGCAGCGCCATATTGAAAACTGCCTTCCAGTAGTAACCCTGCTTTCAATGAGGGGGGCTAAGGTGGCAGATATTGGTTCTGGAGCTGGCCTACCTGGAATCGTGGTTGCTCTAGCTCGCCCAGAGCTCAAAGTCAGCCTAATTGAACCCCTTCAAAGACGGGCTGAATTTCTATATGAAGTAATTGAGGCTTTAAAGCTCGACAATGTTGAGGTCATCAGAGCTAAGGCTGAATCGGTGAAAGGTAGCTATAACTACGTTTTAGCAAGAGCAGTTGCCCCACTTCCTCGTTTAATTGAGAGCACCTGGCACCTAATTGCCCCAGCAGGATCACTTCTTGCCATCAAAGGAGAGTCTGCAGCCCAAGAGATAGCTACAACTAACCTCAAAAAGTTCAAATCCCATCAACTACACGAGATAAATCTCGATGACTTGCCGACTGGACGCATCATTGAGGCGGTCAAGGCTGGTTAACTAGGTGGCGTGAGTGATTCACGTGAAACATCGGCCCCTAGGCAGGTAATCGGAACTAAGCGCTTCCGAGAGCCTATGGCTAAACCGATAACTACTCGGATCTTTACTGTCGCCAACCAGAAGGGCGGGGTCGGCAAAACCACCTCCGCAGTCAATGTGGCAGCAGCTCTAGCTATGGGGGGCTTAAAAACCCTAATAATCGACCTAGATCCTCAAGGAAATGCGAGCACCGCTTTTGGGATTTCAAGGGATGAAGTAAGCGGGATGTATGAAGTAATTATTAAAGATCTACCAATGCAATCTGCAGCGCTAAAAATTCCAGGCTACCCAAGCCTTGAAGTAATTCCTGCAACACAATCTCTTGCAAATGCTGAAGTGGAATTAGTTCCAATGGTTGCAAGGGAGATGAGGCTAAAAAAATCTTTAAATAATTACTTACTTGATGCAGCAAATAAAGGCGAGAGATTTGATTATGTAATTATTGATTGTCCACCAAGTTTAGGTTTATTGACAATTAATGCTCTAGTTGCTGCGCAAGAGTTATTAATTCCAATTCAATGTGAGTATTACTCGCTAGAAGGTTTAACACTACTTCTTCACACAGTTTCATTAATTCAAGAACATTTAAATCCAAATATAAAACTAACAACTATCTTACTTACTATGTTTGATGGCAGAACAAGGCTAGCTAATGATGTTGCTTCAGAGGTGAGAAAACATTACAACACTGAATTGATCGATATTCCAATTCCAAGAGCAGTCCGTATCTCAGAGGCTCCCTCTTATGGGCAAACAGTAATGACCTATGACCCAGCATCAAATGGCGCTGAAGCATATGGACTTGTTGCAAGAGAGATTGCAAGACGCGGCGCTCCTTCATCTAATTCAAATAGCGAAAAAGGTGTTGGTTAATGAGCAGCAAGAGAGGTGGCCTAGGAAGAAATCTTGATTCACTTATACCAACTCCAATTAATCGCGTGGGAAGTAATGAAACAGTTGGCGAGCGAAATGAGATTCCGTTATCTTGGATCAAGCCAAATCCAAGACAGCCAAGAACTGTCTTTGATAACTCAGCACTTGATGAACTTGCAGCATCAATTAAAGAGATCGGAATCCTGCAACCACCTGTTGTGCGAAAGATTGGTGAAAATCAATATGAGTTAATAATGGGAGAGCGGCGCTATAGAGCTGCCAAACTTGCAGGTCTAGTAAATATTCCAGTTATCGTCCGACAAACTAGCGATAACGAATTATTACGTGAAGCGCTAGTTGAGAATATTCATCGCAGCAATTTAAACTCACTAGAAGAGGCTGCGGCATATAACCAGATGTTAAGTGACTTTGGTTTTACCCATGATGAACTAGCCGAGCGACTTGGAAAATCTCGCCCAGTGATTACCAACACCTTAAGGTTATTAAACCTACCGCCATCGGTTCAGAAACGATTAGCAGCTGGAACTATAAGCGCAGGCCATGCCAGGGCGCTTCTTGGCCTTAACTCCACAGATGAGATGGAGCGACTTGCAAATAAGATTGTTAGCGAGGGTTTAAGTGTTAGAGCTATTGAAGAGCTAATTGCTCTTAGCAACCCTGAGCAGAAGAAATCAAAGAAGAGTAAAACAAAGACAAGTGATGGAAAGTATACCGAACTTGTTGAGCGCTTAGAGGGGGCGCTAGATACTAGGGTCACAATTGCTGGAAGTAATACTGGTGGAAAGATTGTTATTGAATATGCAGATGGTCAAGACCTACAGAGAATTGTGGGAGTTATTAGTTAGTAATTCCGCGGTTTAACATCTCTTGTTCAACCACTTTACTTAAAGCCATAACTCCTTGGGTAATTCTCTCAGGAGTTGGATAGCAATATGAGAGACGTAGCGACCAAGATCCAAAACCATCAGCAAAAAATGCTGTTCCTGGAACGTAGGCAACTTTGGCTGCAATTGCCCTTGGAACCATAGCTTTGGTATCTATCTCAGGTGGCAGAGTGACCCAGACATAGAAACCACCGGCAGGCTTTGTCCATGTTGCAGCCTTTGGAAAATAGGCATCGAGAGCGGAAAGCATGGCATCTCGCCTAACTTTATAGAGAGCGCAGAAAGAAGCAATTTGTTCGCGCCAAGGTTGATTAGCTAGATAGCTAGCGATAGCCATTTGAGAGAAGTTTGATGGGCAGAGAATCGATGATTCCGATGCGATAACTAGCTTCTCCTTCAAAGATTGGGGAACTAAAGCCCAGCCAATTCGAAATCCCGGAACTATCGTTTTGGAGAAAGAACCGAGATAGATGACATTTTCTGAGTCTTCAGCCCTCATCGCATTTGGTGATGGGCGATCAAAGCCAAGGAGGCCATAGGGATTATCTTCAACGATAAAAATCTTCTCAGAGCGACAGATATCAAGGATCTCACTTCTTCGATCCGCAGGTAGTAATACTCCAGCTGGGTTTTGATAATTTGGAATTAGATATAGGAACTTAATTCTTCGTCCTTGATATCTCAAAGTCTTAATTGCTTGACGAAGCGCTTCAGGGATAAGCCCATTTTCGTCCATCTCTACGTGAACCACACTTGCTTCATATTGAGCAAAGGTTCCAAGGGCTCCAACATATGAAGGCGCTTCAACTAAAACCACATCGCCTGGATCTATAAAGATCCTGGAAATTAAATCCAAAGCTTGCTGGGAGCCAGTAGTAACTAAAACATCATCGGGATTAGCCTTAATTCCTTCAAGAGCCATCACATCACAGATCTGTTCACGAAGCTGGGGGTGTCCTTGCCCACTTCCATATTGAAGCGCCTCTTGGCCATCTTCTCTTATTAACTTTTCAACAATTCCAGCCATCATATCCATGGGAATTGCAGATAAATTCGGCATTCCTCCGGCGAGTGAAACAATTTCAGGTCTGGATGCAACTGCAAATAAAGATCTGATTTCACTTGGTTTCATATGAGCGGCCCGATGGGCATAACGCTCTTGCAAGTTCTCTGGTTCGTGCGTCTGATAACGCTCTAGACCATCAAATGAGGATGAATTCATTGGCGAAGTCTGCCATAACTACTCGCTGACTTGGCGCAGATTTACTTTCTTATTCCAGCTCTGCGCAGATCCTCTAGGCGCAAGGTTCCAGTCTTTGCATCTTGCTCTGCAGATAAATACATTCTCTGGATAGCAACCACTAAACCTTCAGCTATTACATCACGAAAATTTGGGTCTGCTAATCTGCTTGAATCTTTTGGATTTGAAATAAAGCCAATATCTAACAGCACCGCTGGGGCCTTTGTTAAACGGAGCAAGTTCCAGGTTTTCGCATGCGTTCTATTATTTGATAAGTCGGTTCTAGCAATCAACTCTCGCTGCACAATAGTTGCAAACTTCTCACCAACAATTGAGTGAATCCCATGGGTCTCACTTCCATAGAAATAAGTAGCAAGTCCATTAGCAGCTCCACTACTGTGTCGATCAACGCTAAGTGAGATTAATAGATCAGCTGAAGTATTGTTTGTAAAAGCTATTCGCTCATCTTCACTTGGCGCGGTAGTTAAACCTCTAGTTAGAAATACAGAGACGCCGAGAGCAATAAGTCTTCCTTCGATCTTTTGAGCTAGATCAAAGGTGAACTCTGCGATATCAGCTCTAGAGCTAGGGTCTAAAACAATTACTTTATCGGCAAGTGCTGGCCCACGCTTTTCCCTACTTGCTTGATCGCGAAGTAGAGCGGGGGCTCCTCCAGTAACTGTGCGAAGTAAACGCATCAGCGCGATTACTGTTGCAGGCCCGCAGATTCCATCAACTTTTGCGCCAACTGATTTTTGAAAGTCTTTAACTGCAGCTTCGCTCGCAATTCCATAGATCCCATCGACTCTTCCTGGATTAAATCCCATCTCAATCAAACGGCTCTGAAGCGATGCAACATCATCACCGCGCATAGTTGGTTCACCTACTTTTAGTGAGCGATCACCAAGCTTCCAGCGCGCTTCATTTATAGCAACTTGAGTAGTTTCATCAATAAGACCAGTAACAGATAAGCCACGCTCTTGTTGAAAAGCGCGAACAGCCTGGCCTACCTCATCAGAGAAGATCTCACTTGCCTTTGCAATGAAACCAAGGCGATGGAGGGTGTTTGTAACATCAGTTACAACATCCCCGTGATCGCCGGGTTTAATCATCGCTTTTTAGTTGATGTACTCAGAGAGCTCTTTAAGAATCATTGGCTTAGGGCGAGCGCCAACAATGCTCTTAACAACCTGGCCACCAACAAATACATTCATTGTTGGGATTGAGTTGATGCCATATTTCATAGCAATAGAGCCTTCTTCATCGGTGTTGAGCTTAACAATCTTAATTTTGCTGCCATATTCATTAGAAATTTCTTCCAAAATTGGGCCTACTGCTCGGCATGGACCACACCACTCAGCCCAGAAATCAACTAATACTGGGGTTGAACTCTTCAGCACCATCGCATCAAAGTTTTCTGCAGTTACTTTCTCGGTTGCCATCTTCTTATTGCCTCTCTATTTGATATTGATTTGAGAACTTTATCTCTTTATTAAAGGAATTTCTTTTTCTTTTCTAGTGTCCCGCTAGGAATCGCTCAGCATCTAAAGCCGCCTGACAGCCAGATCCAGCTGCAGTGATTGCTTGGCGATAAGTGAAATCAACTAGATCACCTGAGGCAAAGACCCCAGATAGGTTGGTTTTAGTGGAGCCAGATTCAACTAAGACATAACCTTCAGCATTTGTCTTTACTTGACCAACAACTAATTCGCTTCTTGGAAGATGTCCGATAGCAACAAATAAACCAGTGAAGTCGCCATCACTTTCCTGCCCAGTAACAGTGTTCTTAAGCTTAAGGCCGGTAACTTTATCTTCACCTAATACATCTATTACCTCGGTATTAAGCAGGAATTCAATTTTTGGATTTGCCTTAGCGCGCTCAATCATAATCTTTGATGCGCGAAGCTGATCTCTACGGTGGATTAAAACTACTTTCTTAGCAAACTTAGTTAAGAAATTAGCTTCCTCCATTGCTGAATCTCCCCCACCAACAACAGCAATAACTTGTTCCTTAAAAAAGAATCCATCGCAAGTAGCACACCAAGAAACACCTCGCCCTGATAAGCGCTTCTCATTCTTTAAACCAATTTCCTTATATGCAGAACCCATAGCAAGAATCACAGCGCGAGCTTTAATCGTATTTCCAGAGCCATCTGTTAATACTTTTACATCTGAATCTAATTTCGTCTCAGTGATGTCATCGGTTACTAATTGAGCTCCGAAGCGAGAGGCTTGTTTTCTCATCTGATCCATAAGATCAGGCCCCATAATTCCATCTTTAAATCCTGGGAAGTTTTCTACCTCAGTGGTATTCATCAAAGCTCCACCAGCAGTTACTGAACCTTCATAGAGAACTGGGTC
>JAURJF010000044.1 GCA_030832365.1 Candidatus Nanopelagicales bacterium
AGCTTGAAAATGGTTTATCAATTAGTACTACACATCTCTCATTTGTTCCAGGAAAAAATGTTGCACAGCTTAGAAAGATAATTAAATGGCTTCCAAGTATTACTGGAAAACATATCCTCACTGGAGACTTTAATATTCCTTGGGGAGTTGCAGCGAAGATCACTAAGTGGCAAGATCTTGCTCCAGGTGCTACATATCCATCATGGAAGCCAAATATCGAATTTGATTACATCTTAAGTAAAGATATCGATACAGATCAGGTGAAGTCTTTGATTCACAAGCACAATGGCTTAAGTGATCATAGAGCCCTTAGCATTACCATTTCTTAAGCGACTTCAGATTTTCTACTTAAACTCTCTCGATGGCTCTTATAGATTGAAAGTAGTTCATTTCGCTTAACATCAGGCATATTAAAGCTTGCAGCATAGGCAGACCAGGCTTTTAATTGACTTAACTCACTGCAACCATGGAGCTGGCTGATGAGCCGCTCCCAATCACTCTTATTTAAAACCTTTCCAGAGCTACCTCTGGCAGCCTTTGCCATCTCCTCCCGACTTGGGCGCTTTCCTTTGGCGGCAAAACCTAAATTAGCAAGGCAGCGACCAATACTTGAAGTTTCGCAATTCTCACTGGCATTTGCTCGATTAACTGGAGAGGTTCCTTCAATCTCTGTAGCAAAGCCAGTTGATTGTGGGCGAATATCTTCAGAGTTGGTATATGCCTCACTGCGACAGATCCATTCAATCCTGCCATCGCTACGCTCAGTTCGCTGTAGGTCAGTCAAGATTCTTCCAGTTGGATATTTAAGCCAGAACGCTCTAATACGATTTTCAACTGGCTCGTAATCACTTAAATTAAAATAGCTCATTACTGCCCCACCGCCATCTCTAACTCTTCAGCCATAACAGAGCTTGGAGAGAGTGAGCCACTTCTAAAAGCTTGGCTTAAAACCTCACGACCACCGCTTAAAAATCTGGTTGAGATATAAGAATCACGGCTATTAAAGGTAATGAAATCAAGAATCTCACCACTTCGCTTATAGATTGCTTTTCCATCAACATTTTCTATCGAGTCCATCACATGCTTTCTAAATGACTCTCTGATGGATTCAATAATTTCATACTCGTAATTGGATTTAACCCAATCAACAAAGACTTTCTCATTTAAAACCTCTGGGGTATTTTTAGGTCTAATTAGCGAGACCTTAGCAATCTCCTCACCCTCAAGTGCGGCTTTGGCTGAATCTGCGCCAACTTCCTCAAGAGCTTCGGCAAATTGTCTTCTTAGCCTGTCTTTAGCTTCTTTCGCAGCATCAGCAATAAGTGTTATTGCTGAGAGTTGAAAGGCTAGCTCTCGTAGATTCATCTGTAATACCTCCGGCTTATTTGCTTATGGAGGTGATTAAAGAGGGAGCCACTGACAATGGGGCAAAAGAGCCTATAAATCAGCGTGTTTGGCTCTTATTGGTTAGTTTTCTTCGCCTTTGAGGTAAGTCTTGATCTCTCGTTTTGATCAAAGATAACTTTTCTAATGCGCACCGTGCTTGGAGTGACCTCAACGCATTCATCTTCGCGGCAATACTCAAGTGCCTGCTCTAGATTTAATAACTTTGGTGGAATTAACTTCTCAGTCTCATCGCTACCAGAGGCGCGCATATTAGTTAGCTTCTTCTCGCGCACAACATTGACATCCATATCCTCAGGTCTTGAGTTCTCACCAATAACCATTCCTTCATAGACATCAGCGTTTACTTCAACAAAGATAGTTCCGCGCTCTTGCAGACCAAAGATGGCATATGAAGTTGTTGTTCCTGAGCGATCAGCAACAAGGGATCCAGTATTTCTAGTTCTTAGCTCGCCATGCCATGCTTCATAACCATCAAAGACATGGTGGAGAAGTCCTGTGCCGCGAGTCTCAGTTAAGAATTCAGTTCTAAAACCAATCAAACCGCGAGATGGAACTTTGAAATCCATTCGAATCCAGCCAGTTCCATGATTAACCATCTGCTCCATACGACCTTTGCGAAGAGCCATTAATTGAGTAATAACACCTAGGTAATCATCTGGGGCATCGATAGTTAAACTCTCCATCGGTTCATGAAGTTTTCCATCAACCATCTTGGTAACAACCTGCGGCTTTCCAACTGTTAGCTCAAAGCTCTCACGCCTCATCATTTCAACTAATACTGCAAGTTGGAGCTCCCCTCTTCCCTGCACCTCCCAAGTATCAGGACGCTCAGTTGGAAAAATACGGAGTGAAACATTTCCAACTAGCTCTGCATCAAGGCGATTTTTAACTAAGCGAGCTGTTAATTTCTTGCCAACTCGTCCAGCAAGAGGTGAGGTATTAATACCGATTGTCATAGAGATACTTGGTTCATCAACGGTAATTAAAGGCAGCGGATATGGATTTTCAGGGTCAGCTAAAGTCTCACCTAGAGTAATAGTCTCAATCCCAGCAACAGCGATGATGTCTCCAGGGCCTGCTTTTAATGCTGGAACTCGCTCAAGTCCTTCAGTAATCATTAACTCTGAGATCTTTACCTTGCTCTGGGTGCCATCAGTTTTAATCCAGGTCACCATCTGACCTTTATTGATCTCACCTTCATGGACCCTACATAGCGCAAGACGTCCAAGATAAGGAGATGAATCAAGGTTAGTAACATGTGCTTGTAGCGGCGCTCCAACATGATACTTAGGAGCTGGGATAGTTTTAAAGATAACATCAAAGAGCACATCAAGATTTTCTTCATCTGGCATGCCGCCATCACTTGGCCTTGTTAGCGATGCTCGCCCTGCTTTTGCTGAGGTATAAACAATTGGAAAATCAATCTGTGATTCATCAGCATCAAGATCTAGAAAGAGGGCATAGGCCTCATCAACAACTGCTGCAATTCTTGCATCAGGGCGATCTACCTTATTGATAATCAAAATAACTGGAAGGTTCTTCTCTAAAGCTTTTCTCAAAACAAATCTAGTCTGCGGTAGCGGTCCCTCTGAGGCATCAACTAGAAGCGCAACGCCATCGACCATCTCAAGTCCGCGCTCTACTTCGCCGCCAAAGTCTGCGTGCCCTGGAGTATCGATGATATTAACGATGCTATCCCCGCGCTTTACTGCGGTATTTTTAGCAAGGATCGTAATTCCTTTTTCCCGCTCTAAATCCATCGAATCCATCAAACGATCTTGTGAATCTGATTGCGCTTTATGGGCAGCAAAGGCTCCTGATTGCCATAACATGGCATCAACAAGTGTTGTCTTGCCATGATCTACGTGAGCAATAATGGCTAGATTTCTTAGCTCTTCACGGCTCTTTACCTCAAGGCCATTTAGGTGGGCAGATTTAATTACTCTAGACATTGAACCTAAATTCCACGACATCTCCATCAGCCATTACGTAATCCTTGCCTTCCATTCGAACTTTGCCCCGCGCCTTGGCTTCATTAAAAGATCCAGCGCCAACTAGATCGGTAAATGAAACAACTTCGGCCTTAATAAAGCCTTTCTGAAAATCACTATGAATTACACCGGCTGCCATAGGAGCGGTATCGCCCTTATGAATGGTCCAAGCCCGAGCCTCTTTAGGACCTGCAGTTAGATATGTCTGCAAGCCAAGAGTTGCAAAACCAACACGAGCAAGGCTACTTAACCCAGGCTCTGATAGTCCAATTGAGTTTAATAGCTCTAAAGCCTCTGCCTCATCTAATTCAATCAACTCAGATTCAGTCTTTGCATCAAGAAAAATTGCCTCAGCTGGAGCAACAAGTGCTGATAAACGCGCCTTTAACTCGCTATCTTGCAGCTCGCTAGCATCAAGGTTAAAGAGATAGAGAAAAGGCTTTGCAGTTAATAGCTGCAGCTCTCTGATAAGTGTTAAATCAATCTTTGATTGAGATATCAAGCCACCTGATGAGATTACCTTCTCGGCCTCTTTAACTGCCTCAAGAACTACTGCTCTATCTTTTGCCTGCCTTGCCTCTTTTTCAATTCTTGGTATCGCTTTTTGAATTGTCTGAAGATCTGCTAATTGCAGCTCGGTATTGATAGTTTCAATATCGCTCTTTGGATCAACTCTTCCCTCAACATGGACAACATCGCTATCGTTAAAAGCTCTAATGACTTGACAGATCGCATCACATTCACGGATATTGGCAAGAAACTTATTACCAAGTCCTGCCCCCTCTGATGCTCCCTTAACAATTCCTGCGATATCAACAAAAGATAAGGATGCTGGAATTATCTTCTCTGAGGAAAATATCTTGGCAAGAACTGCCAGGCGCTCATCTGGAAGGCCAACTACGCCAACATTTGGCTCAATGGTTGCAAAGGGATAGTTGGCAGCTAGAACGTTATTTTTCGTTAAAGCGTTAAATAGGGTCGATTTTCCGACATTGGGTAGACCCACGATTCCGATGGAGAGGCTCACAAGGGGTAGAGCCTAACTGCCAATGTCACCGCTTGGTGCCACGATAGCGCCATGAACACAGCGATCTATCTGCTCATCGGCTTAACTCTCGGTATTGGCCTTGGCCATCTTATTGGCTACTTCCGCCTCAATAGTGAGCGGGGCAAAGTCTCACTTCTTAATAGCCAGATAGAAGCTATGCGCCAAGAGGAGAGCCGGTTAACAACTCTTAATGAACAGCTAAGAAGCGTTACTACCTCAATGGCGCAGTTAAATACTCAGAGCCAAGAGGCAGAGATTAAAAGAACTAGAGCTGAATCTGAGATGAGAGCTCAGATTGAGAATATGAAACTAGGAAATGAGACGCTACTTAGAGAGACAACTAAATTAGCTGGAGCGCTATCAAATTCTCAGACCCGCGGAAAATATGGCGAAGCACAACTTGAAACCCTCTTAGAAAATGCTGGCCTATTAGAAAATGTTCACTTCTTCAAACAAGATTATCGAAGTAGTGGTAGCGAGATCACTAAGCCCGATATCAAAATAGCTATTCCTGGCGGCAGCGAGCTATTTATCGATTCAAAGTTTCCCTTTGATCGCTTCCTTGAAGCAATAGTTGAAAAAGATCCCCTGGAGCGAACCAGGCTGATGCAGGCCCATGCTAAAGATTTGATGGGCCATGTCACTTCTCTTGCTAAAAGAGGTTATCAAGAAAGTAATAACTCACCTGATTATGTAGTCCTCTTTGCTCCCTTTGAATCAATTCTTAGTGAAGCACTCGATGTTGACCCACAACTTCTTCATAAGGCATTTGAAAAAAATGTCACTATCGCAACCCCCACAACAATGATGGCGCTTCTAAGAACTGTTGCCTATGTATTTAGTAGATCTGAGCTTGCAAGAAATGCCCAGGAGATTCAAGATCTTGCTGGCGAACTACTTAAGAGAATCGGCAAAGTCCATAGCAAGATTGAGACTCTAGGCGACCGGATTAAATCAACGGAGCGAGCCTTTAATGATCTAATAAAGAGCGCTGAAGAAAATGTTATTAAGCCAGCTAGGAAGATGGTAAAGCTTGGCGCTCCATCTAGCTCTAAATTAAAAGCTATTGAAGATATCGATGATGAGGTAAGACAGATCGCGCCAAAGGAACTTGGCTCCGCCGCCCTAGATGATGGCGATGATGATTTAGATGAAGGTGAGAGCGATGAGAAGTAGTCTGCCAACTCCTTCGATAAAGAGCCCAATAAAGGGTGCGGGCTTAACAAAGCCTGGAGTAGTAATTCTTCAATTCTTAGCAATTTCATTTGTTGCGCTAATTGAAATCTTCTTTAGATCAAATGTTGGCTTTCTAACTGGCCTTGCTATCTGGGCTTCTTACTATGGCGCTCTGATTTATGGTCGAGATGGAACTACCTATGTCGCAGTAGTTAATCCCCCACTTGCCTTTGGTCTTGCAGCGATAGTGCTGCTGCCATCAGTTGGCGGGGCATCGCTATCAATTACTCGCCTTGGAGTTGACCTAGTTTCAGGGCTTGCAAGCGTTGCGCCATTTCTAATCACTGGCTCAATATTTGGCTGGTGGTATTACTTTAAAGAGCGAAAGAAACTACTTTCCAGCGGCTCTTAAATCTTTTCTTAGCTCAGGTGGGATAGCAAAGAGCAGGTGCTCCTCCATTGCGGTAATCGTCTCAACATCGCTATAGCCACGCTCTGCAAGCTCAGTTAATAGATCAGTTACTAAAATTTCAGGAACTGAAGCCCCACTTGATACTCCAATAGTTTCAACCCCTTCAAACCAGCTATCTTCTAGCTGGTTTGCATAATCAATTAGATATCCAGCCTTTGCGCCATATTCCAGCGCAACTTCAACTAAACGCACTGAGTTTGAAGAGTTCTTTGATCCAACTACTAGAACAAGATCGGCCTGAGGCGCAATCTGCTTAATAGCCACTTGGCGATTCTGTGTTGCATAACATATGTCATCAGATGGCGGATCTTGAAGATTTGGAAAACGCTCCTTAAGAATTGCAACTGCATCGAGAGTTTCATCAACGCTAAGTGTGGTCTGGGAGAGCCAAGCCACTCCCTTATTTGGATCAATCTCAACACTTCTTGCGCCATCTAGACCATCAACTAACTTCACATGATCTAGGGCTTCACCCGCTGTTCCTTCAACCTCTTCATGTCCCTCATGGCCAATTAGAAGAATCTGGAGATCATCTTTAGCAAAGCGGCGCGCCTCTTGGTGAACTTTAGTAACTAGGGGGCAGGTGGCATCAATAGTTTTCAAATTTCGCTCAGCTGCTTCTTTATGAACCTGAGGTGAGACGCCATGGGCGGAAAAAATAACAATTGAGCCCTCTGGCACTTCATCTGTCTCATCAACAAATATCGCGCCTTTTTTCTCAAGTGATGAAACCACATGAACATTATGAACAATCTGCTTTCGCACATAGACCGGGGCGCCATAGAGATCAAGGGCCTTCTCAACGGTGATTACTGCTCGATCAACGCCTGCGCAATAGCCTCGCGGCGCAGCAAGCAGGACTCGTTTAGCCATAGCCCTATCCTATTAGCATTACCCAATGCTCGAAACTTCAAGTGAAAAGCCTGCCCCGGTAAGGGTTATCTCTGAGGCGATAAGTGAATATATAAATCGCTTAGGACAGGTTTGGGTTGAAGGAGAGATTGCTCAGTTAAATGATCGAGCCGGCTCTGGAATGATTTATATCAGGCTTAGAGATCCGAGCGTTGATATGTATTTAGAGGTCACATGCCCAAGATCAGTTTTTAAAGCAGTAGCGCCACTTAGCGAGAATGCTCGAGTTGTAATTAATTCAAAAGTTAATTTCTATACCCCAACCGGACGTCTCTCACTTAGCGCTAAAGAAATCCGTCAAGTTGGAGTTGGTGAATTACTTGCTCGCCTTGAAGCACTTAAAAAAGTCCTTGCAGCAGAGGGGCTATTTGCACTTGAGCGAAAAAAACCGCTCCCATTTCTGCCAAATAAAATTGGTCTTATCTGTGGCAGGGCAAGCGCTGCGGAAAAAGATGTTAAGGAGAATGCTCGAAGAAGATGGCCAGCGGTTCGCTTTGAAACTAGGGAGGTAGCAGTTCAAGGAGCTGATGCTGTTGTCCAGGTATCGGCTGCCTTGCGAGAGCTTGATAACGATCCAGAAGTTGATGTAATCATCATCACTAGAGGCGGCGGATCCTTTGAGGACCTCCTTGCCTTCTCAGATGAAGGGCTAGTAAGACTTGCTGCCTCTTGCAAGAAACCAATTGTCAGCGCTATTGGCCATGAGCAAGATACTCCGCTTCTTGATTTAGTGGCAGATGTTCGCGCCTCAACTCCAACAGATGCAGCCAAATTAGTAGTTCCTGATTTTCAAGAAGAGGTTGGCAAAATCAAGAATCTAAGAGAGCGCTCTGATAGAAAGATTAATGACTTGGTAATTCTTGAAATGACCAAGATTGTGAACTTAATCCAAAGACCTGTTATGAAAGATCCGTTAATTATGGTCACCTCAAGACAGGAGATAATTTCAGGCTTTATCTCGCGCTCATTTATGAGCATGAACTCCAAGCTCCTTAGAGCCTTTGATGAAGTAACCCATATTGCTGCCAGGGTTAGAACCCTCTCCCCGCAGGCCACCCTTGATCGCGGATATTCAGTTGTTCA
>JAURJF010000045.1 GCA_030832365.1 Candidatus Nanopelagicales bacterium
TGAAAATCTGCCTCGCTCTCGCCAGGAAATCCCACAATAACATCGGTAGTAATACTTGCTTGGGGAAGAGCGCTTCGAACTTTGCTAATAATTGAGCGATAGCGATCGACTCGATAGGAGCGGCGCATCGCTGCCAAGATTGCATCAGATCCAGATTGCAACGGCATATGAAGATGGGGCATGACATTTTTTGTCTCAGCCATTGCTTGGATCACATCATCTGTGAAATCTCTTGGATGAGGAGACATAAAGCGAACTCGCTCAAGGCCCTCAATTTCGCCGCAGGTTCTAAGTAATTTGGCAAAGGCTGCCCGATCGCCAAAGTCCACGCCATAGGCATTTACATTCTGACCTAGAAGAGTTATCTCAATAACTCCATCTGCAACAAGAGCTCTAATCTCACTTAATATCTCATCGCTACTTCGATCCTTCTCTCTGCCTCGAAGCGCTGGAACTATGCAGAAGGTGCAGGTGTTATTACATCCAACTGAAATTGAGACCCAGGCTGAAAATGGTGAATGTCGCCGAGCTGGAAGAGTTGAAGGAAAGTGTTCTAACGATTCTTTAATTTCAATCTGAGCTCTCTTTTCAACCCTTGCTCTCTCAAGTAGCGCGGGGAGTGAGCCCATATTGTGAGTTCCAAAAACCACATCAACATAGGGAGCTTTCTCTAAGATTACTCCCTTATCCTTTTGAGCAAGACAGCCACCAATTGCTATCTGCATCTCTGGTCTTAACTTCTTTTCTGGCGCCAGGAAACTTAAGTGGCCATATAACTTGTTATCAGCATTTTCTCTAACTGCGCAGGTATTAAAGACGATTAGATCAGGATCAGATCCATCAGCTGCAGGGATATAGCCAGCAGCATCTAGAGAGCCTGCGATACGTTCAGAGTCATGAACATTCATCTGGCAGCCCAGAGTTTGAATTACATAGGTACGGCTCACTAGCGAATCGTACCTATCTATCTATCGAGCTAATTTATGAGCGCGAAATTCCCAGCTCTGCCAATACTCGAGAGACAACATGGCCAGAAAATCCTCGCCTTGATAAGGCTCCATGTAATCTGCGGTATGCCACCTCAGGTGCAAGGCTAGTAACGGCTCTCGCCTTACGTTCGGCAAAAGTCATCGCATTGGCAAACTCTTCATCATCGCTGATATCACTTGTGATCCACTCAATTATCTCTGGTGAGATTCCTTTAGAGCGAAGCTCTCCGCTAATTATTCGCTTTGAGACCTTCTTAGTTCTCTGCCGTGATTCACTCCAGTAGCGAGCAAACTCATGATCATTGATAAAGCCTTGCTCGGCAAGGCGGAAGAGAACTGCGTTTGCAATCTCTTCTTCGATGCCGCGAGATTTGAGAAGCTTAAAGAGCTCCCCCCTACTTTTTGCCCTTCGACCAAGTGCCATAAGGGCAATGGTCTGAGCTACTTGGTAGGGGTCGCTCTCAACTTCTACTGAATTAGAACTCGACATCAGCTGCGGCTTCATCGATTGCAGCAACTAGAGCTGGATCGACATCGCTCGCGGCAAAGTGAGCCCGGATCTTGCTTTCAATTTCATTAGCTAGAGCAGGATTATCAAGAAGGAATTGGCGAGAGTTCTCTTTACCCTGGCCGAGTTGATCTCCTTCATAGGTAAACCAAGCTCCAGATTTCTTCACAATTCCAAGATCCACGCCCATATCTAGAAGGCTTCCCTCTCTAGAAATTCCAATGCCGTAGATGATGTCAAACTCTGCCTGCTTAAATGGCGGAGCCATCTTATTTTTCACAACTTTGACGCGGGTACGATTTCCAACCGCTTCTTGTCCATCTTTTAGAGTTTCAATACGACGGATATCCAAACGGACTGAGGCATAAAACTTAAGCGCTTTTCCACCAGTTGTGGTTTCAGGAGAGCCAAAGAAAACACCGATCTTGTCACGGAGCTGATTAATAAAGATTGCTGTTGTCTTGGTCTGACTTAGCGCGCCAGTTATCTTTCTTAAAGCCTGTGACATCAAGCGAGCTTGAAGTCCCATATGGGAATCTCCCATCTCGCCTTCAATTTCAGCGCGAGGAACAAGTGCTGCAACGGAGTCAACTACAATTAAATCAAGCGCTCCAGAGCGAACTAACATGTCCATAATTTCAAGTGCTTGCTCGCCAGTATCAGGCTGAGAAACTAGGAGCGCATCGATATCAACTCCAAGTTTCTTTGCATATTCAGAATCAAAGGCATGCTCAGCATCGATAAAAGCTGCAATACCGCCATTTTTCTGTGCATTAGCAATTGCATGCAGGGTTAGCGTTGTCTTACCTGATGATTCAGGTCCAAAGATTTCAACAACTCGGCCACGTGGTATGCCGCCAATTCCTAAGGCGATATCAAGAGCGATGGATCCAGTTGGAATAACCTCAATTGGAGTTGCTGTTCGATCGCTCATCTTCATTACTGAACCCTTGCCAAACTGACGTTCGATTTGAGCAAGCGCGGTATCTAGGGCTTTCTGCCGTTCGGCAGAGGGTTTTGCTTTTTCATTTGGATCTTTGGCTTCTTTAGCCACGGTCTTGCCTCTCTTCTCTCGTAGTTGGCTCCAGAAGGTACGGAATGCCACTGACGGCCTGACTTTGCAGTCGGCGGAAATGTGGAACCGCTCTGGTTGGGTATAACAGCTCGCCGCTGTTATGGGGATAAGTCTAGCCGAACATCTGTTCTAATGGCTTTTAAGACACGCAAGCCCTACCTTGAAGCCATGGTTGATCTAGCCCCATTTCAGAGCCCAAGGCCAGATGAATACGCCCCGATGCCAAAGCCTCTAAAGCGGCGAGATCTAAAGGGCTTAAATATTCCAGATGGGCCAAGATCGCCCCTACTAACCTTGAGATTCCAAAAAGATACCCCAGCCTTTCTTATAAATGCCAAGGCCGAATATGGCGATTGCAGTTCATTCTTTCTAGCAGGCCAGCTCTTTATCACCGCCTTCTCACCCGAGATGGTCAATGAGGTAACAGTGAGCAAGCAGGGAAGCTTTATTAAGGGCGTGGGCTTTGATCGGATGAGAAAAGTTTTAGGAAGCGGTCTTTTAACTAATGAAGAACCTATCCATCTCCGCCATAGAAGGTTGATGCAATCACCATTTCACATCAGCAAGATTTCAACTTATGCCCAGACGATGCTTGGCCTTACTCGCAAACACATCTCAAACTGGAGAGATGGCCAGGTTGTAGCTATTGGCCCTGAGATGATGTCCTTAACTTTCGACATAGTTGCAGATATTTTATTTGGTACAGACATATCTGCAGATACCAAGCGAGTTCAAGATTCTATGCATATTGCAATAGATCGCATCGAGCGCACCATGCTGCCAGGCCTTGATCGCCTCGATAATCTCCCAATTCCATACTTTAGAAAGTTTGAAAGAGCAGCTAATGAACTCCATGATGTAGCAACACGAATTGTTAATGAGCGCATTGCAAGTGGAGTAAAACGAGATGACTTAATGGGAGTTTTACTTGAGGCACAAACCGTCGATGGTGAGAAGTTGAGCGCCCGAGAGATTTCTGATGAGACTCTAACTTTGATTTTAAGTGGCCATGAAACTACTGCAAATGTTTTAACTTGGACCTTTGCATATTTAAGCCAGAACCCTAAGTACTGGGATGACCTTGCCAAGGAGGCAGATGAAGTCTTTGCAAGAGAAGGCGATGAAGATTTTGCCAGGGTTATTCTCGCCGCTCCCCTATCTGGAGCTATATTTAGTGAGGTTTTAAGGCTTGCTCCCCCAGTCTGGATCTCACCAAGAAGGGCTCTAGAGGATGTAACTCTTGGTGGCAGGCAGATTCCAAAAGGGGCCCATGTTTTAGTTAGTCAATATGTCACACAGAGAGATGAAAATTATTTTTCATCTCCAAATGAATTTATCCCAGAGCGATGGAGTAATGACTTTGAAAAGAGCTTGCCACGCGGGGCTTATTTCCCATTCTTAGCTGGTAGTAGAAAGTGCCTAGGAGATCAATTTGCACTCCTTGAGGGGCGGATAATTATTTTAGAGATTGCAAGACAAGCTCGCCTCTCACTTACCGGCGCTTTTCCTAAAGCCCAACCTCGAGCAACTTATCGCCCTAAGGGAGCTGTTGCTATGAGATATGAGCTTATTTAAGTTCACTTGAAATATCTGGGTTATTTTTCACTACCGCCCGCCAGATATCAGCTGGATCAAATCCCATCTCAAGTGCTTGATCCACGCTCTGACCACCAAGTTCTGCCATAACAAAATCTTTTGAGTAAGAGGGGGCCCAATCAGGGCCGAAGTGAGCAGTTAACCTTCTACGAAGTTCGGTGATTCTCATAAAACTATTACTTACTTTAAAGAATGGATGCTAAACGCTCTGCCTGCTCTTTTGAGTGCGCATCAGAGAGCGGGGCGGTAACTTGCCCCATCAGCCAGCGAAGAATTAGCCCAACACCAACTACATCTGTTGCAAAAATCTTAGAGAGCTGGGCATAGATCTCAACCCAGATTTTATGTTCTCTTGCAGTTAGCGCATTTGCCATAATCTCACCATCGCTAATAAGGGCGCTCTTTAGCCCTGGATGATTTGAAATCTCAGAGGAGATTAAATAGAGCGCCTCTGATCGTGATTGCGCAATCATGGCAAGAGTTGAGATTCGCTCGAGCTCGCTTTCAACTAAAGCTAAAAAGACTTCATGTTTATCTCTAAAGTGGTTATATAGCGAAGCTCTTGAAACTTGAGCTCTATCGGCAATTTCAATCATGTTAGTTCCAGAGATACCACTTTCTGCCAATAACTCTTTAGCAGCGGTCAATATGGCGCCTCTAGTGCGACGATGAATTATTGATTGGTGTTGATAGGTCGAGCGCGCGCTCTGATCTCTCACAGCCTTATTCTTCCCCTCTAGTTAAGCAGCGTTGGTATCAACGACGCTAAGTACTGGGGTCTCGTTGAGTTTAACTTGAGCAGTTACCTCAACTAGTACTTTTGATAGCGACAAATCAAGTGCGATACAAATTGCATTTAGTAACTCTGATGAAGCTTCTTTCTGGCCACGCTCTACCTCAGAGAGATAACCGAGAGAGACTCGAGCAGCCTTTGCAACATCTCTTAGAGTTCTACTCTGTGAGACGCGCTCGGCGCGAAGGCATTGGCCAATATGGCTTCGTAGTAACTCCATCGCTATGCCTCCTTATCGAAATGAATTAGCCATCAACTTCTTAAGCCCTAAGGATACGCTCCAGCAGGGTTAATGCGCCCTCTACCGCGCCGCTTATGACCTCCTGGCGAGCGCCATTTAAGGATAATTTCATACTTTCTTGGCTATCTGGCCCCACAATAGCAATCCAGATCTCACCAGGAGAGCTGCCATCTAGCGCTCTTGGCCCAGCCGAGCCGGTCGATGAGATTGCCCAACTGCTTCCAAGTTTTTGCCGTGCCCCCCTAGCCATCTCAAGGGCAACCTCTTTTGAAACTAGACCTTTTTCATCAATTAACTCTGCACTTAAACCTAGCTGATTTATCTTCATCTCTTTTGAGTAAGCAACAATTGAGCCGAGTAAAACATCTGAGGCCCCCGAAATAGAGACGAGCGCTGATGTGAGTGCGCCGCCAGTAATTGATTCTGCGCATGAGATGCTCTCACTTCGCTCTCTAAGTAAATCAATTACCTTTGCAGCTAGATCACTCATGGCTTTGATTTAACTACATCTTTTAGATATTGGTAGCCAGTAATAAAAGTCAGAGCGATAGCAATAGCAAGCAATATATCTCTTGGGGTATGCAGCGCCTCTGGTAGAGGCAAGATGTAGAAACCTACTGAGAAGTTCTGTAGGAGGGTCTTAATCTTTCCACCTTTACTTGCGCTAATTACTTTTCTCTTAATTACCAAAAGGCGTAGAACAGTGATTCCAACTTCACGTGTAAGAATTAAAACCGTGACCCACCAAGGCATCTTGCCTAGTATGGAAAGACCAATGAGTGCGGTCGCGATAAATGCTTTATCAGCAATCGGATCTAGAATAATTCCAAAGGATGAAATCTGATTCCAACGTCTTGCAATAATTCCATCTAGAACATCGGTCATGCCAACTATAAAGAAAGAGAGCCAAGCAATTATCTGCCAGCTTGGATCACCTCCCCCATCCTTAAACAGCGCCCAGGCGCAAAATGGAAGAGCTGCAATCCGGGCAATTGTTAGGGCGTTAGGAAGATTCATAGGCTCTGAGCAATTAAATCTGCCCCTGAAGTGTCGGTAACGATGGCATCAACATACTGACCGACTTTATAGCCAGCACTTGGACGCCCTGGGATCGTTATAAATGTACTGGAATCAACCTCTGGCCCCTGGTGCTCAGCCCTTCCCTCTTGAAGTTCTTCATCTTCAATTAAAACTCTAACTCTCTGCCCGATTCGATCTGAGGCTTTCTGCATCACTAACTCTTCAGCGATCATTGTTAATTCACTGGTTCGCTCAGTGATAACTTGCGGATCTAACTTTCCCTCAAGGGTCAAAGCTTCAGTCTTATCTTCATCAGAGTAGGCAAATATTCCGATCGCATCAAGATTTGATGCATTTACAAAGTCAACTAGCTCTTGATACTCACTCGCACTCTCGCCAGGAAATCCCACAATAAAGTTGGAGCGAATTCCAGCCTCTGGGCTAAGCGCTCTTATCTGAGTTATTAAGTGCAGGAACTTCTCGCCATCACCAAAGCGTCGCATTCTTCGAAGTAGGGTTCCTGCAGCATGTTGAAATGAGATATCAAAGTAGGGAACAACTTTCTCAGTGGCAATCAAGGCTTGCAGTAGCGTCGGTCTAATCTCTGCTGGTTGAAGATATGAAGCTCTAATTCTCTCGATTCCATCTATTTTTGAAAGCGCCGGGAGTAATTTCTCCATTGCCTTCAGATCACCAAGATCTTTTCCATAAGAGGTGGTGTTCTCGCTAACTAAGAAGAGTTCGCTAACGCCATTTTCTGCAAGCCATCTAGCCTCGTTAATAATCTCATCTGGAGTTCTTGAGATAAAAGATCCTCTAAATTGTGGAATCGCGCAGAATGAACATCTGCGATCACAACCGGAGGCAATTTTTAAGGGGGCCATAGGAGAGTTAGCAAGTCTCTTCCTTGCAAAAGTGCCGCCTTGCCCCATCTTTGTATTTAACTCAACTTTCATCTCTTGCCTTGCAACTGGCGAGATTGGAATCAAACTTCTGCGATCTCGTGGGGTGTGGGCAGGCTTTGAATTTCCAGCAAGAATATTCTGCAATCGAGTTGAAATATCTGCATAATCATCAAAACTTAATATTGCATCAGCCTCTGGCATCGCCTCTGCTAGCTCTTTTCCATATCGCTCAGCCATACAGCCCACGGCAACTACAGCCCGAAGGGTTCCATCTGCCTTCATGGAATGGGCCTCAATCAGGGCATCTACTGAGTCTTTCTTAGCTGATTCAATAAAACCGCAGGTATTTACCAGGGCAACATCAGCAGTTGCTACATCATCAACTAATTGCCAGCCATCAGCTGCAAGTCGTCCTGCTAACTCTTCAGAATCAACATCGTTTCGCGCACAGCCCAGGGTTACTAAGGCAACGCTTTTAGGCTTGGACACCTAGTTATTCTACAGAGAAGAGGTGAGAGTTAACCTTGATTAGAAGCTTGCGGACCAAATTCCAGACGTAAAACTTCACCAACTGCGCCAGCAACTCCAATATCTTCGCCATTTACCGTAAGGCTAATCGCGCCAGCATTTCCAATGACGAGATAGAGCAGTTGATTATCGGTGAAGACCCTCTCCTCGCCTTGGCGAATTCGTCCACTAAATTGTGTGGTGCCGGTGCTATCACTCACCGCAACCCAGGAAAGTCCATTGACTGCCTTAAGTCTTACCTCAACGCCCTCTCTTATTGCAGCGCTCGGTTGGTTCTCATCCCTATTGTTACTTGGAGCAGTAATGCTGTTTTGCTCCGGTGAATCCTCTATTGAAATAATCGCTGTTCCAACAAGTGCAAAGAT
>JAURJF010000046.1 GCA_030832365.1 Candidatus Nanopelagicales bacterium
CAAGGGTAAATAGCACTATAAATAAAGTAAGTAGCCTTAGATCGCGAGTCATTGATCTTCCTATTATGTTAGAACTTGCAAATAATGAGTCAAGCGATGGAGCTGAACTAGAAATACTAAAAGAGTTAGATTCTTTAACTTCAGCAATATCAGATCTTGAAATACAGACGCTGTTAAGTGGTGAATATGACCATCGAGATGCGCTTATAACTATTCGCTCAGAGGCTGGTGGTGTTGATGCCTCTGATTGGGCGGAGATGGTCTCAAGAATGTTTTTCAGATATTGCGAGCGCCATAATTATGGAGTTAGTGTTCTAGAGACCTCTTATGGCGAGGAGGCTGGAATCAAATCAACCACCTTTAAAGTAAGTGGCCCATACTGTTATGGCACTTTATCTGTCGAACAGGGCACTCATCGATTGGTGAGAATCTCTCCATTTGATTCGCAGAACCGGCGCCACACATCATTTGCTGGCGTCGAAGTAGTTCCAGTCGTTGATCAAAGCGATGATATTGAAATTGATGAGAAAGATATTCGAATCGATGTTTATCGATCATCAGGGCCTGGAGGACAGGGAGTTAACACCACTGATTCTGCAGTTCGAATCACTCACAACCCCACAGGAATTGTAGTTTCATGTCAGAACGAACGATCTCAAATTCAGAATAAAGCAACAGCGATGGCAGTTCTCCAATCAAAATTGCTAGAGAGGCGTAATGCGCAAGAGAGAGCAAAGATTGACGCCCTCCGCGGTGATACGTCAGGTTCGTGGGGTAATCAGATTCGATCATATGTTCTTCACCCTTATCAAATGGTCAAAGATCATCGAACTGATTTTGAAACCGGCAATACCCAAGCAGTTCTAGATGGCGATCTTGATGGATTTATCTCCTCTGGAATTCGTTGGCGTAGAGAGAGAAAATAAAGCAGGAATCTAGGCTCAATTGGTAATTTTGCGTTATTTCTCACCCTAATTCCGCGGGTTTATCCGCAGCTTTCTCTTTAGCTCTACCTAAAATCGCACCCGTGATTCGTTTTGAGAACGTAACTAAGGGCTATGCCAAAAATGACCGACCCGCTTTAGATAACGTCTCGATTGCAATCGAGAAGGGCGAGTTTGTCTTTCTAGTTGGACTCTCTGGTTCTGGAAAATCCACATTCCTTCGTCTTGTTTTAAGGGAGGAGCGACCAACTTCTGGAACGATCCATGTTGCTGGAAAAGATTTGGGAACACTTTCTAGTTGGAAAGTCCCTGAGCTAAGGCGCCAAGTTGGTACGGTGTTTCAAGACTTTCGTCTGCTACCAAATAAAACTGTTGCTGAAAATGTTGCCTTCACCTTGCATGTATTAGGTTTTTCAAAGAAAGAAATTGCTCGCGAAGTTCCAGAAGTTCTAGAGTTAGTTGGCCTTGAGGATAAATCTGATCGAAAGCCTGGAGAGCTCTCCGGCGGAGAGCAGCAGAGAGTTGCCATTGCCAGGGCTTATGTGAGTAACCCTGCCATTCTTATCGCTGATGAACCAACAGGAAACTTAGACCCTGCAACCTCTGTGGGAATTATGAAGCTACTTGATCGCATTAATCGCGAGGGAACTACTGTGGTTATGGCTACCCATGATTCTGGAATTGTTGATCAGATGCGCAAGAGAGTTATCGAGTTAGATAAAGGCCAAGTTATCCGCGATCAGGTTCGTGGAGTTTATGGATATACGGGGTAGCGATGCGCGCTGGATTTATTCTTAGTGAAGTAGGCATTGGCCTACGAAGAAACCTAACTATGACCTTTGCCGTTGTAGTAACGGTTGCTATCTCTCTATCACTTCTTGGTATTGGCCTACTTTCAAATTCGCAAGTTCGAGTGATGAAGGATTATTGGTATGACAAGATCGAAGTCTCGGTCTATCTCTGTGGTTCTCTCTCCGACTCGCCCTCTTGCGCCGGAGGAATCATTACCTCGGAACAGAGACTTGAGATTCAAGCAGATCTTGAAGAACTACCAGTTGTTGAAACGGTTTATTACGAATCACAGTCAGAGGCATTTGAGCGCTTTCAGGAGAGATTTAAAGATTCAGCTATTTCACAAAATGTCACTGCAGATCAATTGCCAGAGTCATTTCGCGTAAAGCTAACTGACCCTACGCAATTTGCAGTAGTGCAGAGCGCCTTCTCAGGTCGGCCTGGAGTAGATGTAGTTCAAGATCAGAGATCAATTCTGGAGAAGTTCTTTAGATTGCTAAATGTTTTGCGTGATGGAGCGCTAGCAATTGGATTTGCCAGCGTACTGACGGCAGCGCTGTTAATTAGTAATACTTTAAGAATTGCTGCCTTTAATAGAAGACGAGAGACCAATGTAATGAAATTAGTTGGAGCAAGTTCTTTCTCTATCCAACTACCATTTATTCTTGAAGGTGTTTTCTCGGCGATTATTGGTTGGGGATTTTCAGTTGGTCTGCTCTCGTCTTTAAAGTATGTAATCGATGAGCGGATAGCTCCCCTTTTAACCTTCACTAACTTCTTTACCTGGAATGATGTCTGGGTTGCATCTGCATATCTTCTTGGAACTGGACTTTTAGTTTCATCCCTGGCATCGACTCTAACTCTTCGTAAATACTTAAAGGTCTAACTTCAAACACCCCTATCGCTGAGCGCTAATGCACTCTCAGTTGAGTTCTAATGTGCTTCTGGGCTACCGTTACCGCCTTGCAATTACAACGCTTTCTCAGCTTATTAAGTAATAGGAGATTTTCAAGTGAGTGATAAGAAGAAATCACCTGCTACTAAGCGTGATGTTATTGGGGGAAGAGCGAGAAAGTCAGAATCTGCTCCATCAAAGACAAGAACTAGTAGTGAAGTTAATGCACCAATCGTGGTTGATACATTCTCAAGGATTGAAAGTCGACAGAAAATAAGTAATCCAGATCTACTTCGAAAAGCCTTACTTGCAATTCTGATTACTTCACTAGTTTTTGCGATAGGAATACAGGTTGGTGAGTCAAGAAATAGCAGTTCAGTAGATGAGGCGATTAGAAGCGTCGTTGAAAGTAGCGCTAAAGAGATAGATCGTGATGTTTTAGAACGGGCAGCAATTGAGGGAGTTCTTAAAGCATCAGGTGATGAATGGGCAAATTACTTTCCAAGAGAGGCTTTGGAGATATTCGAAGCCCAGAGCTCTAATTCCTTTACAGGAATTGGTATCTACTTGAGTAAATCTCGAGGGGGAGTAATAAGAATTTCATCAATTCAAGAGGGATCTCCTGCTGCGAAATCAGATCTTGCAATCGGCGATGAGCTACTTGAGGTAAATGGAACTCAAGTTACTGGAGCCTCTCTAGCATCAACAATTGCTCTCATTCGAGCAGATATTGGAGATCGAGTTGATCTACTTGTAGCCAGAGCTGAGAAGAAGATACTGGCAACAATAAAAGCTGGAAAAGTGCAGGCAAAGAGCGTGGAACTTACACAAGTTACTTCTTCAGTAGCGCTACTTGAAATTGCCTCCTTTATCTCAGGGACTGCAATTGAGGTCTCAAGAGTGCTAAAGAGCGCCAATTATGCCTCTGGGGTAATAATCGATTTGAGGAATAATTCTGGAGGATTACTTCAAGAAGCAGTTGATGTTGCAGAGCTTTTTATTAGAAATGGGATAATTGTCTCTTACAAAGTAAATGAATCAGAGAAAGTATTTCGTGCAACAAATTCAAATCCAATTAAGGTTCCAGTAGTTGTGATTATCAACCGAAACACTGCAAGTTCTGCTGAAATATTAGCGGGGGCATTCCAGGATAGAAATCGAGGCGTTGTAATTGGAGAGCGAAGTTATGGAAAAGGTTCAGTTCAAGAGCTGATCTCGTTAGATGATGGCTCAAAACTTGAGCTCACTGTTGCACTCTTTCTAACTCCATCTGGTCGCATCATTGAGGAAGTTGGAATAACTCCTGATCTGGCAGTAGCCGCTGCTGAAATTGGCCTTAAATCACTCCAAGTCTTAGGCGGTTTAGCATCCTTTATCTCAAAGGAATAACTCAAGGTAGTTAGTTAGCAGGGATATCTTGGCCAGGGGAGATACCCTTAAGCCGTGGCCAAAGAAATAGGAAAGAAATTAATTGCCCAGAATAAGAAGGGGCGCCATGACTATTTCATTGATGAGGTTTTTGAAGCAGGGCTGGTTCTTGTCGGTACCGAAGTTAAATCTCTAAGAGCTGGTAGAGCAACGCTTACTGATGGTTATGGAATGATTCAAGATGGCGAGATTTACCTAAGCGGTGTTCATATTCCTGAATATAACGAGGGCTCTTGGACCAACCATGAACCAAGGCGAAATAGAAAACTATTAATGAGTAAGCGCGAGATAAATCGTCTAATTGGAACCTTAAAGGAAAGTGGACTTACTCTCATTCCGCTCTCACTTTATTTTAAAGATGGCAAAGCAAAAGTTGAGATTGCACTAGCCAGAGGCAAGAAAGCTCACGATAAGCGCGCAACGCTGATGGAGAAACAGGCAAACCGTGAAATTAATCGAGAACTTTCAACTCGCTCTACTGGAAAAAGTAGTAGGGGTAAATCAAAGAAATATGAAGATTGATTCTCAGTTATAGCGCTACTGAGCGTATCAACTAGGTTTCTTGAGTTCGTATCTCTGCTCTATAATCTGCACACAGCTTCTAATCCACGTTAATCGCGGGGGTGAACGGTCTCGACTTCGTTTGTTGAGCCAGGGGAAGCGGGCCGAGGAAGCCGGGATGATCTCGTTAACCACAAAAACCCGCGCAAACATACAGACGCAGATAAAACTTCGTCTGATTACCGCCTCGCTGCCTAAGCGAGCTAAGTAATCCGTTGGCCTGAGCGCGCTCCCCGCCTCAGAATCCAACGTCGATAGGGGGGCTTACTAACCGAAGTTGTTGTGGCTATCGGTAAGGAAATCTTTCACAACTGAGTCTGTCGGTTACTAGCGTGCGAGAGAACCGGGACAGAGAAAACGAATAGCGCGCTACGCCCGTAGAAGCCCTGTTTCAGTGTCGAAGGACCCGGGTTCGATTCCCGGCACCTCCACCAGAGAGACTCCTTAAAGAAATTTTAAGGAGTTACTTTTCTATCTCTCTTTAATTGCCATAGCGATCCAAGGCCAGTGCTTAAACCAAGTGCTCCAATTACATTTGCTCCTCTGCTGACATTTTCAATAAGCAGAAAGATTCCAACGATGCTTGAGAGAATTGCAAATATAATAATAAAGATCCTGCGAAAGCGCGACATACTCGCTGGTCTGTAAAGTGATAGCAAGAGCGCAATAGGGCCACCAAACATGGCTGGAAAGACAATAATTGAAACTAGAAGAGCTAACGACTCCATAGTTAGATAGTAGACCTACTAGTACTTAGATACTTTAGAGGGCTTTAAGTGCGCTTACTACCTTTGTTAAAGAGGCCTTGGCATCCCCAAATAGAAGCGTGGTCTTAGGATCATAGAGAAGTTCATTCTCAATTCCCGCAAAACCAGGTCTCATAGATCTCTTTAGGAAGATTACATTTCCAGCTTGCGATACATCAAGAATTGGCATGCCATAGATTGGACATCCTGGAGTTGTTTTTGCAGCAGGATTAACCACATCATTTGCTCCAATAATTAGGGCAACATCAGTTTGTGGAAATGTTGGATTAACTTCATCCATCTCAGATAACTGCTCATAGGGCACATTGGCCTCAGCAAGGAGTACATTCATATGCCCTGGCATGCGACCTGCAACAGGATGAATTCCATAAGCCACATCAATTCCTTTTGCAGATAAGAGGTCTGCCAGCTCTCTTACTGTGTGCTGAGCTTGAGCAACTGCTAGACCAAAGCCTGGAACGATTACAACTCTGCGCGCATAGTTAAGCAATATCGCTACATCATCAGCAGATCCTGATTTAACTGGCCTATCTTCCCCAGTACCTGAACTATCTTGCGGCTTTGCAGTAAATGCCCCAAATAAAGTGCCAAAGAGTGAGCGCCCCATAGCCTCTGCCATCAAGCGAGTAAGAATTGTTCCCGAGGCGCCAACTAAAGTTCCAGCAATAATTAATAGCGTTGAATCAAGAACATAGCCGCCAGCAGCAACTGTTAAACCTGTGAAGGCATTTAGCAGCGAGATAACAATAGGAACATCGGCGCCGCCAACTGGAAGAACAAATAAAATACCAAAGGCAAGTGAAAGCCCTGCAAGAACTAGCAGCGGGGTAGTACCAAGTGATGTAACAACCCAGCCGGCGCATCCAAGTGTTGCAAGAAGTGTTCCAGCGATAACAAATCTTCCCCCTGCAAATACCACAGGTCGAGTTGTCATCAACTCTTGAAGCTTTAGGAAGGTAACAATTGAACCTGAAAACGATGTTGAGCCAACGATAACTGTAAAGACAGTTGCAATAACAACTGTAGTTGATGCGCTCTGGCCTAGCTTTAGATATTCAACAATTGCAACAAGGGCTGCTGCTCCGCCGCCAACGCCATTAAAGAGCGCAACTAATTGCGGCATCGCCGTCATCTGAACTCTTCTTGCTGCAGGAACTCCAATGATTAGACCAACAGCAATAGCTCCCAGGATCCAGCCAAGATTATTTAGGGGAAGCTGGCCATCGCTGCTATAGAAAAAGACAGTAATAGTTGCAATGGTGGCTCCTGCTGCTCCAAGAAGATTTCCTCGCCTTGCAGTTCTTGGGTGAGATAGCCCTTTAAGCGCCAGAATAAACATAACCCCCGCGCCAAGACCGATTAATTCATATAAAAAGCGGCTCATTTACTTATCACCTGAGCCTTTATTCTTTGCGCCCTTGCCTTTAAACATCTCGAGCATGCGATCTGTAACAACAAATCCACCAACCATATTAATTGTGGCAAGGACAATGGCAGCTAGCGATAAACCAAGCTCTAACGAGTTATCGCTATGGTCTGCCACAATAATTGCGCCCACCAAGATAACGCCGTGAATTGCATTGGCACCGCTCATAAGTGGGGTGTGAAGAGTTGATGAGACCTTGGAAACTACCTCAAAGCCAACAAATATAGAGAGTGTAAATATGGAGATTATCGCCATTGCTTCCATTGTTTTATGCACCCTTCCTTAGATTTCCACCATGGGTAAGGGCTGAGGCATCAATAATTTCATCAGAGAAATCTGGAGCAACTGCGCCATCTTTAACCATCAATAAAAGAAGATTGACCATATTTCTTGAGAGCAAGTAAGAAGAGTGAAATGGCAATTGGCTTGGAACATCTTTTCCGCCCCAGAGCAGAACTGAATTTCCAACGGTGATTACCTCACCTGGCTTTGATCCTTCAACATTTCCACCGCTTTCAGCAGCAAGATCAACAATTACTGAACCAGGAGCCATCGCTTGATACATCTGCTTTGTAACTAGCATTGGCGCAGCCCTTCCTGGCACGGCTGCTGTAGTAATCAAGACATGAGATTTTGTGATGTAGGGAGTGAGTAGTTCTCGCTGTTTTGCTGCGCGCTCCTCGCTCATCTCTCTGGCATAACCTCCAGAGCCTTCAAGTGCTTCTAACTCTAAATCAATAAAGGTAGCTCCCATTGATTTAACTTCATCAGCAGATGATGGGCGAACATCATAGGCAGAGACCACAGCTCCTAGTCTTCTAGAGGTTGCAATTGCTTGCAGTCCTGCAACGCCTGCGCCAAGAACTAGAACATTTGCAGGGGTAACAGTTCCGGCCGCAGTCATAAGTAATGGGAAAAAACGCGGAGAGA
>JAURJF010000047.1 GCA_030832365.1 Candidatus Nanopelagicales bacterium
AAGACCTGCTCTATGTCCCTTTATTGTGGGATATCCCAAATGTCCTCTTGAGTGCTCTCGCATCATTCCTGGATTAGTAACTGCATCAAAATCACTATTTGCAATAGAGCGATCAAAAAGTAGTTCACTTGCCGCGCCCTTAAAACTTGCACCCCAATGTCTAATAACCAGCGCGCCATCTATAACCTCAAGGAGTAAATCAACGCCGCCATTGCTTAGCTGCGCCCTGGCCCCGGCCTTAGATGAAGGTATTGGAGAAGACATACGGGTAGAGTAATAGCCATTATGTCGAGTAAGAAACTCCCCGCAGGCGTTATTCGAAGTGATGCCACGCTCATGGATGGGCGCACCATCCGCTACTACGACACAAAGGGCCAATCTCGCACCGCAGTAGATCAAAGAAGTGGTGAAGAGCAACCAAGCATCGGCGAGATGCGCCTTGATCCATTAAATAATGAATGGGTAGTAATTGCAGCCCATCGCCAGGAACGAGTATTTCTGCCACCTAAAGAATTAAATCCACTGGCTCCAAGTAAGCCAGGTTCACTTACTGAAATTCCAGAAAGTGATTATGAAGTGGTTGTCTTTGATAACCGCTCGCCATCACTTGCCGCTCCCAGATCAAGTTTTGAGGCAATAGATAATCCAGACTTTTCGAGCCCGGCGATTGAATCAGCAGGCAAATGTGAAGTTATCTGTTTTACATCGGATTATGAAGCCTCTTTTAAAGATCTCTCGCACCGCCAGATAAGAACTGTTCTTGAGGCTTGGCGTGATCGCACCGCAGAGCTCTCAGAACTTTCCTATATTGAATATATAGCTGCCTTTGAAAATCGAGGGGAGGAAGTTGGAGTAACTCTTAATCATCCTCATGGTCAGATTTATGCCTACTCCTATCTACCTCCAAAAGCAGAGAGAGCGCTAGCAGTAGCAACTGCTCATAAAAACAAGACTGGGAATATTCTCCTTGAAGATATTTTAGCTAGAGAGCTTTCAGATAAAGTCCGCATCGTGGCTCAAAATGAGGAATGGGTTGCCTATGTGCCATATGCCTCAAGATATCCATTTGAAATTCATATTGCACCAAGAAGAAGTGTCCCTGACTTTATTGCTCTTGATGAAGCTGCATCAGATGCATTTGCTCCTCTTGCTAAAGAAGTTTTACTTAGACTTGATGGAGTCTTTGGTGTAGCGATGCCCTACATCGCCTCCTGGCATCAAGCGCCAGTAAGAGTCGGTCGTGATGTAACGCGTCTGCATTGGCAGATAGCCTCAGTTAGACGAGCTCCAGGAAAGTTAAAGTATTTAGCAGGATCTGAATCTGCATTTGGTGCATTTATGATGGATCTAAAGCCAGAGCAATCTGCGGCGCAGCTGCGCGATGTGGCGCTTTAAAACAAAGTGGAAATAACAGAGTTATTCACTAAAGGCTTTGGCTATCCCCCTGAGGTAGTAGCAAGCGCTCCAGGTCGAGTGAACTTAATTGGCGAACATGTTGATTACAGTGGGGGCTTTGTTCTCCCCTTCGCTATCGATGCAGTAACTATGTGTGCAGTTTCCAAAAGAGATGACAGAAAAATAAGAATTATTTCAGCGCAGAAGAAGAATGAAATGATTGAAAGTAATTTAGAAGCAATCGCTGCAAAAGATGGAACTGGCTGGTCGAGATATATCTATGGTGTTATCTGGGCGATGGAAATAGATTCTGGCCTTGATATCTATATCGATGGAAAGGTGCCACTTGGCGCTGGATTATCTTCTTCAGCTGCCCTTGAGTGCTCACTTGCTACCGCACTAAATCATCTATTTCACCTAGAAAAAACTTTACCTGAGTTAGCTCGCCTGACCCAGCGGGCAGAAAATGAGTATGTCGGAGTGCCTTGCGGAATTATGGATCAATCAATTTCGCTAATGGCAAGAGCTGGTTATGGACTATTACTTGATTGCCAGGATCTCTCAACTAGGCATATCAAAATTGATTTTGCTTCAAACTCTTTACGGCTTTTGATAATTGATACCCAGGCCCACCACGCCCTAACAGATGGTGGATATGCCAAGAGACGAGAGAGCTGCGAGGAGGTAGCAAAAATTTTTTCAATTGCCTCCCTACGCCAGTTAACTATGGATAACCTGCTATCCCACAAATCAAAGCTAAGCGATATTCAATTTAAACGAGCGCGTCATGGCGTAAGTGAGATGGACCGAGTTTTAGATGCCACAAAGGCCCTTGAGGTGGGAGATTTTAAAGCTCTTGGTCAGTTATTAAATCAATCTCATAACTCGCTTCGAGATGATTATGAAGTCTCATGCCCTGAATTAGATCTAGCCGTTGATACCGCACTTAACTCTGGAGCCCTAGGGGCAAGAATGGTTGGCGGCGGTTTTGGCGGAAGCGCTATTGCGCTAATAAATGAAAGTGATGCAGGAGCAATTTCTCTAGCAATAGAGAAAGCTTTTGCTCAAAGCGGATTTAAAGCACCTAGATTTTTTGATTCGCTACCAAGTGATGGAGCTAAAGTTATTTCTTAAACGACCGGCGTTACTGAGATGACTTCAACGCCGCCAATTGCACTTAATACATTCACTAAATCTTGCGGATCACTTCCTGGAAATGCCACCGTAATGTCATCTATTCCTCGCCCGCCTTCAGATGAGAGAACAACAAGGCCGCGAATATCTCCGCCAGCAAAACCAATTGCAGATGCCACAGCGCCTAAAGATCCTGGGCGATCAGGAAGTGCTACACGAATACGGACCATTGCCATAGGGATGAGTCTAAATGAAAAGCTCCCTGACTTGGACTCGAACCAAGAACCTGCCGGTTAACAGCCGGCTGCTCTGCCAATTGAGCTATCAGGGATCGTTCAGCGGCTAAATCTAGGTCAGAGACTCCCCCAATGCCAATTCTCGCTGGGCCCGCCTCTTTGCCTCCATCTCAACTAACCTTGAAAACATCTGATTGTATTCACTCTCACTCTCCAGCGGATTTAATCGCTGGAGGCTTGATTTCACTTCAGCGATAGATCTGGCAAGTGCTACCTCGTTTAATCTGGCAGTAATACTTGAGACATAGCGATCTGAGATTTCACCATCGGTGCGTATTGGTTCAACCATTAACTCAGTGATAAATGACTTAAGTTCATCGGAATCTGTTGCCTCTAAATTAACTGCCATAAAATCCTCTTGCGTATCAATAAATTCTCTTAGCTTGATATAGGCAGGATGTGAAAAGGCATTCTTTTCTAACTCTGGCCAATTTCTAACTAGCGCTGGCATCTGCAGACGAACCTTTAGAACTTCTCGCTCAAGAATTAATCTTGGCTCATTTGGATCTGGCCGCCATTGCTCGCCAGCTAGCGCAGCATCAATACTTGCCGGCTTAGTTGAAGTGTTTTTCTTCACCGCAGCCATGACAACTTCAACTTCCATCCCAAGCCAGCCAGCAAGAGATCTTGCATACTCTGGTCTTAGTGAGGCATCTCGAATCTTTCCAATAAGAGGCGCAGCAGCATTTAGCGCTTGAACTCTGCCATCGGCATTGCCTAAATCAAATTGTATTATTGAGCTCTTGATTGCAAACTCAAAAAGAGGGACCCGTCTTGCAATGAGATCACGAAGAGCAGCATCTCCCATCTCTTGCCTTAAATCAGATGGATCTAAGCCACTTGGCTCAACAGCAACAAAGGTTTGAGTAACAAATTTCTGATCATCGCCAAAAGCACGAAGCGCTGCTTTCTGTCCAGCAGCATCTCCATCAAATGTAAAGATCACCTCGCCGCGAAATGCATCATCATCCATCAATAGCCTTCGTAATATTCTTATATGCTCATCACCAAAGGCGGTTCCACAGGTAGCAACGGCGGTTGGTATTCCTGCTAAGTGCGCTGCCATTACATCGGTATAGCCCTCAACTATTACTACCTGACGCTTCTTGGCTATCTCCTTCTTGGCCTTATCAATACCATAGAGAACTTGGCTTTTTTTATAGATCGAAGTCTCAGGGGTATTTAGATACTTCGGACCAGTATCTTCTTCATCACTTGCTAATTTTCTTGCGCCAAAACCAACTAAATCACCAGAAATATCCCTGATGGGCCAGATTAAGCGATTTCTAAAGCGATCAATAGCTCCTTTGGTTCCCTCTTTCGTTAATCCTGCTAGTAGAAGTTCCTCTGCACTAAAACCTTTTCCAAGTAAGAATTTACTTAACGCATCCCAATGATCAGGGGCGTAGCCAATTTCAAATGATTGGCTAGCAGTTTTATCAAAGCCACGTTTAATTAGAAGCTCTCTCGCATGGCTTGCGGTAGGAAGTTGTAGTTGCTCTTGATAAAAAAGTGATGCTTGGCTATTTGCTTCAAGAAGTCTAGAGCGCTGAACTGTTGGAGCCTTTGATCCGAAACTACTTTGTTCATAAGTTAACTGATAACCAATTCTTGAAGCTAATCTTTCAATAGTTTCAGTAAAACTCAAATGATCAATCTTCATAATAAAGGCAATGACATCTCCGCCTTCTTGGCAGCCAAAGCAATGAAAGTATCCCCGAGCAGGAGTTACATGAAATGAGGGGCTCTTCTCATCATGGAATGGACATAACCCTTTCTTCTGTCCCCCGCCAGCGCTCTTTAGTTGGACATAATCACCGACAACTTCATCAATTGGTGAATGATCGCGAACATAGCTCACATCGGTATCGCGAATTCGTCCAGACATAGCTGTAATCCTAAGCCCCAATCAATTTCTCATGGAGGGCGTATGCACCCATATCTGTTAATGAAGCCACCTGATCAATTACTACGCGCATTTTTGCCTCAGCGCTCTCTGCAGCCTGCCATTGCTGGAGGAAGAAACTCTCAAGACTTGCTGGGGCAAGGCGGCTTACAGCCTCAACTAATTCAATAATTACCTCTTCTTGTCTTGCATAACGCTCCTTGGATACTTCTGCGCCGATTATGTAGTAACCCGCCATTGATTTAAGCAGCGCTACCTCAATTCTTACCTCACGAGGAACAATCAGGTTTGCTTGATAGCGAGTTAAATTCCCCTCGCCATATCTCTCTCTTGTGGCTCGCTCTGCATAGAGTGCGAAGCGACCTATTAATTGACTGGTCAAATCCTTTAACTGAGCAAGGTGTCTATGGCTTCTATCAAATTCTTTTGGCCAGCATGAGAGATTATGCAAAGAGTTAAGAGCAGATTTAGCCTCTTGCTCACTCAAATCAGGTAGGTAATCTCTAATTGCAGTCTGATAGAGAT
Organism: Candidatus Nanopelagicales bacterium; assembly: GCA_030832365.1. Taxonomy (GTDB): domain Bacteria; phylum Actinomycetota; class Actinomycetes; order Nanopelagicales; family Nanopelagicaceae; genus MAG-120802. Next base: position 5,257 of record JAURJF010000047.1, read on the forward strand.
GCTCTAGATCGTCATTCAACTTTGAAATATCAATCTGTCCAGTAACTAGGCCATCTTCCAGATCATGAACGCTATATGCCACATCATCGGACCAATCCATAATCTGGGCTTCCATGCACGTTCTTGATTCTAGAGATTCCTGTCTAACCCAATTAAATATCTCTAAGTCATCTTGATAAACGCCAAACTTTTCTGGATTTTCTTTGCTGCTCCAAGGATATTTTGTTGCCGCATCAAGGGTTGCTCGAGTTAGATTTAAGCCAACAGAGAGTCCATTTTGATCAACGGTCTTTGCTTCAATTCGAGTTAATAACCTAAAGCTCTGAGCATTTCCTTCAAAGCCGCCGAAATCTTTAGCAATCTTTGCAAGTGCTTTCTCGCCATTATGCCCAAATGGCGGATGTCCTAAATCATGAGCCAGACAGGCGCTTTCTAGAAGGTCAGGATCTGCGCCAAGGGCGGCGCCAATTTCTCTACCAACTTGCGCACACTCAAGTGAGTGAGAAAGTCTCGTCCTTGGAAAATCACTTGCCCAAGGAACAGCTACTTGAGTCTTTGCGGCAAGACGCCTTAGGGCAAATGAATGAATAATTCTCGCGCGATCTCTGGCAAACTCAGTGCGCCCCTTGCGCTTTGCTGGCTCATCGAGAAATCTTTCGCGATCCAGCTCGCTATAACCAAGATGCTCATATGCAGGATGAAGGGCCATAAGGTGCTTAGGCTACGTGGTCGCTGATATGTATGCCACGGCGCCCAAGGGTTAGATATGCAAGATAGGCCCCGCTCTCTCGCAATAAGTAGCGAAATCCAGCCTCTTCTAGGCTAGCAATACCAACCCTTGTTGGTGAGCAGGTAGCGTTAAATCCAAAATCATTAGCCATCGTCATTGATCTTAAGCAGTGATAAGGATCGGTAACAATGATTATTTCTTTAATTCTCTTTATGCCCTCAGCTTTTGATAAGGCTTCGATGCTTCGATAAGTATCACGGCCCTTGGCAACAGCTGTAATACTCTTTTCTCTTACTCCTTTAGAAATCAAATAACTTCTTGAAGCTGCTGCTTCTGTAAATCGATCTCCTGGCGCTCCCGCACCTAAAGTGTAGATTTCTGCGGCAAAGCCCTTCTCATAGATTCGAAGGCTCTCTTTCAGCCTTGCCTCTAAAACTTCACCAGGTCTTCCATCTAATTGCGCGGCCCCCATAACAACTATCGCATCTGCTTTTCTAATGGTTTCATTCTGCGCGGTATACCAAGTCTTTCCAATTGCCCAAAGTGGAATAACTAAGGCAACTAGAAGTAGAAAGCTAATAAACTTCCATGCAAATTTAAATAAGAACATCAGCCGCCAGATCCAGAATCTTCGCCATCTACTGCAACTAGTTCTTCTGGATCATTGAGCCAGCCATCAGGCAGACTTACAGCGCGTCCATGGCTGGTTCGTCCTCGCGGCGCATCACCAATTGCAACTGGATATGGTTGATCAACTAATTGATCTAATAGCTGGCGAAGCTCAAGAAGTGATGAAACCATTCCAAATTTTGCTCGAAGCTCTCTTTCAACTCTAAAGCCCTTTAAATACCAGGCCATATGTTTTCTTAGATCTCTACAAGCTCTATCCTCACTTGAGAAATACTGAGTAAGAAGCTCTGCATGTCGATAAATAATTTCTCTAACCTGAAATAGAGTTGGAAGAGCTCTTATCTCTTGGCCATTAAAGGCTGCAACTAAATCTGCAAATAACCATGGCCGTCCCAGACACCCTCTGCCCACTACAACGCCTGCACATCCAGTTGTTTTCACCATTTCTATCGCATCAGAGCCGGACCAGATATCGCCATTTCCAAGCACTGGAATGCCAGTTGGAGCAAGGTGTTCAACTAGGTTCTTGATTTTCCTCCAATCAGATTTTCCTTCATAGAGCTGCGCGGCAGTTCTGGCATGAAGTGCCACCCATGCAACTCCTAGATCTGCAGCAATTTTTCCAGCATCTAAATAAGTTTCATACTGACTATCAATTCCAACTCGCATCTTAACTGTTACTGGAATCTGATACTTACCTGCGCCCTTTACTGCCGCTTCAACTAAAGATGCAAAGAGACGTCTCTTATAGGGAAGTGCTGAACCTCCCCCTTTTCTTGTGACTTTTGGAACTGGGCAACCAAAGTTCATATCAATATGATCAGCTAAGTTTTCTTTACCCAGCATTGTTACTGCAGCCCGCATTGTTGTTGGATCAACGCTATAGAGCTGGACAGATCTCGGCCATTCATCTTTTCCTGGAACAATCATGCGCATGGTTTCTGGACGACGTTCAATCAATGCACGCG
>JAURJF010000048.1 GCA_030832365.1 Candidatus Nanopelagicales bacterium
GTAGTTCAAGTGCGCGAGTAGTTTCTGCCTTGATTTCGCCTTTTCCATCAATTGGGCGACCGAGGGCGTCAACAACTCTTCCTAAAAAGCCATCACCGACTGGAACTGAGAGAATTTCTCCGGTGCGGCGCACTGTTGTTCCCTCTTCAATTCCGGTGAACTCACCCAAGATAACAACACCGATCTCGCGCACATCAAGGTTTAGCGCAAGTCCTAAGGTGCCATTTTCAAACTTTAGAAGCTCATTAGTCATCGTCGATGGAAGTCCTTCCACGCGAGCAATGCCATCGCCAGCTACAACGACGGTACCTATCTCATCGCGTGATGCGCTACCTGGATCGTATGACTTAACAAAGTTTGCTAAGGCATCACGAATCTCTTCAGGTCGAATCGTTAATTCCGCCATGATTTTTTCTCTCCCTATACTGCGAGCGCTCTGCCCGCGTCGGCCAAACGATTGACGATTGTGGCGTCAATCAATTCATCTGCAAATCGGATGGATAGACCACCCAAAACTTTTGGATCAAGTTCAACATTTAATCTCACTGGCTGACCTATCTTGCCAGAGAGGCTACTTGCTAATTTATCTTTCTGCGCTTGGCTTAACTCCACTGCGCTTTTAACATGAGCAATTACTCTCATCTTCCTAGCAGCTGCAGCGCTAGCATAAAAAGCGATAGTCCTTTCAATACTTCTTCCCCGCATTCCGCTTACCAACGCGGCTAGTAGTCTTGAAGTTGAGGGACATACCTTTGATGCCAATAACTTTGCAACAAGCACTCGCTTGCCTTCACCGGAATACTTTGCTGAGTTGAGAATCTGACGAAGTTCTAGATCACTTGCCACAATTCTTGAGAACTGAAAAATCTCCTCCTCGAGGCGATCTAGCTCGTTATTTTGATTAGCAACAGATGCCTCGGCCTCAACGGCTAATTGCTCAATTACATCACCAAGATTCGATGGGCTCGACCAACGAAGGGCGGTTAGGTTAATAAGAAGCTTTATAGCCAGATCCGATGTGCTCTTACCAAAGAGCTCTTTCGCAAGTTCTGCCTTGGAATTAGCATCTCTGGAATTATCAGTTAACGCGCGACGAAGTGGAGTCGAGGAATCAAGAGTTGTAACAACTGCAAATAAATGAGCAGAGAGCGCTGAAGCATCTGCTGCTGATAAGCCCTTTAAGAGCTCATCAAGTGATTTGCGAGCAGCGATAAGTGACTGGCGTGACGCCCCACCCAGTGCTGCCATTGCTCTACTCATTTTTACTTACTCTTCTCCAGATCTTCTAGGAAACGATCCACAATTCTTGACTGACGGACCTGGTCATCGAGTGCTTCTCCGACAATCTTTGATGCTAACTGCGTTGCAAGAGTTCCAACTTCATTACGAAGTGAAGTAAGCGCTGCTTGACGCTCTGACTCAATAGCAGCTTGCGCGCTTGCAGCGATTCGAGTTGCCTCTTCTTGAGCTTTGACTCGCATCTCTTCAATGATTGCAGCGCCTTGAACTCTGGCTTCCTCTCTAATGCTTGCAGCCTCGCCGCGAGCATCTTGGAGTTGAGCTTTATATTGCTTAAGAGCTGCCTCTGCCTCAATTTGAGCCTTCTCTGCTCGCTCCATACCGCCTTGAATCGCATCTGTTCTTTCAGCAAATGCTTTTTCAAAACGTGGAACTACTGCGCGTCGCAGCACCATATAGAGAAGTGAGAAGGCGATGAAGCCAACAATTATCTCTGCGGTATGGGGAATTAAAGGATTTAACTCCTCTGCCGCTGCCAATTCAATAGAGCGCATGCTTATTTACTAAACTCTAGAGAACGAATGCTAGAACTAGACCGAATAGCGCTAGAGCTTCAGCAAGAGCAAAGCCTAGGAATGCGATCGGCTGGAGAACGCTTCGAGCCTCTGGCTGACGTGCTACTCCATTGATATATGCGGCGAAAATAAGTCCGGTTGCAATACCCGGTCCAATCGCTGCCAGGCCAAAACCGACCAGGTTGAGTGTGCCTTCCATGTTTCTTACCTTTCCTTCTTCGTTATCCTTCACGATAACCGAGCGTTATCGTGAGTAAATCTCTTTATTTAATGCTCATCTGCCAACGCTCCGGCGATATATAGAGCTGTTAGAAGGGTAAAGATATAGGCCTGCAAGCATTGGACCATAAATTCAAAGAATGTCAGCGCAATACCGATGGCAAATGCAAAGGGACTGATCAATTTAAGCCCTATGACTCCTTGTAGCAAGTGCTCCCCACCCAAGATAAATACCAAAAGGAGCAGGTGGCCAGCAAACATATTGGCAAAGAGACGAAGACTTAAGGTCATTGGGCGAACTAAAAAGTAAGTGGCAAGCTCAAGAGGAGTTATCAAAATATAGGCAGGTTTTGGAATTCCTGGCAAGAACATAATCTCTTTCATGTATTTCAAGAAACCTTGTTTACGTATTCCAACATAATGGAAGATAAAAAATGTGAAAGCAGCTAGAACATAAGGAAATGAGATTCTCGACATCGTTGGAAATTGGATAAGCGGAATAATTCCAAATAGGTTATTAACTAAAATGAAGGTAAAGAGAGTAAATAGATATGGGACAAAGCGCATAAACTCATGGCCAATTACCTCGCGCCCCAAATCATTTCTAACAAATGAATAGACCGACTCTCCAGCAAATTGGAGTTTTGAAGGAACTAGAGCTGCTTTTCTTGAAGCAAGAATAAAGAAGATTGAAATCAAAATTACCGAGAGAAAAACTAGAAGAATTGGTTTGGTCGCAAACTCATTACCTTCAATAAATGGAGGGAGGTTGAAGTCTCCGGCATCGGGGGGATTAAATCCCTCGTCCTTGCCAACCTCGGCTGCATAACTAAGCAAGAAAGAACTCCTTGAAGCGTTTTTGGGCCTTAATTCATGGGGAAGACGGTGTAACCCTATGGGCAAGTGGCCAGGTTGAGAAATTCAACTAAGCCGAAATAGGGGTAAAAAGGGTTACTTACCTTACTTAAATTAGCGGGGCTCTCTTACTTTCGCCCAAAGCGGAGCCAGACCAGATAAAGGGCTGATCCCATACCCAGAAGAAGTCCTGAGAGAAGGAAGAAGCCGGTATTAAGCCACTGATCAAGCCCCCAGCCAATGCCGCCCCAGATTAGAAGGCCTGAGAGCATATATCCAAAGATGGTCCAGAAAGCGTTGTCTTCGCTCGGTCTTTTTGGCTCATTACTACTCATCATTACTCCTTAGATTGGCTCTTAGGTTGAGGTAACTCTAGTCGTAGTTTAAAGAAAGCCCGAACCTCGCCAGATAACCATGCGGCAGAGATCACCAGAGCGCTTATGCCAAAGGCAGACCTATCAAGTGAGTCAGGCTCACTTAAGCGAGTGACCGCAATAAGAAAGAGTGCAATCAGCAAGAGCTTAGTGAAATAGGACATCAGCGCAAGGGCCATAACTGAAATTGGATCTGCGTTCCTACTTAATATCCCGACTGCTATTGAGACTGAAAAAAATATTAAGACAACAAAACTTGCAAGAGCGCTACCAAAAAATCCTGGGGTACCTGAATAAATTGTGAAAAAAACAATTGCGATAACAGTTGCAACGAGTGAGGAAGTTAATGCCCCGCGCCACATCTGCTTATTAGATGATGCAATATCCATCTATGCCTTGACCTTCTTCTCTCTCTTGGTGGTAAGAACTGCGCTTAGTAGGAGCAGCGCGCCCACTAGAAGCGCTGCCCATAGTGGAATAAACGCTGAGAGCATTGCAGGAAGTGCAAGCATGGCGGTAACTAGATAGAGAATTACTGCGCTTCGTTGTTGCGAATTTCCCCATGCCATTAATTTATGATGAAGATGCTCTTGATCGGGAGCAAAGGGTGAGCGCCCTGATCTAACTCTGCGCAGCACTGCTAGCGCTAGATCAAGTAATGGAATTGCAAGAACGGCAAATGGTAAGAGAAGTGGGAGAGCGGCAGGTCCAATGTTCTCTGCAAATACTGCATTGGCATCAATTTGGCCCATCAAAGTGATAGCTGATGCTGCAAGCAATAAACCTAAGAACATCGATCCAGAATCTCCCATAAAAATCTTTGCTGGATGCGTGTTATGTGGCAGAAAGCCAAGACAGCAGCCAATAACAATCGCTGTTACAAGCGATGGTGCGCCAGCGCGACTAAACCCATTTTCAACAGCTAATAGATATGAGAAACCAAAGAATGCTGCCGCTGATATGCCAACAATTCCAGTAGCAAGACCATCTAGCCCATCTATGAAGTTAACCGCGTTAATGATTACAACTACCACTACTACCGTTAATAGCTGACCGATATTTGTGGGAAGAACAATGATGCCATCTATTGGAAGCCAGAGAATTTGAATTCCAAAGATTAGAAGAATTGCGGCCGCCAAGCCTTGACCTGCTAACTTCACAACAGCATCTAACTCAAAGCGATCATCAAGAGCTCCGATTAAAAGTACAAAGGTTGCGGCAAGAAATATTCCGAGTAACTCTTGTGAGTAAGCCTTGCCAACTAATTTAAGGCTGCTTACCATTATTAAAGTTGCTCCCATAGCTAGCCACATCGCTACCCCGCCCCAACGCGCAGTGGCTTGAGTATGAATATCGCGTTCTCTAACAGAGGCAACTGCTTTTGTGCGCAGCGCAAGAGAACGAACCAGCGGAGTGAGCATATAAGTTAGTACCGAAGCGATTAAGAGAGTTAAAAAGTATTCGCGCATTAGGCTGGGTAGACAGGGAACTTTGCAGTTAGCGCATTTACTTCCTTGCGAATTTGAGCAGTCTTTGCCTCATCTTCTCCATCTTTAATAGCTCTAGCTATCAAAGAAGCAATAACGGGCATCTGCTCACTACCCATGCCTTGAGTGGTTACCGCTGGCGTTCCCACTCTAATTCCACTTGTCACAGCAGGTGATTCTGGATCATAAGGAATGGCGTTTTTATTAAGTGAAATTCCAGCTCGGCCACATCTTTCATCTGCTACTTTTCCATTAACACCAGTTGAGCGAATATCAATGAGAGCTAAGTGGGTCTCTGTGCCCCCAGATACTGCTCTCATTCCCTCAGTTTCTAAAGACTTGGCAAGATCTTTGGCATTAACAATTACTTGCTTGGCATAGGCCTGATATTGCGCTGTGGCACACTCTTTTAAGGCAATAGCTTTGGCAGCTACTGCGCTCATTATTGGTCCGCCCTGCATACCTGGAAATATTGCTTTATCAATAGCTGCGGCATGAGCGGCTTTACTTAAAATCATTCCACCACGAGGACCTCTTAAAACCTTATGGGTAGTAAATGAAACTACATCTGCATATTCAACTGGCGAGGGAATAGCTTTTCCGGCTACCAAACCTATGAAGTGAGCAGCATCCACCCACATGATTGCTCCAACTTCATCACAGATACTTCTAACTGTTTTAAAATCAATCAAGCTTGGATAGGCGGTGGCTCCTGAGCAGATCATCTTTGGTTTAACTCTTAGCGCAATATCGCGAAGCTCGTCATAATCAATTAATTCGTTATCTTGCCTTACTCCATATGATTCAACGTTAAACCACTTACCGGAGAAATTAACTTTAGATCCATGGGTTAGATGACCGCCATGTGGAAGTGACATTGCAAGCACGGTATCACCAGGCTTTGTAAAGGCTTGATAAACCGCAACATTGGCACTTGCTCCTGAGTGTGGTTGCAAATTTGCATGTTCTGCTCCGAATAACTCTTTAGCTCTTGCAATACCAATTACTTCAGCCTTATCAACCTCTTCGCATCCTCCGTAATAGCGCTTGCCTGGATAGCCTTCAGCATATTTATTTGAAAGAGTTGAACCAAGGGCGGCAAGAACAGCTGGAGATGTGAAATTCTCACTAGCTATTAATTGAAGATTCTCGCGCTGCCTATCAAGTTCAGAAATTAATATTGCAGCAATCTCCGGATCTTGTCCCTGCAGGGCTTGGAAATCTGGGCCGAAGAAAGTCTCTGACATGGCCTAAATCCTAGGCGGGAACTGAAATATTGGCAGATACAGAGCGCAGGTCGGCAAGTGATATTGCTCCCGCACGCACCAGCCTTGCCCCTTCTTGCTCAATAGCAATTACAGTCGAGCTTGGCCCCTCTGGCAGTTCACCTAGATCAAAGAGCGCTGCATAATCACTATCTAGGGCTGGAAAGAAAGTAGATTTTCTTGGAGCAGGTCTTCCAGATAGGCAGGCTGCTCCAACAGCTAGTGGACCTGAGGCAAGTGCAACGCTTCGAACAAATTCTGCGCCTGGCACTCGAACTGAAATTTCTTTCAAAGCTCTTGCATCTCCTAGATCCCAGACTAAACCTTGTGCGGGGGTGAGATTAATAGTTAAAAGACCGGGCCAGAATTTTTCTGCTAGCGCAGTTATTGTTTCGCCGAATTGAAGAGAAATTCCTTTAACAGTTTTGATATCTCCAACTATTACTTGGGCTGCAGTTGCTGGAGGAGATTGTCGGAGCTTATGAATTTTCCTAACCGCTCCATGATTAAAAGCATCTGCTAAAAAGACATAGCCATGCTCAAGTGGAGCGATGATTAATTTGCCATCGCGAAGAGATGCCACTGCTCGCTCGATTAGCTCTTGGCTATCAATTAGGCCATCAGATAGCGAGAATCTCTCTGCCATTACTCTGCCTCTCGCCTAGCGCTAATCCATCTTGGGCGATTATTTAAATCGCGATTCTGATTAATCTGAGAGTAGCCCTTTGATAACTCAGCCTCAAGTAGGAGAGCTTGGCTCTCATAGTGCTCCATAATTAATAGACCACCAGGCTTTAACAAGCTAGATGCAGCCTTAATAAATCTTCTCGGGATCTCAAGGCCATCATCTCCTCCACCAAAAAGGGCTTCTTTAGGTTCATTTGCAAGGACTAACTCTGGCAAGTTATCACCCTCTGGAACATATGGTGGATTTGCAATGACAATGTCACATTTCACTCCTTCTAATACCTCTAAAACATCACCAGAGACAACGCGAACTGAGACATCCAAAGCCGCAATATTTCGCTTTAACCACTCAATGGCTTGATCTGATTTTTCAACAGCAACAACGGTTACTGGCCAATTCTTCTTTTCAGCTTCATGTGCAATACAGATTGCGAGTGCGCCACTACCTGAACCTAAATCAACAATGCTTACAGGTGCTTTACTTGATTGGCTCTGCATTGAATTAATCTTTTCAATTTCTAGAAGAGCAGCATCGACTAAAGCTTCGCTCTCCGGCCTTGGAATTAAGACTCCTTGGCCTACCTGGAAGGTGAGATATCTAAATGGAGCATGGCCAATTAAGTATTGGGTTGGCTTTCCTGAAATTCTCTTTGCGATTAGCTCATCAAGAAGTTCTA
>JAURJF010000049.1 GCA_030832365.1 Candidatus Nanopelagicales bacterium
TGGAAATTTCGAAGAGAAGTTGGATTGGCCACAGCGCTCTTCTTTATTCTTATCTTCCCTGGAAATATCCGACAATATATTGATGGTATTGATGCATTTGGTTTAGATACCGATCGTAAGCGAGCGATAAGGCTGTTATTTCAACCACTCTTAGTTTTCTGGGCGCTCTGGTCAACTGATTCTATTAAGAAATATATCTTGCGCGCCCGTAGGGATTCGAACCCCAAACCTTCTGATCCGTAGTTTTTCTTGTTCTAGGGCTTGTAAGATGGCGTTCAATTCTATGGAGGTAAATATGGGAATCGACATTCCAACACCTGCTCTCATTGGGCTTCAGATTCTATTGATTTTAGTTCTCGGGTTAATGATTAGATTCGGAGTTAATCGATCGCTTCGATTATTCATCAAACGGGTTGTTGCACTCCGCACAGACGGAAATGGTGTAGAGGAATCACCGCGTCGTTCATTGAGAGCAGATACTTTAATTCAACTCGCCCACTCAATCACGAGCGTTGTAGTCCTAGGAATCGTGTTACTCCTGATTCTTGATCGACTTGGTATAAATCTGGCTCCATTGTTGGCAGGTGCTGGGGTTGCAGGCATTGCGATTGGTTTTGGTGCTCAAGCCTTTGTCAAAGACCTCTTGGTTGGCATCTCAGTTTTAGCAGAGGATCAATACGGCGTAGGAGATGTCATCGATTTTGGTGAGGGGAGTGGGACTGTTGAATCAATGACTCTCAAGAGCACACGTGTGCGCTCATTGGATGGGACATTGTGGCACCTCCCCAACGGGGAGATAGCAAGAGTTGCAAATAAGACTCAGGGTTGGTCGCGAGTGATTCTTGACATTGGTGTGGCGTACGCAAGCGAGATAACCTTTGTGCAAGCAAAAATCCAAGAAGTCCTTGATGCTTTAGCCGTCACGGATGGAGTCGGCACAAAGTTCTTAGAAGCACCAGAAATTTGGGGTATTCAAGATCTTGGGGAGAGCTCGGTAGTAATACGTATCGCCATAAAGGTCCTTCCGGGCGAACATTGGCAGATAGCAAGAATCCTTAGAGCGGCAATCAAAGAGAAATTCGATGCGACAAATATCGAAATCCCATTTCCACAGGTAAAAATCTGGCAGTAACGGGCTCTCAATTCAACAATGATTGAGATGCGTCTCGATACGGCATAGCTGCACTATTTAATGGAGATTCTTGTGCGCCCAGAAAGATTCCAAGTCCCAACTTTCTGATCCGTAGGATGCCGAAGGTTTGCCATTACAAACCATCCAAACAAACCAGCAAATCGAACCGGCTTACAACTCATCAGACAGCTACAAGCTGTTTTGATAGCGGAATTGAATCCAAACTAAGCGTCTTGCGCGCCCGTAGGGATTCGAACCCCAAACCTTCTGATCCGTAGTCAGATGCTCTATCCGTTGAGCTACGGGCGCAATTAGCCTGCGAAGCCTAGCATTTCTTGTAGATCAGTAATTTTCACGCGAGGTTTTCCAAGGGCTTCACCAGCTGATATCTCAGCGTTATTTATCTGCTCCCAGCCTTTTTGCGAAATATAGGTGATATTTCGAGAGCTTAATATCTCAAGAATATCTTGACTGTTTTTTGGAGTTGTTAGATTTGAGATTAGTAACTTAATAACCTCAGATGAATCACTCTTATTTGTTCCAATTACTCCTGACGGGCCTCTCTTGGCCCAGCCAACAACATAGGTATTGCTCGCACCGATACGGCCATCGGTATTTTTGATTTTTCCACTCTCATAGATAAGTCCTGGCATTTCTAGGCATCGATAGCCGATAGCGCTAATGACTAATCCACACTTAATTGATTTGGTTTTTCCGGTTGGAACTACTTGTCCATCTTTAACTTCATTAAGGCTAAAGATGATCTCCTCAACTCTGCCCTCTCCCTTTATTTCAAGTGGAGTGGATAAAAAGTGAAGTGAGAGTTTGCGATCTACTCCCTTTTTATCAGCGGTAGCGATAGCAGCCATCGCCTCAAGGTTTGCCTTAATATCTTTTGGTATCTCACCTGCGCTACTAGCTCTTTGCTGAGCTGCGCTTATCTCGCCTTCATCAATGAAGACATCAGTGTATTCAAGCTTTGGAAGTTCTCGAAGTTCAGGTGAGGTAAAGGCTGCATGTTCAGCCCCGCGCCTTCCAAATAAATGCACCTCTCTGATTGCAGAGTTATGTAATTTATCTAGAGCGTATTGAGCAGTATCAGTTAAATCTAATTCTTTTGGATTAAGGGCTAGCATTCTTGCCACATCAATTGCGACATTTCCTGCGCCAATAACAACTGCTACCTGATCACTAAAATCTACCTCTAAGTTTTTATACTCTGGATGGGCGTTATACCAAGGAACAAAATCAGCAGCAGATATGGAGTTTGCTAGCTCCTCGCCTGGAATGCCAAGTTTTCTTCCGACAGTTGAACCAGTAGCTATTATTACTCCGTCATACATTTCTTCCAGCTCTTTTAAAGAAATATCTCTGCCTAGCTCAACATTGCCAATTAATCGAAAGCCCTCTTGGGTGGCAATTTTTTCAAAGACTTTAGAGACGCTTTTTATCTTTGGATGATCTGGAGCCACACCGCTTCGCACTAAACCCCAAGGTGTTGGAAGTTTTTCAATCATATCTATCGCAAATTTTTTCCCATCGATCTCTGCGCTCTGCAGGGCTTGGGCAGCGAAGTAGCCGGCAGGGCCAGCACCAATTATTGCGATTCGAAATTCAGCCACGCGGAGACGAGAGGATTTGAACCTCCGATTCCCTTTCGGGAAAACCTCATTAGCAGTGAGGCGCACTAGACCGGGCTATGCGACGTCTCCAGTTATTAGGGGAGTTTACTCACTCTTGATGAAAGCTTGGAATCAAGCCTGTACGCTCTTACTTTATGAGCACATTCGATAAAGAGGCGGGAAGAAAACTTCCCTCTCGCCCCCACGATATCCCTACTCCTGAGCCTCTTATGAAGTTTATGGAGCAAGGTTGGGCTCCCTCTCCTCTAGATAATCTACAAAAGAGCAGTGCTGCAGACTTTGCTGCCAAACGTAGAGAGCTTCTATCTAAAGCATTTCCAGGAAAAAGAGTTGTGATTCCTGCTGGCACATTTAAAGTTAGAAGCAACGATAGTGATTATCGCTTTAGACCTCACACCGCATTTTCTTGGCTTACTGGAATTGGTGGAAGTGATGCAGTTCCTGATTCTATTTTAATTCTAGAACCAAGTGGCTCAAGCCATGAAAGTCTCCTATTTATTCATCCTAGATCTCCACGGGAGAGAAGTGATGAGTTTTATAGAAACCCAAGACATGGAGAGTTCTGGATTGGGCGAAGAATGACTCTAGCTGAAAGTGAACTTGTCTATGGCATAACTGTTCGCCACATTGATTCCCTTGATGACTTCCTAGCAAGCGAGAGAGAAACTTTTATTATTCGCGGGGAAGATAATTACATTGATTCTAGAGTAAAAGAAAATAGTGGAGATGAAGAACTTGCTTCATGGGTCTCTGAGGCTCGTTTAGTCAAAGATGAGTATGAAATCCTAGAGATGCGTAAAGCAATTGATGCTACCCATCGCGGCTTTGAAGACATGATTAAACAAATTCCAAGTGCAATCGGTAAAAAACGTGGAGAGCGATTAATTGAAGGAGCTTTTTTCACAAGAGCAAGATATGAAGGAAATGATCTCGGTTATGACAGTATCGTGGCAGCTGGTTCTCATGCCTGCGTCCTTCATTGGATTAGAAATGATGGACAACTTCGTGATGGAGAATTACTTCTAATTGATGCTGGAGTTGAAATGGACTCTCTATTTACAGCTGATATCACTAGAACTTTTCCAATAAATGGCAGGTTTACTCCAGCCCAGCGCAAGATCTATACCTTGGTATATGAAGCACAGAAAGCTGGAATGAAGGCGGTAAAACCTGGGGCAAAGTTTCGTGACTTTCATATCGCAGCTAGCGAGGTTCTTGCTAGAGGGCTTGAAGAGATGGGGGTTCTTCCAATTCCAGCGCAAGAATCGCTAAAGCCCGATGTAGGTCTTCATCGCAGATGGACAGTTCATGGCACAGGACATATGCTCGGAATGGATGTTCATGATTGTGCAAAGGCTAGAAAAGAAGCTCACACTGAAGGTATTTTGAAAGAAGGAATGATCCTAACTGTTGAGCCAGGACTTTATATCCAGCCAGATGACACGCTATTTCCCGAAGAATATCGAGGAATTGGAGTAAGAATTGAGGATGATGTTTTAGTAACTAAAGATGGCTGTGAGAACTTAAGTAGCGCTATGCCTTCTCATCCAGATGAAGTTGAAGCTTGGATGGCAGCTTTAATTTCTAAGTAAGGCTTCGCACTCATCTGCAGGAATGTATTTAATTTCCTCACTCCAAATTATATCCAAAGGTCTGACGTACTTTTCGATACTTCCTACTTTTTCTAATTTCGCACTTGCTGTTATAAATCCGCTCTTATCGCCCTTTAAAAAGAGTTCGCGTTCACTTGTTCCATTACTAGTGGACAAACTATAGAAACCTCGAGCTATCCCATTGGTATAAGTCCCAAGAAATAATCCCTTAGTTGGCTCGCCATTTATATTCCTGGAGTAAAAGTCTGCCGAGATTGTGTTGTTATCATGATAGTGAACGTTAAATACATAGAGATCTTCAGGTAGCTCTGCTAAATAACAACCAGTAATTTTCTTGGCCTCTGCCTGCTTTGGACTTTGTAGTGAATCAATAGCTGCTTTTATTACTGGGATTGCATTCTCTAGTGAATTAAAAAATGTTGCTCCAACCTGAATCCATGAGCCATTTATCAATAAATTAACTGACCAGATGTGATACTCGCCCTGACCCTCAATACCTTCACTTAAATAATAAGCAGCTTCTTCTTCTATCCCGGGTAGATCGATCTCTTTCTGACCAAAGCCAACCCAGTTTGGAGTTAGTTCTGAAAAGAGAGATTTATTATCAGGAGCCCACAAAATGGTTGCTCCAACTTCGGCTTCTTGTAGCCCATAGGTGCAAGCAATGCCGCCAGCGTTATAGGCAGCATATAAATCTGTGCCCTCTGCTGGCTCCCACTCTGTTTCAATGTATTTCGCTTCAGCAATTCTTGGCAATATAGATTCTAAAACCTCTGTATCTGCGCAATTACTTGGAACTGATGGAAGCTCTGGAGCAGCTACCTCTTCCTGGCTGCTACATGAGGTGAGCAATAGAGAGAAGATAAGAAGGAGTGCGCTTTTTTTCACCTTCATATTATTGCGCAATCCAGATGCCAATGCCTGCAGCAAGAAGAGCTAAAGCATAATTTCCAAAGAGATTTAGTAAAAAGAGCAATTGCTCACGCCTTTTAGCCTGCTCAAACAAGTCCATAGCAAAAGCAGACCAGGTAGTAAGAGCTCCTGAAAAGCCCATCAAGGCAAAGGCGATGTTCGTCTCTGATTCAAGGATTAAGCCAAGTAGAAAAGAGCCAATTACATTAACTAGCAATATTCCCAGCGGGAATTTGAGATAGCTCTTTAAGTATTCAACAATTACATATCTGACTGGAGCGCCAATAAATGCACCTAGTAGAAAGTAGCTAACTCTCATATCTTCGCCTTTGGTTTTATCGCAAGGAGAATCATCAGACTAACCAAGACGCTGCCAAAAAAATAGGCGATACTGCGTAGCGAACTATCTTCTACATGAATAACTGCAACCGATGAAAAAGTGGTTAAGCCTGCGGCAAATCCTGGGATTAAGGCGAGGCGAGTTAACTCTGAGGTAGATAAGCGAAGGGCAATAAAACCAGCAACTGCTACGCCAAAGATGTTTACTAGAAATAGTGATATCTCATCACCTTTCGAAGCAGTTAAATAGCGAATCAGGGAGCCAAGAGCTCCTCCAAGGCCAACTGCTAGTAAGCGTTTCAATTTACTTGTAATTAGGCCTTATTAACTAATTTATTTGTAAAGCCTGAAATAAGGCTAATAATCAAGGCTCCTATTAGAGCTGATGTGAATTTATCAATTGTTAAAACATCACTCCAGCGATCTACCAATGTCAACATTGCTGCATTAATTACAAATACAAAGAGGCCAAAGGTTAGTATCACTGCAGGAAGTGTAAATAGCTTTAATAAGCCACCAAGAAATGTATTAACTACTCCAAAAAGAGCCGCTACCCAGAAGTAATTCCAAGCGCCATCTTCGATCTCTATTCCTGAAACAATAAAAGTTGTTAACCAGAAAGCAAGCGCCAGTATCACCCAGCGCTTGACTAAGTTCATTAAACTATTCCTTCGCGCTTGCGAATCTTTGAACCAAGCCAGCGAATTGGATCATATTTCACATCCACTACTCGCTCCTTCATTGGAATAATGGCGTTATCGGTAATCTTGATATGTTCTGGGCAAACTTCAGTACAGCACTTAGTGATGTTACACATTCCAAGACCATGCTCTTCTTGAGCTTTTTGTTTACGGTTACGAAGTCGATCAAGTGGATGCATATCAAGCTCTGCAATACGAATAAAGAAACGTGGGCCAGCAAAAGACTTTTTATTCTCCTCATGATCGCGAATAACATGGCAAGTGTCTTGGCAGAGGAAGCATTCAATACATTTACGGAACTCTTGGCTTCGCTCCACATCAACTTGAGCCATCCGGTATTCACCAGGCTTTAAATCCTCTGGCGCAGCAAAAGATGGAATCTCCATCGCTTTTCTATAGTTATAGGAAACATCGGTGACTAAGTCGCGTATTACTGGAAAAGCTCTAAGTGGAGTGACAGTTATCGTTTCATCTTCTGCAAATGTATTCATGCGCGTCATGCAGGCAAGGCGAGGTTTTCCATTAATTTCCATAGAACATGAGCCGCATTTGCCGGCTTTACAATTCCAACGAACCGCTAAATCTGGCATCTGTGTTCCTTGGACTCGATGAATCACATCAAGAACTACTTCGCCCTCATTGGCCTCAACGCTGACATCTTCTAACTTGCCTTCTTTGGCATCACCGCGCCAGATACGTAGCTTTACTTTACGAGACATTAGTTGCCACCCTTCGCAAGCTCTGCTTCAGTGTAATACTTCTTTAGCTCATCCATCTCAAATACCTCAATTAGCTCGGCAGGAAGCATCTGTGATTTGGCAGGATCAATTTCAACCTGCTTACCGCTCCATTTACTTAAATGATTAATAGTGCGCCAATTTGGATCCAGCTTTGGATAATCATCGCGAGTATGCCCGCCTCTAGACTCCTGTCTTGCAAGTGCTGAGCGAGCAATTGATTCAGAGACCAATAACATATTCTCTAAATCTAAAGCTAAGTGAAAACCTGGATTAAA
>JAURJF010000004.1 GCA_030832365.1 Candidatus Nanopelagicales bacterium
TAAAGACCCAAAACCAATGGTTTTCTCAGGCCTGTTTCCAATTGATGGCGATCAATATCCACTACTTCGCGATGCGCTAGATAAATTGCAGCTAAATGATGCAGCTTTAGTTTATGAACCAGAAAACTCTGCAGCTCTTGGCTTTGGATTTAGATGTGGCTTCCTAGGACTTCTCCATATGGAAATTGTTAGAGAGCGCCTTGAGCGAGAGTTTGATCTAACCCTGATCTCAACTGCCCCGAATGTGGTCTACACAGTTACAACTGATACTGGGCAAGAGTTAATTGTTACCAATCCAAGTGAATATCCCAATGGAAAAGTAGCTCAGGTTAGAGAGCCAATAGTTAAGGCAACAATTCTCTCCCCAACTGACTTTATTGGAACGATTATGGAGCTTTGTCAGCAGAGAAGAGGGGCCCTAAATGGCATGGATTATCTCTCTGAAGATCGTGTTGAAATTCGTTACACCTTGCCACTTGCCGAAATTGTCTTTGATTTCTTCGATCATTTAAAGTCAAGAACTAAGGGTTATGCCTCACTTGATTATGAACCAATAGGTGAGACTGAGGGAGATTTGGTAAAAGTTGATATCTTGCTTCAAGGAGAAACTGTTGATGCCTTTAGCTCTATCGTTCACCGAGATAAGGCATATACCTATGGGGTAATGATGACCTCAAAGCTTAGAGAGCTAATTCCAAGGCAGCAATTTGAAGTTCCCATTCAGGCAGCTATCGGAGCCAAAATCATTGCCCGCGAAACAATTCGCGCTATCCGTAAAGATGTTTTAGCAAAGTGTTATGGCGGAGATATTTCTCGTAAGCGCAAACTCTTAGAGAAGCAGAAAGAGGGAAAGAAGCGAATGAAGATGGTGGGAAGAGTTGAAGTCCCACAGGAGGCATTCATCGCTGCGCTTTCAACTAATGCTGATGAAGAGAGCGGAAAGGTGAAGAAGTAGCGTGAGCCAGCGGCTCTCCTTCTATATTCACATCCCTTACTGCGCTAAAAGATGCGGTTACTGTGATTTTAATACCTACACCCCAAGTGAGTTAAAGAGCGGAGATTTAGACTCTCTCTCATCTTCCTACATTGATTCAGCGATAAAAGAGATTGAGATGGCCGCTCAAGTAGTTGGATCTGCAACTATCCCCACAATCTTCTTTGGGGGAGGAACGCCATCACTTCTACCGGCGGCGCAATTAGCCAGAGTAATTGAAGCCATTAGAGGCAGATTTACTCTAGATAAAGATATTGAGATAACACTCGAGGCAAATCCTGACTCACTCACTCAAGAGTTCCTAGATGAGATTAAAAGCGCTGGGGCAACACGAATTTCCATGGGAATGCAATCTGCAGTTGGCTCAGTGCTAAAAGTTCTAGATCGCACTCATAACCCTGAAAGCGTTGGACGCGCAGTTTCAATGGTTAGAGCTGCTGGTTTTGAACATGTAAGCGTGGATTTAATCTATGGCTCACCTGGTGAAACTATCGATGATTGGCGCAGGAGTTTGGAGTATGCCCTCGCGCTAGATATCGATCACATTAGCGCTTATGCCTTAATCGTTGAGAAGGGCACAAAGCTAGCGGCTCAAATTAATCGCGGCGAACTAACAATGCCTCCAGATGATCAGAGCGCTGATAAGTATTTACTTGCCGATCAACTATTTGAGGCAGCAGGATTTAATTGGTATGAGTTAAGTAATTGGAGTAAACCTGGCGGGCAATGTCGCCATAACATCGCCTACTGGGATGGTTCATTTTGGTGGGGAGTAGGAGCAGGAGCTCACTCCTACTTAAATGGCAAGCGTTGGTGGAATGTTAAACATCCAAGTTCTTATCAGGAGAAAATCTTGCAAGGCCAGAGCCCAGAGTTAAGCCATGAGATATTGACAGCAGAGAATCTCTCTGATGAATTCATCATGCTACAAATCAGAAGGCGGGAGGGAATTCAGCATAATCACTTGAGCTCTGCACAGATCGCTAAGGCTGAAGAATTTCTTAGCTCTGGTTTTCTAGATAGTGCTAGTTGGCAAGATATGCGATTGGTATTAAGCAGAGATGGGCGCTTGATTGCCGATAAAATCGTGCGCGAGTTAGTCTTGTAGTAACTTTGCCTTATGGCCACTATGCATACTGTTATTACCCTCCTATTAGCCCTGATTTTTCTCATCGCAGGTCTATCAAAAGCAAGTGGCAGCAGCGCTGGACTCTCTGGAACTAGAGATGTGGGTTTTCCAGATGGACTTGCAAGGCTAGTTGGAATATTTGAAACCCTAGCCTCCTCATCCTTGGTTATTGGCTTTGCTCTTGATAACTCAGATTTAAAACTCTATGGATATGCGATTATCTGGTTTGTAATGGCCGGAGCAATATTCTTTCACTTTAGAGCTAATAAGATTCGGACCGGATTTCCTGCGATGTTACTAATTATTTTGGCCACCTTAGGAATTGCTACGCTTTAATGAGAATGAAGGAGAATCGCTAGGAGATGGAGAGTAGGCAGCTTGAAATTTTAAGAGCCATCGTTGAGGAGTATGTGGCTACAGAGGAGCCAGTCGGCTCTAAAATAATTTCAGAAAAGAGCGCTCTAGGAATTTCTTCTGCAACTATTCGAAATGAGATGTCGATTCTTGAAAGCGCAGGGTTAATTACTCAACCACATACCAGCGCCGGAAGAATTCCAACTGATAAGGGATACCGTTTATTTGTAGATAAAATTGCAACAGTTAAACCTCTATCAAGCGCAGAGCGTCGAGCCATAGAAACATTTCTAGAAGGCGCTAATGATCTAGATGACATTGTGATGAGAACAGTGCGCCTCCTGGCGCAAGTGACAAAGCAGGTTGCAGTTGTTCAGTACCCACTGCTTACCAAATCTCGAGTAAGGCATATCGAATTGGTTCTCCTAACTCCATCTCGCTTGATGCTTGTGCTAATTACTACAACTGGCCGAGTTGAGCAGCGAGTACTTGAGCTTCCCTATGAGTTAAGTGATCCTCTCCTGGCAGATCTGCGACAGAGATTAAATGCCGCAGTCGTTGGCAAAGCAATGTCAGATGTTGGCCAGGACCTTGAGGCTATCTTGGCCCACTTTGGCAAGAATGAGAGAACTTCAACTGCTCTGATAATTTCAAACTTGATAGAGATGGCTATTGAAAGACCTGAGGAGAAAGTTGTCTTGGCAGGCGCAGCTAATTTAGCCAGATCAAATAGTGAGTCATCGGCAGAGATTCATGGAGTATTAGAGGCGCTAGAGGAGCAAGTAGTTTTACTAAGGCTATTAAGTGATGCTGGAGATACGATGAGAGTTCGAATAGGAACTGAGCAGTCAGAGAGTGGATTACAGCGCACCAGCTTGGTTTCAATGGGTTATGGAATAGATGGTAATTCACTTGGAGCCCTTGGAATCATTGGTCCAACAAGAATGGATTACTCATCTTCAATGTCTGCAGTCAACGCAGTTGCTAGATATGTTGGTAGATTTTTGGTGGATAGTCAGTAATGAGTGATCTATATAAAGCTCTAGGCGTTGAGAGAAATGCCTCACAAGATGAGATAAAGAAGAGCTATCGCAAATTAGCTCGCGAACTTCATCCTGATGTTAATCCAGATCCTAAAGTGCAAGATCGCTTTAAAGAAATTACTGCTGCCTATGAAATTTTAAGTGATCCTGAAAAACGTAGTAATTATGATCGTGGTGGCGATAATTTTGCTGGCTTTGGTGGCGGCTTCGGTGGGTTTAGCGACATTATGGATGCCTTCTTTGGTGGCGGCGGAAATCCAAGAGGGCCAAGAGCTAGAACTCGTCAGGGTCAAGATGCATTAATTAGAACGACAATAACATTGGCTGAAGCATGTTTTGGAACCGAACGTGAGATTGGAGTTGAAACGGCGATTATCTGCACTAAATGTGGTGGAGATGGCTGCGCGCCAGGAACTTCTCCGAGCACATGTGACATTTGCCGGGGACGAGGCGAGATTCAACAAGTTACTAGATCATTTATCGGCCAAGTTATGACATCAAGGCCATGTGGAACCTGCCAAGGTTTTGGAACTGTAATCCCGCAGGCCTGCACCGAATGTTCTGGAGATGGTCGAGTAAGGGCGCGTAGAAGCGTTTCAGTGAAAATTCCAGCTGGAGTTGAGACTGGAAATCGCATGCAACTCTCTGGTCAGGGCGAGGTTGGCGCAGGAGGAGGGCCTGCAGGAGATTTATATGTAGAGATGATTGTTGAAGAACATGAGTATTTGCTTCGCGATGGCGATAACCTACATATCGCAGTCTCAGTTCCAATGACATCAGCAGCCCTTGGAAGTGAGATGGTTATTGAAACTCTAGATGGTGAAATTAATATCGAGATAAAGCCTGGAACTCAAAGCGGTGATGTGATTGCAGTAAAAGCAAAGGGTATGACCAAGTTGCGCGGCGGCGGCAGGGGAGATCTCTATGCCCATGTTAGCGTTGAAGTTCCTAGTAAGTTATCTAAAAAAGAGAGCGACCTATTGAAGGAATTTGCCAAATTGCGTAGTGAAGATAAGAGTTCAAATAAGATGAAATCAAATAAGGAAGATGGTCAGGGTAGCGCTGGCTTATTTGGTAAGTTCAAAGAAGCATTTAGAAACTAATGCTTCCAGTATTTATCGTTGATGAGCTGCCAGATAAAGGTGAGCTATTTGTTTCAGGCGATGAAGCCCACCATGCGATCAATGTAACAAGGATAAAGGTCAATGAGATTATTGCTTTAACCGATGGCAAGGGGCGCAGAGTCAGCGTTGAAGTTACCTCAATTACCAAGAGATTCTTTTCTGCAAAGGTGTTAACGGTTCAAGACTTTCCTGCCTCTAAAATTTGGCTCACTGTTATGCAGGCCTTAACGAAAGGCGATAGAGCGCGAGAAACAATAGAGTTATTAACAGAGGCTGGAGTTGATGAGATTATTCCTTGGAGCGCCAATCGCTCCATTGGGCAATTTAAAGATGAGCAAGACTCGCTAGATAAGTGGCGTAGTTGGGCAAGGGAATCTACTAAGCAATCAAGGAGAGCTTGGTATCCAAAGATCGCAACACTGCAAAACGGTATTAACGCAAGTGAAGTCTTATCAGATTTTGATTTAACACTTCTCTTTCACGAATCTGATGGAGGAAAGTTATCTGATCTGCTATCTAAAGCTCAGATAGATAAGCAACTAACTAGAGTCCTATTAATAATTGGGCCTGAAGGTGGAATTAGCGATGAAGAGGTTGCAGCCTTTTTAGAGCGAGGAGCTCTCTCGGTAGCAATGGGACTTCCAATCTTTCGCTCAGCTCACGCGGGAGCAGCCGCTCTTGCTGCAGTTCAAACTGGCCTTGGAATCTGGTAGAGATAACCCATGAAATGTCTCTTTTGCGCAATAGTTAGCGGCGAGATTCCTGCCGACATTGTTAGGCAGAGCGATAATGTTTTAGCATTTAATGACATCAATCCTGCGGCGCCAACTCATGTATTGATAATTCCAAAGATCCACTCTGAGAATGCTGCTGAGTTAACCCTTGCAAATCCAGAAGTTTTAATTGAGTGCTTTGAGATGGCTGAAAGCATTGCCAAAGAACGTGAGTTAAATGGCTATCGAAGCGTCTTTAATACCGGCGTCGATGGCGGCCAAAGCGTATTTCACGCTCACCTGCATCTTCTCGGTGGTCGTGCGCTGAGCTGGCCCCCTGGATAGTATTGGCGTAATGGATCGAATCACTCTAACGCTACCTAGCGATGTCTCCAGCGTCTCAATAATTGGACCAAATGATTCCTACATCAAAGCAATTGAGAGCGCATTTCATGATGTGGCAATTACCGTTAGAGGAAATGAAGTGATTCTTCGTGGAAGTACCCAAGGATGCGAGCGAGTAAAGCAGCTAATTCAAAGTTTTCTAACCGTTATTCGAACTGGACAGCCATTAAGTGATGACGCTGTTAGACGCTCAATAGCGATGATTAATGATGGAAGCTCTCCCGCTGAAGTATTGACTTTAAATATATTAAGTAATCGTGGCAAGACAATTAGGCCTAAGACTTCAAATCAGAAGCGCTATGTAGATGCGATAGATAAAAACACTGTCACCTTTGGAATTGGGCCTGCGGGAACCGGTAAGACTTATCTTGCGATGGCAAAGGCTGTTCAATCACTTCAATCTAAACAGGTAAATAGAATTATTCTTACCCGGCCTGCAGTTGAAGCGGGGGAGAGACTTGGTTTCTTGCCAGGAACCCTCCATGAAAAAATTGATCCATATCTTCGCCCCCTCTTTGATGCCCTCCATGACATGCTAGATCCTGAGGCAATTCCTCGCTTAATGTCATCAGGGACTATTGAAGTTGCTCCTCTTGCCTATATGAGGGGACGAACTCTTAACGATTCATTTATCATCTTGGATGAGGCCCAGAACACCTCCCCTGAGCAGATGAAGATGTTTTTGACCAGACTTGGATTTTCTTCAAAGATGGTCATCACAGGAGATGTCACCCAGATAGATCTTCCAAGCCATCAGGATTCGGGATTAAAGATTGTACGAGATATTTTAGAGGGAATTGATGATATTTCTTTTATGGATTTAACTTCAGAGGATGTAGTTAGACATAGATTGGTAAGTGAAATTGTTGATGCCTATGGACGTTTTGATAATTTAGTTGCTGGAAATAGGACGGATAGACGAGAGAATAAGCCACGTTCGCTAAGGAGTGATCGCTAACTTACTTAAGACCATTAGGTAAAGTGCGAAATGAATATAGAACTTAGTAATCTAACTGATTCTAAATGTGATTTAGAGCGCCTTAAATCAATTGCTCAATTCACTATTTTGGCCCAAGGAGTTCATCCTGATTCAGAGTTAAACATCTCCTTGCTAGATGAAGAAGAGATGAGCGCACTTCACCTACGCTGGATGGAAGAAGATGGACCAACTGATGTTCTGGCATTTCCTATGGATGAAGTAAAACCAAATTCAGCTACTCTTGGGCCTGCAATGCTAGGAGATATAGCTCTCTGCCCAACATATGCCAATAAGAATGCGCTTAAGGTTAATTCCAGCCTCCAGGATGAATTAGAATTGCTTACAGTCCATGGAGTTCTCCATCTTTTAGGATATGACCACATGAAAGCAGATGAGAAAGAAGTTATGTTCGCCTTGCAGGATAAATACCTAGTTGAATGGAGAGCTAAACGGTGAGCCTTACTGAAGTTCTATCAGTAGTTGCCCTCTTACTCTTTGCCGGATTTTTAGCTGGATCCGAGTCTGCAATTAACTCCATCTCTCGAGTATTTGTCGAAGAGCTAGAGGTAAAGTCATCTAAATCAGCTGCTTGGGTGGCAAGGGTTATAAAGGAGCCGGCCCGCTACTTAAATGTAATTTTGTTTGTAAGAAAAGCATCTGAATTAACAGCAACAGTCATTGTTGCACAAGCTTTTATTGTTTTATTTGAGCCAATTGCTTTAGCGATGTTTATCGCAGTAGCTGCCATGGTCGTTCTCTCCTATGTAGTTGTCGGGGTTGGTCCAAGGACTTTGGCAAAACAAAATGCTGACCGCTGGATTATTCCGGCCTGCGTGGTTGCAGTTGTTATGTCAAAAATCTTAGGTCCACTAACTGCGCTATTAATTGCTATTGGAAATGCCATTACGCCTGGCAAAGGATTTAAATCTGGGCCATTTACCAATGAGGCAGAGCTACGTGATTTGGTGGATCAGGCGCATGAGCGTGGATTAGTTGAAGAGTCAGAGCACGAGATGATCCACTCAGTCTTTGAATTGGGCGATACCTTAGTTAGAGAGCTAATGGTTCCAAGAACAGAGATGGTCTGGATTGAGGGAAGCAAGAACTTAAGACAGGGTCTCTCATTAGCTCTTCGCTCTGGGTTTACCAGAATTCCGGTGATTGGTGAAAATCTTGATGAAATTCTGGGTATTGCCTATGTCAAAGATTTAGCGAGAAGAACTCATGAATATCGCGAGGCTGAGTTAACTGAGTTAGTTAGCCAGCACATTAGAGGGGCAACATTTGTTCCAGAGACTAAGACCGCATCAGAGTTATTAAAGGAGATGCAGAGAGATCAGATTCACCTCGCAATGGTGGTTGATGAATATGGCGGAACTGCTGGTCTGATTACCATCGAAGATATTTTGGAAGAGATTGTTGGCGAGATTGCAGATGAATATGATGATGATGTAGAAGAGTTTGAATGGGTAAGTAGTACTCAAGTTAGAGTTTCGGCAAGACTTCATCTAGAGGATCTAGCAGATAAACTCGAATTTGAATTAAGCGAAGATGAGAAAGAAGATGTAGACACAATTGGTGGATATGTAGCCAAAAGCCTAGGAAGAGTTCCTATCCCTGGAAGCACACTTACGCTAAAAGGTTGGGTTGTCACTGCCGAGCGTCCAATTGGAAGAAGACATCGAATCGCAACATTTCTAGTTGAGCGCCCAGCTGATCTACTTCCTAATAAAGAGGTTTAGAGTTAGCTAATGCGCATTGTTAGATTCTCTCCACCTGCCGGCTCAAAGCTAGGTAGCGATCCCCATTTTGGTCTCTTGGAAGATGATATGAACATTACTGCAATCGCTAGCGACCCACTCTATGCCGGGATCTTTAAGCAAGAGGAAGTCTTTGCACTTAATGAAGTCAAGCTCCTTGCCCCAGTAATACCAAGAAGCAAAGTGGTCTGTGTTGGAAAAAACTATGCCGATCATGCAGCTGAGATGGGCGGGGAAGTGCCAGCTGAGCCAATAATTTTTATCAAACCAAATACTTCAGTAATTGGCCCAGAGGATTTGATTCAATGGCCAGATACAAGTGAGCGAATAGATCATGAAGCAGAATTAGCAGTTGTTATCTCAAAAATCTGTAAGGAAGTGCCAAGGGAAAAGGTAAATGATGTGATCTTTGGCTACACCCTTGCTAATGATGTCACTGCTAGAGATCTGCAGAAGAAAGATGGACAGTGGAGTAGAGCGAAGGGCTTTGATACTTTCTGCCCTCTTGGACCATGGATTGATACTGAATTTATCCCGGGCGATCAATTAATTACAGCTCACGTCGATGGCGAGCTCAAACAGAGTGCAAAGCTTTCAGATATGGTCTTTGATGTGCCATTTATTATCGAGTTTGTCACCAAAGTTATGACGCTACTTCCTGGAGATGTAATTCTTACCGGAACTCCATCAGGAATTGGTCCGATGAATCCATCAGGTGAGGTAAGCATCTCTATTGAAGGTCTTGGCACGCTAAGAAATAAGGTAAGTAGCCGTGGCTAATTCATCGACTCGTGAGGTTAGAACACGCTTTGCTCCATCTCCCACGGGAGATCTTCATGTAGGAAATATTAGAACTGCGCTATTTGCATGGGCCTATGCCAGACATTGCTCCGGAAAATTGATTTTTCGAGTTGAAGATACAGATCGCGAGAGAGTCACTGATGAATATATTGCTCGCGCTATCGAGACCCTTAAGTGGCTAGGAATTGATTGGGATGAGGGCCCTGAAGTTGGGGGAGAACATGGTCCATATCTGCAATCCCAGAGGCTAGATGTTTACAAGCATTGGGCTGATATTTTCATTAAAAATGGCGATGCCTACCATTGCTACTGCTCAACTGAGGAGCTAGAGAAGAGACGCGATAAACAGAGGGAATTAAACCAAGCTCCAGGCTATGACGGTAAATGTCGCGAGCTAACAAGTGGTGAAATCGAAGCATTTATTGGCCAAGGTAGAGCTCCGGTAGTTCGCATGCGGATGCCAGATGGAGAAACTACCTTTAACGATTTAATCAGAGGTGAAGTTAGTTTTGAACATAAGTATGTTCCAGATTTTGTCTTGATGCGCGCTGATGGTTCTCCGCTTTATACCCTAGCTGTCGCAGTTGATGATGTCTTGATGAAGATTACCCATGTACTCAGGGGAGAGGATTTACTCTCATCAACCCCAAGACAGATTCGGGTCTATCAAGCAATGGGAGTTAAAACAGATGAGTTTCCAATCTTTGCTCACCTTCCATTTGTCATGGGTCAAGATAATGCCAAGCTATCAAAGCGTAATGGCGAGGTTTCCATTGCTTGGTATCGAGAGTCAGGATTCTTACCTGAGGCAATATGTAATTACCTAGCACTTCTTGGTTGGTCACCCGGTGATGATCGCGAAGATATCTCGATGAGTGAGTTAGTAGAACTATTTGTATTGGAGCGAGTTAATAGTTCGCCAGCTAGATTTGATATGAAAAAGCTTGAAGCAATAAATGGCGAGAAGATTAGGAAATTAACCCTCGATGACTTCTTATCAAGGGCTCTGCCTTTCCTTCTTAAAGATGGGGTGGTCAGCGGCAAAGATGAGGAGTTAACAGTTCTTCGTCAAGCACTTCCTATAATTCAAGAGCGGATTGCTAGAATGAATGAAGTTAGCGCCATGCTTAAATTCTTATTTACAGACGAGCTTTTCTTCGATCAAGAAGCTAGCGCAGCCCTATCAAATGAGCAGGCAAAGGCTGTAATTGCTAAGTCTTTAGAGGTTTTGCAGGGAGTAGATGATTGGAGCCATGGCGCTATTGAGGCGAAATTACGCGAGGCCCTAATTGATCAGATGGCTCTTAAGCCACGCCTTGCCTTCTCGCCAGTTCGAATCGCAGTAACCGGAAGCCATATATCTCCACCGCTTTTTGAATCAATGGAGCTACTAGGAAAGCAGCGCTGTATTAGCCGTCTAAAAGCAGCAGTTTCTTAGAGCGGAAAATTCAAGGTATTCTTAATCCCCTCTTACAAGAGAAGTTGAGTGAAAAGCTTTGCTTAAGTTTTCTAGTGAGAGTAAATGCTTTGGGGTATGGGGTAATTGGCAGCCCAGCTGATTCTGGTTCAGCTTGTCTAGGTTCGAGTCCTGGTACCCCAGCGGAAAAAAACTTAATAGAACTTTTTAGTTAAGAAGATAAATCTGGCTCCGTCGTCTAGTGGCCCAGGACTCTGGCTTCTCAAGCCAGCTACGGGGGTTCGAATCCCCTCGGAGCTACCAGGTATTAATTCTTCTTTGAAATATATTCACTAAGGCGATCGGCCGTTGCAACTAAAGCTGCAGCATGGATTCGACCTGGCTGTCTTCCAAGTCTCTCAATGGGACCACTAATACTTACTGCAGCAATTACTCGATTATTTGGACCTCGTACTGGAGCTGATATCGAGGCCACACCAGCTTCTCTCTCTCCAACGCTCTGCGCCCATCCACGTCTTCGCACCGCAGCAAGTGCTGCAGCATTAAATCTTGCTCCAGTTAATCCGCGATGTAATTTTTCTGCATCTTCCCAGGCAAGAAGTATTTGGGCAGCAGAGCCGGCGCTCATAGTTAGAGCGGCGCCAATTGGAACTGAATCTCGAAGTCCTGATAAACGCTCAGCTGCTGCAACGCAGATTCTCATCTCACCTTGGCGGCGATAGAGCTGAGCGCTCTCACCTGTCGCATCGCGAAGAGCGATAAGCGCTGGATTTGCTGCGGCAAGTAAGCGATCCTCACCTGCTGAGGCTGCAAGCTCTCCCGCTCTTACTCCAAGGACAAAGCGCCCAGTTAAATCGCGTGATAGCAGGCGGTGATGTTCTAGAGCCACCGCTAGGCGATGGGCCGTTGGGCGAGAGATTTTGGTAGCGGCAACAAGCTCGCTTAAGGAGTGGGGACCAGATTCAAGAACAGAGAGGATCTTTACCGCTTTATCTAAGACGCCAACTCCGCTATTCTTTTTGTCCATAATCCAATATTGCCATCTCATCATTTGAGAAGCAAGTAGTAAGGGAGCTGGAAGAGACAAGCATGGCTAAGACACTGGCAGAAAAAGTCTGGGATGACCATCTAGTAAGAAGCGCTAGCGGGGAACCAGATTTACTCTATATCGATCTTCATTTAATTCATGAAGTAACAAGCCCGCAAGCCTTTGATGGCCTTCGCCTTGCAAATAGAGCAGTTAGAAGGCCTGATTTAACTATAGCTACTGAAGATCATAATGTGCCGACTCTTAATATCGATAAGCCAATTGCTGATCCAGTTTCAAGGCTGCAAGTTGATACCTTACGTAAGAATTGTCAGGAATTTGGCATAAGACTTCACTCACTTGGAGATGTTGAGCAGGGAATTGTCCATGTTGTTGGGCCGCAATTAGGTCTAACTCAACCTGGAATGACCATTGTCTGCGGCGATTCACATACCTCAACCCATGGCGCTTTTGGCGCTCTTGCCTTTGGAATTGGAACAAGCGAAGTTGAACATGTTCTTGCTACCCAGACTCTTCCATTAAGTAGACCAAAGACGATGGCAATAAATGTTGAGGGAAGCCTAAAACCTGGAGTAACAAGTAAAGACATAATTCTTGCCATCATTGCAAAAATAGGAACTGGCGGCGGACAGGGATACATTCTTGAATATCGTGGAAGTGCCATTCGAGCGCTCTCTATGGAGGCTCGAATGACAATTTGTAATATGTCGATTGAGGCTGGCGCGAGAGCAGGACTTATCGCCCCTGATGAAACTACCTTTGCTTATCTAAAGGATCGTCCGCATGCACCAAAGGGTGAGGATTGGCAGAGAGCACTTGCCTATTGGAGCGGACTAAAAAGTGATAGCGATGCAAAATTTGATAAAGAGATAACCCTTGATGCAGATCAACTATCGCCATTTGTTACTTGGGGAACTAATCCTGGACAGGGAATAGCCCTTGATGGCGTAATTCCAAGTCCGCAAGATTTCACAGATCCAGAAGAGGTTAGCGCAGCTGAGCGCGCACTGGTCTATATGGATCTTAAAGCTGGAACCCCGATGAAAAAGATAAAGATTGATACTGTTTTTCTCGGCTCCTGCACCAATGGTCGAATTGAGGATCTAAGAGCAGCGGCAGAAATTATTAAGGGAAAGAAAGTCGCCTCTGATATTCGAATGATGGTTGTTCCTGGCTCTGCTCGAGTCAGATTACAGGCAGAGGCAGAAGGTTTAGATAAGCTCTTTTTAGAAGCTGGAGCAGAGTGGCGAAGCGCAGGATGTTCGATGTGCCTTGGAATGAACCCTGATCAATTAGCTCCAGGGGAGAGATCAGCTTCGACGAGTAATAGAAATTTTGAAGGAAGACAAGGAAAAGGTGGAAGAACCCACCTAGTTAGCCCCTTAGTTGCTGCTGCCACAGCGATTCGCGGAACCCTCTCATCGCCGGCAGATTTATAACGGAGATAACAATGGAAAAGTTTATTTCTCATACCGGCTCTGCTCTTCCGCTAAAGAGGAGCAATGTTGATACTGATCAGATAATTCCTGCGGTCTATCTAAAACGAGTCACTCGCTCAGGCTTTGAGGATGGTCTATTTGCTGCTTGGAGAAGTGATCCTGAATTTGTGTTAAATAAGGCGGAATACAGTAAGGCTAGTATTTTGGTAGCTGGAGCTGATTTTGGCACTGGATCTTCAAGAGAGCATGCCGTCTGGGCGCTTCAGAACTATGGATTTAAAGTAGTGATCTCATCTCGCTTTGCCGATATCTTCCGCGGAAATTCACTAAAAGCAGGTCTATTGACGGTAATTCTTGGCCAGAGCGATGTTGAAGATCTCTGGAGCGCTATCGAAGAAGAGCCATCACTTCAGATAAAGGTAGATCTTGATACCCGTTTAGTTTCCTATAAAAATCAAGCAATTTCCTTTGATTTAGATGATTACACGCGTTGGCGCTTGATGGAGGGCCTTGATGACATCGGTTTAACGCTTAGAAAAATTGATGAAGTTGAGAATTTTGAAGAAAAACGCGCCAAATACAAGCCAAAAACACTTCCGGTCTTGTCATAAGTAGTGCTTTTGCGCGACTCTCAACCTTGAATTGAGAGTTTTTTACACATAAAAATTGCGTTTTTTCATAGTTGGCAGCAATTAATTTATTGCGACACACCGCCTGTGATGCGCGAAAACCTTGATTTTCTTGCGTAAATTAATCAACAGGTTAAGCAAACGCTTAACTTCACGCGTAAATAAGGGGATTAAATGAACAAGACCCAGTTCATTGCTTCGTTGGCTCCTCACTTCAACGGAAGCAAGAAAGAGTCGGCACACGCTGTTGAAATCGTCTTCGATTCAATCGTGCGCAACATTCACAGAGGCGAAGATGTAACAATCAACGACTTTGGTAAGTTTAAGAAAGTTGATCGTAAGGCTCGTAAGGGACGCAATCCTTTCACCGGCGAAACGATCCAAATTAAGGCAAGCAAGAAAGTTCGCTTCCTTCCTGCAAAGGCTCTCAAGGAGATTGTTGCTGGAGCTCGTAAATTAGCGCCAGCTCCAAAGCCAGCTCCAGTAGTAAAGCCAGTGGCTAAGAAAGTAGTAAAGAAAGCCGCTAAGAAGGTTGCTAAGAAGAAGGTCGCAAAGAAGAAGGGCAAGAGGAGATAAGTATCTTTTCTGATAAAGGCCACGCCTAAGGGTGTGGCCTTTATTTTTTTCTCTTCTAGGCTATGGCCATGAGCGTCGTGCGGCCTGAGATTTCTTATCTTCCGCCTCAAGGAGATCCGCTAGGGGTTAATCCTTGGTTTCGTTTTGGGGCAGCAGTAATAAAGCCAATCCTCAACTCGACAATAAAGAAAGATTGGAGAGGCACTCAGCACCTGCCAAAGAGTGGGGCAGCGATAGTTGTTTGTAATCATCTCTCATATGTAGATCCACTTACCTTCACTCACTTTCTCTATAACAATGGTCGGGCCCCGAGATACCTCGGAAAAGAATCTGTATTTCGAATTCCTATTATCGGCAGAGTTATTAGAGGAGCAGGACAGATTCCAGTAAGTCGTGAATCAAAGGATGCAGTTAAAGGTTTAGAGCATGCAATTGCCGTATTAAAGGCAGGACATCTACTTGGCGTTTATCCTGAAGGAACGCTAACTCGCGATGAGAATTTATGGCCGATGAAGGCAAAGACTGGAGTTGCTCGCCTTGCTCTTATTACTGGCGCTCCCGTTATTCCCTGCGCATCTTGGGGGCCAGAGAAAGTTTTGCCACCATATAGTAAAAGGCTAAAGCTTTTTCCTAGAAGTAAAGTTTCAATTCTTATGGGGCCTGCAGTTGATCTATCTACCTGGCAGGGAAAGAGTGATGATTTAGAGGCGGTAGAGCAAGCGGCAGAGCACATCATGGATCGGATCACTGAGCTACTTGAAATATTAAGAGGGCAGAAAGCTCCTGCAATTCGCTTTGATCCTAAGAGCTCTGATCTTCCAAGAATTGGCAATTTCAAGAAGGCAAAGAAGGCAAAGAGCTAGTGAAGGTTGCAGTTCTTGGTTCTGGCCAATGGGGAAGCACATTGGCTCAAGTTCTTATCGATGCTGGAAACGAAGTAATTATCTGGGGGAGAAATAAAGAAGTAGTAGATGAGATCAATACTAAATATAGTAATAGCTCTGCTCTCTTTGAACATCTCTTGCCAGATGGGTTATCTGCAACGCGCGAAATAGAAAGAGCGCTAGATGGCGCCGAACTCATAGTCCTAGCTATTCCCTCACAATCTTTAAGAGAGAATTTGCTGCGTTGGCAAGGCTTAATTTCTAGCGATATAGCAATAGTTTCAACCCTTAAGGGTATTGAGATCTCCACTCAACTTCGTATGAGTGAGGTCATTAGCCAGGTCCTTGGTCGAGATAGCTCAATGATTTCAGTATTAACTGGGCCCAATCTGGCTCGCGAAGTGATTTTAAGACAGCCTGCAGGAGCAGTTGCTGCTTCAACTAATCAAGAAGTAGCAGAGTTAACAGCAAAAGCTTTTAACGCGCCATATTTTCGCGTCTATACCTCCAATGATGTTATTGGCTGTGAATTAGCAAGCGCTGCTAAAAATGTGATTGCGATAGCAGTTGGTATGTCAATTGGAATGGGATTTGGAGAAAATACTCAAGCACTTGTTATCACTAGGGGGCTAAATGAACTAACTAGGTTAGCAATTGCTAGAGGAGCTGCGCCATTAACTTTTGTTGGACTTGCTGGCGTTGGCGATCTCTTAGCCACATGTGGATCACCGCTCTCACGCAATCGCACATTCGGAGAAGCTTTAGGAAGAAGCGGTTCAGTTGAGCAAGCCCAGAGAGCGATCTCATCAACTGCCGAGGGGTTAACTACAGCCCAGGCTCTAGTTGAACTTGCTCATCTAGTCGGAGTTGAAGCCCCGATTATGGAGGCTGTCTGTGATGTGGTTACAAGTAAGATTAGCCCGCAGCAGGCATTTCTTAACTTAATGAAGATTCAAACCGGAGCGGAGATTGATCACGCATGAATAAAATACGCGTCGCAATAATCGCAGGCGGGCGAAGTAGTGAGCATCCCATCTCTTGTATCTCTGCAAGTGGAGTATTGGCTGCAATTGATAGGTCAAAGTTTGAACCAATACTTATTGGTATCACCCAAAGCGGCACTTGGATTGATATGCGCCAGAGTGACTTTGAAAGAGGCAGTGATGGACTCTCCTATGTGCCAGAAGGTGGCGAGAAGTTAATTGTTGATATTCATGGAATTAAAGATAGTAAGGGTAGCGATTTAGGAATTGATATTGCCTTTCCCCTTCTACATGGAGCATATGGAGAAGATGGAACGATTCAGGGGTTATTTGAGATGGCAGGCATTGCCTATGTTGGCTCAGGAGTTTTAGCCTCAGCAGTTGCTATGGATAAGAGTTTTGCTAAGCCAATTTATGCCGACTTTGGCCTAAAAGTTGCCGATGGAATTACGGTCCATCAAGATAATTGGAATAAGTCCAAAGATCTTGAGATTGCAAAGATTAGAGCCCTAGGTTTTCCTATCTTTATAAAGCCTGCTCGAAGTGGTTCTAGTAGAGGAACTTCAAAAGTAAGAGATGAGTCGGAAATAAGTGCAGCACTTGAAGATGCTTTTAATTATGACCCAAGAGTTTTAGTTGAAGCAGCTGTGGTAGGTCGTGAGATTGAGTGCGCAGTGCTGCAGATAGATTCAGTTGCGACAGCTTCAGTTTTAGGCGAGGTAAGAGTTCATCCACCTCATGAGTTCTATGACTTTGAAGCCAAATACCTTGATGGTTCAACTACCTTTGATATTCCAGCAAATCTTGCGGAGCCAATTGCTAGCGCCATTAGCCAAGCAGCTATTACCGCTTTTGAAGCACTTGGCTGTGAGGGGCTTGCTAGAGTTGATTTCTTTTTAAGTGAAGATAATCAGATTATTATCAATGAGCTAAATACGATGCCAGGCTTTACTCCAACTTCGGTTTTTCCAGCGCTCTGGGAGAAAACGGGCAAGAGCTATAGCCAGCTAATTACAATCTTGCTTGATAGCGCTTTGAGTAGGCAGCGAAACGTAATTCGCTAGGAAGTAATTTAAAGTATTGCAACCGGGCAGGTTAGAGTTCTTGTGATTCCAGGAACTGCTTGAACTTTTGCAAGAATGCTTCTTCCCAGATCTTCCATACTTGATGCTTCAGCCCTCATGATCACGTCATAAGGACCTGTGACGCTCTCGGCAATAGTTACTCCAGCTATGGCGTTAACCGCCTTAGTAACGCTGGCAGCCTTGCCTACTTCACTCTGAATCAAGATATATGCCTGGATCGACATCGTTAACCATCCTTTAAAAGACGAGATAAGCCTGAGTCGCCCCGTTGGACGCTGCACTCTTAATCTCTTACTTGTTATGTGGTGAGAGGTTAGCGCATCTAGGCTAGCCTGCGTAAGTATCAATTCTTGAGGGAGTGGGCCTTGCGCGAAGATGAAGTATTAAAGAATGTGCGCGCCATCTTTGATTATGGCCAGAGCGATTCAGCTCTGATCGTTGGAAATGGCGATGATGGCGCAGTTCTTGGCGCGCGAAGCGAGCTAACCGTTCTTGCTAGCGATATGGCAGTTGAGGGAATTCACTTTAACTTTGCTTGGAGTAGCGCTATGCAAGTTGGTCGAAAAGTTAGCGCAGCAAACTTGGCAGATATCTGCGCTATGGGCGCCTGGCCTGAATATTTCTTAGTAGCTCTAGCATTTCCAGCCAGATTTGCAGATCAGGTAATTGAGC
The DNA here is from genome assembly GCA_030832365.1 of Candidatus Nanopelagicales bacterium. Classification (GTDB taxonomy): domain Bacteria; phylum Actinomycetota; class Actinomycetes; order Nanopelagicales; family Nanopelagicaceae; genus MAG-120802. The sequence goes on from JAURJF010000004.1 coordinate 18,036, forward strand.
TAGCTCAGGGCATTAAGGCAGAGTGCCAGAGAGTTGGAGTTAAAGTAATTGGTGGAGATTTAAGTAGATCAAATGAAGTTGTAATTTCGATTAGCGCAGTTGGAAGAGTTAAGCGGCCAATACTTCGAAGCGGCGCAAAAGTTGGAGATAAGCTCTTTATTTCAAATCTTCCTGGATTTTCAGCAGCCGGTCTTTCGCTGCTAAAGAGTTCTAGTGATAATCAGAGCGCTGCTGCTAATAGGGCTCGCTTGGCTCATCTAGCACCTGATTTAGATTACGATAAATATCGAAAGAGTTATGAGCACTTATCATCTGCAATCGATACTAGTGATGGTCTTGTGCTTGATGCATCGCGCATCGCTGCAGCAAGTGGAGTTGGAATAGATATAAGGGTTGAGCAGCTAATTAATTCTCCAGAATTTAGCGAACTTGAAAGCGCGAGCGGATCTATAGAGAGCGCCCTAGAAAATGCGCTATATGGCGGAGAGGATCATTTACTTCTTGGAAGTAGCCAGGGGCAAGACTTCGGATTTCTTGAGATAGGGCAGGTAATAAAAGGTGAAGGGCTTTATCTAGATGGAGTTAGAGCTGATATCAAGCGGGGATACCAACATAGTTGGTAGACCAAATTTAATTAGCGGAGAACTTTGCCAGCCTTAAGGCAGGAGGTGCAGACGTTCTTGCGCTTGGAATATCCATTAATTAACGTGCGAACTCTTTGAATATTTGGATTCCAACGGCGGCGAGTACGGCGCTTTGAGTGAGAGACATTGTTACCAAAGCTTGGTCCCTTGCCACAGATATCGCATACAGCTGCCACGTTACTACTCCTTGGATTTGCCCCTGATAGAGCTTGGTTACTTACGGGCGCAAGATTAGCCGCAAAGGCGCCTCTTTCGCCAATTACGCCCCAATTTATGCGAGAAATTTTCCTACTTGGCGAGCAAAGAAGGCCTAAGGCTTATCACCTCCACCTGAGAGAATGAAGCATGGCAAGTCTGGATTCATCACTGCTTTCAATACTTGGCGATAGAACAGCAGAGGTCTTAGATGAGAATTTAGGCCTTAAAACAATCTCAGATCTCCTGCGTCACTATCCCAGGAGATATGTAATTCGCGGCGAACTTACCGATATCGAGAGCTTGATTGAAGGCGAGGAGGTAACAATCTTTGCCAAGGTGGAAAGTAGTAAGGTCAAGAGAATTCCAGGCAGAAAGAGCGCAATTCTTGAAACTGTAGTTACCGATGGTCGAGCAAAATTAACGCTAACTTTCTTTAATCAAGCCTGGCGCGAGAAAGAACTGCGCCCAGGAAGACAGGGTTTATTTGCGGGAAAAGTTGGATTGTTTAAAGGAAAACGTCAGTTAGCTCATCCGGATTACTTACTAATTCCTGAAGGCGATGATGTAGATCAGGCAATTGGTGATTTTGCAGGAAAGTTTCTTCCAGTTTATCCAGCCACAGCAAAGATGCCCTCATGGAAAATTGCTAAATGTGTTCGCTTGGCACTTGATGGGCTAAATGAAATCGCAGAGTATCTTCCTGAAGAGTTACTCTCAGAATTTAATTATCCAAAGATTTCCGAGGCCTTTAGACAGGTTCATCAGCCAGATAGCGCTGAGAGCGCAGAGCTGGCACGCCAGCGCTTAACCTTTGATGAGGCGCTATTAATGCAGTTATTTTTGGTCTTAAGAAGATATGAAGTAAGAGCGGCAAAGACAACCTCACGTGCGCCAATAAAATATGGAGTATTAGCAGCTTTTGATAAGAGACTTCCCTTTGAACTAACTGCAGGACAGAATCAAGTTTGGAGCGAGATAGTTAAGGATCTCTCTAGCGATCATCCGATGTATCGTCTCTTGCAAGGAGATGTAGGTTCTGGAAAAACAATTATTGCGCTACGCGCGATGCTCTCTGTGGTGGACTCAGGTGGTCAGGCAGCTCTTCTTGCGCCAACTGAAGTATTAGCCCAGCAGCACTATCGAAACTTTTTATCACTGCTTGGGGAGTTAGCAGAGGAGGGAATGATTGGGGGAGATGAGAGAGGAATTCAGATTCGCCTCCTAACTGGATCAACTGCGCAAGCGCAGCGACGAGAAGTGCTGGCAGCTATTTCATCTGGACAAGCTGGAATAACAATTGGCACCCATGCGCTATTAGGTGAGAGTGTAAATTTCAAAGATCTTGGTCTTATTGTCATTGATGAACAACATCGATTTGGAGTAGAGCAGAGAGATGCGCTTCGAGATAAGGCGCGAGAGCCTGCCCATGTACTTGTAATGACTGCAACTCCAATTCCAAGAACTGTGGCTATGACAATCTTTGGAGATTTAGATGTATCAACTCTTAAAGATATGCCACTTGGCAGATCTCCCATCACCACTCATGTCGTTTCACAATCCAGCAAACCAGATCATCTAACTCGTGCTTGGCAGAGAGCTTGCGAAGAAGTTAGTAATACAAATCAGGTTTATGTAGTTGCTCCTAGAATTTCAGCAGATGATGAATCAGATCTGCAGAGATTTGGGCTTACCCCTGATGAGTTAATCCTTGCAAAGAATTTAATTGATGAAGAGGATAGCTCTTCGCTAAAGCTTGCGATGAGCTCAGTTGAGGAGCTCTATCCCATGCTCACAGGCGATGTAATGAAAGAATTAAGGGTAGGAAAGCTTCATGGCCGCCTACCTTCTGAAGAGAAAGAGGCGGTAATGCAAGCCTTTGTTCGCCATGAGTTAGATGTTCTAGTTACTACTACTGTGATTGAAGTTGGCGTTGATGTTGCAAATGCCACGATGATGATCATTATGAATGCTGAGAGATTTGGCGTTTCACAACTTCATCAGCTCCGTGGTCGTATCGGACGCGGCGTTTCTCCTGGGCTCTGTTTATTTGTTTCATCAGCTAGTGAAGATTCACCTGCAATGGCTAGGTTAAGAGCTGTTGCTGCAACGACTGATGGCTTTGAATTAAGCCGTCTTGATCTACAAGAGCGCAGCGAGGGTGATGTCTTGGGAAGCGCCCAATCTGGAGCAAGATCTCACCTACGGCTTCTAAGAGTTATTAGAGATGAGGAGTTAATTGCTCAAGCGCGCCTAGTAGCGGAGAATCTGCTTAGCCAAGATCCAACGCTTGCTGCAAACCCAGAACTTGCTAAAGCTGTGGAGAAGTTAAGACAAGAAGAACGAGCCGCCTATTTGGAGAAACGCTAAATGAGAATAATTGCCGGTCTTGCAAAGGGAAGAAATATTAATTCACCAATCTCCCAAGTTCGTCCAACCTCTGATCGAGCAAGAGAGGCCCTCTTTTCAACTCTTGAGTCTGAGTTTGGTTCTCTTAGTGATGCAAACTTTCTTGATCTCTACGCTGGCTCAGGAGCAGTCTCTTGTGAAGCGCTCTCACGTGGAGCTGGAGTAGTAGTTGCAGTAGATAATGAGGAGAAGGCAACTACTGTTACTCGAAGTAATTTTGAATTGCTTGAAAAAATTCCCGGCATTGGTTCTGCCTCCGTCATAACAATGTCTGCAGGTAAGTATTTAGATAAAGGAGCCGATATCGCCTTTGATATTGTTTTTATCGATCCACCATATGACTTGCCAAATAGCGATGTTGAGAAAATATTGTTATCACTTGCTAGCAATGGGTTTCTGAAGAGTTCTTCAATAGTTGCAGTTGAGCGCGATTCAAAAACGAAACCCTTCTCATGGCCCCAAGGCTTAGCTGAGTTGAAGGTGCGAAAGTATGGCGCAGCCAGCATTTACTACGGCGAACCTAGGCAATAGCGCATTTAGCGATTCGTGTTAGCGTTGCCCCGTGAAGAAAGCAGTATGTCCGGGCTCCTTTGACCCAATAACTAATGGACACCTCGATGTTATTGAGCGTGCCAGCCATCTATTCGATGAGGTAGTAATTGCTGTCCTGGTAAATAACTCAAAGAGCAGTCTTTTTACTATAGAGGAGCGGATAGTTCTAGCAAGAGATTGCGTTAAGCATCTACCGAATGTAAAGGTTGATATGTGGAGTGGTCTATTAGTTGACTACTGTCGAGAGAATAAAGTTGATGCCATAGTTAAGGGGCTGCGCGCAGTAAGTGATTTTGACTACGAACTTCAGATGGCTCAGATGAATCTGCAATTAAAGGGCGTTGACACTCTGCTTATGGCAACCAAACCTGCTTATTCCTTCCTATCATCATCTCTAGTTAGAGAGATCGCCCGCTATGGTGGGGATGTTTCAAAGCTGGTTCCTGCAGGAGTTTTAAGTGAATTGATTAGAAAAGCAAAAGATTCTTCTTCGCCAAGTTCGCAATCAGGAAGGTCATAAAATGGAAGCAATAGAGAAACTCCAATCTGCCATAACTATGGTCAATGAAGCTCGCTCAGTTCCATTATCAGCCTCTTGTGTAGTTCATCGTGGCGAGATGTTGGAACTGCTAGAGGAGATAAATCAAGCTCTTCCAAAAGATCTCTCAAATGCGCAGAGGCTACTCGGAAGTAGAGAGACAATAATTGAAGAGGGCAGACAGAGCGCTGAGCAGTTAATTGCTCATGCTAGAGAAGAAGTTGCTCGAATGGTTGAGCAGACTGCAATTGTCGCAGCTGCAAGGGAGGAGTCTGCAAGATTAATTGATGAGGCGCACTCAAAAGTTGAGAAAGAGCGCGAAGAAGTTGATGCCTATATTGATTCACGTCTTGCAACCCTTGAAGTGATTTTAAATAAGACGCTAGAGGCAGTTAATCGAGGACGAGAAAGATTGGCTGGCGCTAGCGATAAAGATGTACTCTCTCAACTAGCAGAGTAGTAATTGCATGAACTCCAAGCTTGAATCACCATTTAAAGTTAATTTCCATGAACTTCCAAGAAGAGCTGGAGAGTTTCGCCAATATCACCTGGAATTTAACGCCCCGCAAGCGATAGGCATTGCCCTACTTGAAATTCCAAAGTCAGAACCGCTAGATATTTCCTTTAAAGCAGAATCCGTAGATGGCGGAGTTTTGCTCACTGGCGAAGTCATCTCTCATGCCAGGGGAGAGTGCGGGCGATGTTTAGATCCAATTGAATTTGATGTTAATCAGAAATTTCAAGAGCTCTTTCTCTACTCTTCCAGAGTTAAAGAGGTGGGAGAAGATGAAGATGAGGTCTTTAGCCTAGATGGCGATATTGCAGACCTTGAAGTTCCCATCAGAGATGCAGTCATTCTTGCCATGCCAATTAACCCTCTCTGCCAGAGCGATTGCTTGGGGCTCTGCTCAATCTGCGGCCTTAAGTGGCGAGAGCTTGAAAAGGATCACGCCCATAAGGCGAGCGATCCGAGATGGAGCGGATTGGCTGATTGGAAGCCCTAGACAGGCGTGATTTTGCAAAGATATCGAAGCTGGGCAATACTTAGCCCTCAATCTTGAGGTAGTAATTTTTTAAAGGAGAATAACTGTGCCATTACCAAAGCGAAAGATGTCGCGCTCGCGCACACGTTCTCGTCGTAGCCAGTGGAAAGCAACACCTGCAGCTACTGCAAATTGCCCGCAATGTTCGCAACCTAAGTTGCAACATACTGCTTGTCCTACCTGCGGCACCTATAACCGTCGTCAAGTTCTAGAGGTTTAGTCTGAGTCTGGCTCTGACCGAAAAGCTTGGAGTTTCGGTAAAATCAGAGTTACTTGAACTGGCATTAACTCACCGCTCCTTTGCTTATGAATTCGGTGGTCTTCCAACAAATGAACGCTTAGAGTTTCTAGGCGATAGCGTCCTTGGTTTAGTAATTACTGAAGCACTATATGAGCGCTTTCCAGATCTTGATGAATCCCGTCTCTCACCACTTCGCTCAGGAATAGTAAATATGCGAGCGCTTGCAAGTATTGCAAGAGAGTTAGAACTTGGTTCAGCGCTAAAGATTGGCAAAGGCGAGGAAGTAACTGGAGGAAGAGATAAGAATTCAATATTGGCAGATGCCTTTGAGGCTCTGGTTGGTGCAATTTATCTAGATCATGGTTTTGATGTTAGCGCTGAGATAATTATGCGCCTGATGAAGAGCGCTATTGATGAAGCGGTAACAAGGGGAGCAGGTCTTGATGGCAAGACTGCACTTCAGGAGATTGTGGCCGCCTCTGGATGGTCGCCACCTGAATATAAGGTCAGCGAGTCAGGCCCTGATCACGATAAAGATTTTGTCGCCTATGCAATTGTTAATGGAATTACATATCCGCAAGGTCATGGCAAATCAAAGCGCGAAGCAGAACAAGTTGCAGCAAGAATTGCTTTTGAAGCGCTATCAAATAAGTAGCTTATGCCTGAGTTACCTGAGGTTGAAACTGTAAGGCGAGGTTTAGAACCTTTTATTGTTGGAAGAAAAATTAGAGAAATTGATGTAGTTCATAAAGGTGGAAATAGATCTTCTACCTATGCTCCATATAGCGCCATTAAGGGCGCAAAGGTATTAAATGTTAAGAGGCGTGGAAAGTTCCTATGGTTTGAATTAAACAGAGATTTTGCGCTTATGGCCCACCTAGGAATGAGCGGTCAGTTGTTAATCCAAGATAAGCAGAGCCAATATGAGAAACATCTGCGGGTTCGCATTGATTGCGACGATAGAAGAAAAGAGATTCGATTTGTTGATCAACGAACCTTTGGTTGGATTTCAATTGATAAGTTGGTCCTGGAAGACCAAGAGCTGATACCTCAATCCTTTACTCGTATCGCCCCTGATCTATTTGACGACAAATTTAATCGCAACGCTGTAATTAGCCGGATAGGTATGAAGAACAGCGCAATAAAGCGAGTACTTCTTGATCAGGGCGTTGTTAGCGGGGTGGGTAATATCTATGCTGATGAAGCGCTCTGGCACGCAAAGATTCATCCCGAACGCCTTGCAAAGAAATTATCAGAGCAAGAGATCTCTAGCCTTCTTGATGCAACTAAATTTGTTATGGAGAAAGCCTTGAAGGCAGGTGGGACAAGTTTTGATGAGCTCTATATAAATGTAAATGGCGAGAGTGGATACTTTGGTATTGAGCTTGAGGCATATGGCCAGGAGAATGAGCCCTGTTCGAGATGTGGCAGAGAGATTGCCAGGATTGCTTTCGCAAACCGGTCATCACATTTTTGTCCAGAATGCCAGAGCAAATCTCCCCTTAAGAAAGCGGGAAAAAAGAAGGTTAGAAAAAAAGTCAGCCCTAAGCGGGGGTAAAACCCGAGCGTGCGCGGGCTCACCCGATAGGTTCTACCCGTGTATTTAAAGAGCATGACCCTAAAGGGCTTTAAGTCCTTTGCCGCTCCAACGACCTTGAAGTTCGAGCCTGGAATCACCTGCGTGGTGGGGCCAAATGGTTCGGGTAAGAGCAATGTGGTTGATGCCCTCTCTTGGGTTATGGGTGAGCAGGGAGCAAAGAGCCTGCGCGGCGGAAAGATGGAAGATGTCATCTTTGCAGGAACTTCAGGGCGAGCACCTCTTGGACGAGCAGAGGTATCAGTAACTATTGATAACGCAGATGGCGCTCTGCCAATTGAATTTAGCGAAGTTACTATTTCAAGAACTCTATTTAGAAATGGCCAGAGTGATTATCAAATAAATGGTGAATCAGCGCGCCTTCTAGATATTCAAGAGTTATTAAGCGATAGCGGTATCGGACGTGAGATGCATGTAATCGTTGGCCAGGGACAACTTGATGCCATCCTCACAGCAAATCCTGAGGAGCGAAGAGGATTTATTGAAGAAGCTGCTGGAATATTAAAACATAGGAAGCGCAAAGAGAAAGCTCTTCGAAAATTAGATTCAATGCAGGGCAATATGTCGAGAGTTCAAGATCTCACCAATGAGTTAAGAAGACAACTCCGCCCACTTGGTAAACAAGCAGAAGTCGCCAAAAAAGCTGCAGTGATCCAGGCTGATGTGCGAGATGCCAAACTAAGAATCTTGGCAGATGATTTAATTGCATTTAATTCAACTCTAAGTCTAGAAGTTGCTGATGAAACCGCTCTTCGTCAGAGACGAAGTGAAGTTGATCAAGAGCTCGATCAATTACGTAAAAGAGAGATTGAGCTAGATCAGATAGCAGCGATTCAAGGACCAGAGTTAGCCAGTGCGCAGAATAATTATTACAGCCTAACTGCTCAGAAAGAAAAGTTAAGAGGAACTCAGAACTTAGCATCAGAGCGTGCGCGCTTCTTAGCTGAGGAGGCAGAGGAAGCTAGAGCGTCAGGGCGAGATCCTGAAGCGCTAGAGGCGGAGGCAAAAGTTTTAAGAGGCGAGGAATCTGTTCTACAAGGTTCATCTGATAAAGCGCGAGCAGAATTAGTTGCAGCAAGTAATAGCGTTACTCAATTAGAGGCGCGCTTAAAGGGCGAAGAAGATCGAGTAGCAGCAGCCCAGAGAGCAATTGCTGATTATCGAGAGGGAACTGCCAGACAAGAGGGACATATCAAGTCTCTCCAATCTCGAATCGATGGCGCAGGCTCTGAAATTAATAGGCTAGAGAGCGCGCTAACTGGCGCTCATGCAAGAGTTTCTGAATCTAAAGTTGAATTTGCTCGTCTTGAAAGTGATATTGCCGGTCTTGATGCAGGAGAACTCGGCCTTGATGCAGAATTTGAGAAAGCAAAGACTCTACTAAATGCAAGTAAGGCTGCTCTTGAAAAGTTAAGAAATGATCTCTCACTAGCCGAGAGAGCAAGAGCTGCTTCTGAGGCGAAAATTGATGCCCTCCGGCAAGCAACGCTGCATAAAGATGGAAGTGGCGCGCTATTAACAAATGATCAAGGAATAGTAATTCGTGGCAGCCTAGCATCGCTATTAACCGTTGAACCTGGCTGGCAGAGCGCAGTGACAAATGCCCTAGGGTCATTGGCAAATGCATTGGTACTGCAAGATCTAAATCAGGTTATCTCTGCTATCACTTTTTTGAAGTCCAAATCTGCAGGAAGTGCTGAACTACTCTTTATCTCCGACGG